>DATKNQ010000060.1:0-30512 GCA_035541265.1 Bryobacteraceae bacterium
GCGTCGCTCAAAGGCGCGGTGAAAGCGCCCATGCCTACCGCGATCGCGCCCATGAAAGCCGCGCTCGCCGAAAAGCCGCCGCACGGCGACGAGTGGCTCTTCGAGATCAAGTGGGATGGCGTGCGTGCCATCTGCTTTATCGACCAGGAAGCCGTGCAGCTGGTCTCGCGCACCGGTCATTCCTGCGAGAAGCAGTATCCCGAGCTCAGCGTCATCCCCCACTACATCGCCGCCAGCCAGGCGATTATCGATGGCGAAATTGCGGCGCTCGATCCGAAAGGCATTGCCCGCTTTGAACTGATCCAGCCGCGCATCGCGCAGTCCGACCCCAACGCCGTTTCGCACATGGCGCGCTCCCACCCCGTAGTCTATTTCGCATTCGATCTGCTTTATCTGAACGGCTACGATCTGCGCCAGGTGGCGCTGATCGAGCGCAAGCAGTTGCTCGAAGCGATCCTGACCCCCACCAACGTGCTGCGTTTTTCCGAACATTTCCCCGGCGCGGGAGAAAGCATGCTGCAAGCCGCGCAAGAGACCGGCCTCGAAGGCCTGCTGGCCAAGCATGCCCAAAGCCGCTACGAACCGCGTCGCAGCAGCGACTGGCTCAAGCTGAAAATCGTCGCGCGCCAGGAGTTCGTGATCTGCGGCTATACCGCGGGCGAGCGCGACCACTTCGGCGCGCTTGTGTTGGGCGTCTACGACAAGGGACGGCTCATGTGGGCCGGCAATGTCGGCACCGGCTTCGACCAAAAGACGCTCGCCTTTCTGCGGCAGAAACTCGACCCGCTGGTCACACCGAACTCGCCGTTTCCCGACGCGCCCAAGGTGGCTAAAGAGGTCACTTGGGTAACGCCGGAGCTGGTCGCCGAAGTGAAGTTCGCCAACTGGACCAACGAAGGCCGCCTGCGCGCGCCCGTCTATCTGGGCCTGCGCCCCGACGTCAATCCACGCGATTGCGTCCGCGAGGGTGCGGAGCAGCCGCCCGCGGCGGTCACGGAATCGCTGGTCCCAGCCGGGCGCGACGAAGTCACTCTCACCATCGATCGCCACTCACTCAAATTCACTAACCTGAATAAAGTCTTCTATCCGGCCGAAGGCATCGTCAAGCGCGATTTACTCAATTACTACAACACCGTCGCCCCGCTTATCCTGCCGCACCTCACAGACCGGCCGCTATCGCTGAAGCGCTACCCCAACGGCATCAACCAGCAATTCTTCTTTCAGAAGGACGCGCCGCTGACTTTCGCACCGTGGCTTCGTACGGAAGAAATCCACTCCGATCACAACGAAGCGCCCATCCGCTACGTCTTTGCGCAGGACCGCGCCAGCCTGCTGTACCTGGTGAACCTCGGCTGCATCGACCACAATCCCTGGATGAGCCGCGCGCCCACCCTCGACAATCCCGACTTCGTGCTCATCGATCTCGATCCGCAGGATTGCCCATTCGATATGATCGTCGAGGCCGCCCTGCTCGTGCGCGAGAAACTGGAAGCCATCGGTCTCACAGGCTATCCCAAAACCACCGGCGGCGACGGTATGCACGTTTACATCCCCATCGAGCCGATTTATACCTACGACGAAAGCCGCACCTTCGCCGAAATCCTGGCCCACTTAGTCGTCCGCACGCGCCCTGCGTTGTTCACCACGCCGCGCGCGGTTTCGAAGCGCCAGAAGGGCCGCGTCTATTTCGACTGGGTACAAAACGGCAAATCCAAAACCATCGCCGCGCCGTATGTCCTGCGCGCGTATCCGGGAGCGCCAGTCGCCACGCCGCTCGCCTGGGACGAAGTCCGTCCCGGACTAGCGCCGGTCCAGTTCAACATCTATAATGCGCCGGAGAGATTCGCTAAAGTGGGCGACCTGTTCGCGGGCGTGCTCACCAACTTGCAGAGCCTTGATGAGCCCCTGCACAAATTGGAAAAGCTGCTCAAAGGCGAATCGTCCTGACGGGCCGGTAGCGATCCGTTAAGATAAGCACATGGCTGATCCGGACACCAATCCTCAATCGACTTTCGTCCCCGAATACATGGTCACCACCGCCTTCACGCTGGACGGCTACAAGATTGTGCGGAACCTCGGCGTGGTGCGCGGTATCGTGGTACGCTCGCGTTCGGTTTTCGGCACGATCGGCGCCGGCTTGCAAACGATTGTAGGAGGCAACATCACGTTGTTGAGCAGCCTCTGCGAAAAGACCCGTGCCCATGCTTTCGAGCTGATGTTAAATCACGCCGCCGAGATGGGCGCCAACGCCGTCGTCGGTGCGCGCTACGACGCTACCGAAATCATGAGCGGCGTCACGGAAGTGCTGGCATACGGCACCGCCGTTTTTGTCGAGCCCGCCTGAGGCTTCCCGCTCACGCCTCCAGATGCGCGCCTGGTTCACGCTACCCAACCTTTTTACAATAGCCCGGCTGTTGCTCGTTCCCGTGATCCTTTGGGAGATCACGAACTGCCACGCCTTCGCCGCGCTGGCGTTGTTCGCCGCTGCGGCTACGACCGACGTGGTCGACGGTTACCTGGCGCGCCGTCTGCACGTGGCTTCGCCGGGCGGCGCATTGCTCGACCCGATTGCCGACAAACTGCTGCTCAGCGGCGTATTCCTGGCGCTGGCGCTCGCGGGCGATGTGCCTTGGTGGCTGGTCGGCGCGATCTTCGGCCGCGATATCTTGATCCTGCTTGCCTCCGCTATCGCCCTGCGGTTCACCAAATTGCGTGCATTTCCGCCCAGTGTTTGGGGTAAGGCCAGCACCTTTTTTCAGATCCTCACGGCGGTCGGTTTTCTGGGCCGGAACACCTTTGGATGGCCCGTCCTGGTCGCGTTTTCAAGCGTCATCATTTGGCCGACATTGGCGCTTACGGTGTGGAGCGGAGTTGACTACGGATGGCAGGGTGTTCGCCGCCTCCGAATGCATTGACGGGCGCTCCCTGGGGCGGTAGTCTATAAGTGGACGGGTTTGAAGATGACTCGCTACACACCGGCGCGGCACTATCTCACGTTCGGAATTGTAGCCGTTGGGCTTGCGGGCTTTTCGGCCTGGCTGGGGCTGGATTGGACCCCCGCATTCATTCCTGCCGCTCTGTTCCTGCTGAGTGCCACGCTGTTGTTGGCGTTGGCCTTGCGTCCGGCCGTGGAAATTCACGAAGGTTACCTCAGCGTGGGTAAGCGGATCGTCCCGTGGATGGACATCCGTCGGCTGGACCGCACGGGTTGGGTTTCGCCGCTCATCGTCAGCATTACGCTGTTCGACGACTCGCGCATGGTGCTGATCTATCCGGGCGATCTGGATTCCTGCAACAGCCTTCTGCGCCACCTGCGCAGGCTTTCGCGCGACGCGCTGATCGATGGGATCCCCTACCGGCAATACTGGGGTGAAGTCCTGACACCGGGCGCCGATCGCCGCCAGATTCCGGCGCCGCGCTACCGGCTTCTGCTGCCGGAAGATGAAGCTGAGGTCGAGCGGCTCTATCAACGTTTGAAAACGGTCGGTCATCTCGATCAGAAAAATTCCGCGGACGAGAAGTAGTCCGTGGCGCGCCGCCCATCGTTTTTCCTCAAATCCCTCGTTGTCTCCGCTATCCTCCTGGCGGTAATCGTCGCCACGCATTCCTGGTGGCTGGCAGGGTTGGGCCGGCTGCTGGTGCATGATGATGGCCCCGCCCGCGCTGACATCGCGGTAGTATTGGCCGGCGATTTCTATGGCAATCGCATTCTACGCGCCGCCGAACTGGTGAAACAGGGCTACGTGCCACAGGTTCTGGTCAGCGGACCCTATGGCATCTACGGCTTCTACGAATGCGACCTGGAGATCCAGTTTGCGGTCAAACACGGCTATCCGGAAAGCTGGTTCGTCCGCGCTCCCAACACCGCGCTGAGCACGCGGGAGGAGGCCGCCGCCATTTTGCCGGATCTGCGCCGCCGCGGGGTGCATCGATTGCTATTGGTGACCAGCAATTATCACACTGCCCGTGCGGCCCGCATCTACCGGGCCGCGGCGCCCGGCCTGGAGATGCGCGTGGTGGCCGCGCCCGATTCCTACTTCAGTCCGGATGGCTGGTGGCGCAATCGCCAGGGGCAGAAAGTGTTTCTCATCGAATGGCTGAAGACCGTGGCCAACGGATTGGGTATGTAGCGTATGTGGGGCACACTCCGCACGGTTCGCGTCTATTTGTGGCGGTATCGTAAAGGCCTCGCGCTGGGTCTGGGCGCGCTGGTGATCAAGGATTTCGCGGGCGCCGCACAACCCCTCGCCATCCGTGCGGCCATCGACGCGTTATCGCATGCTTTCGGCGTTGGCCGGTTGCTGCGCTTCGCACTACTGCTGGTGGGGCTCGCCCTCTTGAAGGGCATTTTCCTGTATTGGATGCGCGTGATCATCATCAGTATTTCACGCGACATCGAGTACGACCTGCGCAACGATTTATTCCGCCACCTGGTCGGCCTTGCGCCGGATTATTACGCGCGCGTCCGCACCGGCGACATCATGGCGCGCGCGACCAACGACCTCAACGCCGTACGCATGATGCTCGGTCCGGGCATCATGTACTGGACCGAAACCAGCCTCACTTTCCTGCTGGCGATCCTCATCATGGTGTCGGTCGATTGGCGCCTCGCGATCCTGGCCGTCTTGCCGGCGCCGCTGGTCTCGCTCGCAGTCATCTTCTTCGGCCGCGCCATTCACGCGCGCTTCGAGCGTATTCAGGCCATGTTCTCCGACATCAGCAGCCGTGTGCAGGAGAACCTGGCCGGTATCCGTATGGTGCGGGCCTTTACCCAGGAGCGGGCCGAATTGCAGCGCTTCGAAGAGTTGAACCGCGCGTACATTGCGGAGAACCTCCGGCTGGTGCGCATCTCCGGCGTATTTCAGCCGCTGCTCGAAGCTTTGATCGGTCTCACGTTCCTGGTCGTGTTGTGGTACGGCGGCACGCAGGTTTTGTCCCACCGCATCTCGCTCGGCAGCTTTGTCATGTTCAACACGTACATGGGCTTTCTGGTCTGGCCCATGATCGCCCTCGGATGGGTAGTGAACCTGATGCAGCGCGGCAGCGCCTCTCTAGCGCGCATCAACCAGATCTTTCACGAGCAGCCGTCGATCGCCGCGCCTCCGCATCCCGTGCCGCTCGTCCGCGTGCGCGGTGGCATCGAGTTCCGCGGCGTATCTGTTGCGTACCCTTCCGGGCGTGCTCTCGACGGCATCGATCTGCGGATTGAGCCGGGCAGTTCCCTGGCTATCGTCGGGCACACCGGCTCGGGCAAGAGCACGCTCGTCACCCTGGTCCCGCGCCTCATGGATCCGACCGAGGGCAGTGTGCTGCTCGATGGTGTCGATCTGCGCGATTTGTCCCCCGCGGAGCTGCGCCGCCAAATCGGATTCGTACCACAGGAGACATTTCTCTTCAGCGACACCATTGCGGGGAACATCGCGTTCGGCGTGGCGCATGCCACGAAAGAAGAGATCCGCCGCGCCGCTGAATTGGCGGGACTGGCTGCCGATATCGAAGCCTTCCCGGATAGTTACGGCACCATCGTCGGCGAGCGCGGTATTACGCTCTCCGGCGGCCAGAAACAGCGTACGGCGATTGCCCGCGCGATCCTGCGCGACCCGCGTATTCTGATTCTGGATGACGCACTGTCCAGCGTGGATACGCTCACCGAGGAGCGCATCCTGCAAGGCCTGGCCGGCATGATGCGGGGCCGGACCGTCATCCTGATCTCGCACCGCGTCTCCACCGTCCAGCAGGCGGATTCGATCGTGGTGCTCGAACACGGGCGAATTGTCGAGCAGGGAACCCATGCCGAACTCGTGATGGCCGGCGGATACTACGCGGATCTGTCGCGGAAGCAGATGCTGGAGGAAGAACTGGAGGCGATCTGAACAGGGGCCGTAGGTGAGACGGCCCCAAAGCAGGAACTACTTATTGCACGTTGAGGAACGTATTCACACCGGAGGTGTTGGGCCCGCCATGAATGGAGCCGATAACGGTGGTGAAGCCCGTCGTCGTCGGAACTGGAACTGTGAAGAACACACCGTACAAGTACCCCGGAGTGCAGCCGCCCGGGAACGGATAGACTCCCGACGCAACCACTGTGGTGCCCTGTTTCATGATGAACTCCGCCGTGCAGGCCCCACTGTATAGGGTCGATTCGAACCAGGTAGAAACGCTCAGCGTTTCCCCTTGGCTGACGGTGAACAGGGGCCAAGGCAGACCGATGTTATTGCCGCTAACGCCCGGAACGCACTCACCGCACGGCACGCCAAGGGTTTCCAAGCCTACCGTGACAGTCGCCTCCGCCAGTCCGGCGTAGCTGGATTCCGGCTTTACTGCTCCAGCGGGGATCGGTACAGAAACCACGCGGGCGCTCGCTGACGCATCATACGGCTTCTCTGCCGCGGTGGACGGACTTACCGTTGCGGCCAGCATCAGCCCAGCGGTAAGGAAAGAAGAAAAGCACAAATCGAACCTTCGCATTTCTCGGAATTCTCCTTTGTTCGGCAGCGGTTTTTTCCCCGTGCGTGCGGACAGCATCCGTTACCGATCCTGTCAGTATCCTAGGATGCACCTCCGGAGTCAATAAGCGAATTGTAAAAAGTGTTTCAAGTCGCGCCCGTCCGCGCAATTCGAGTGTTGTCCGGTTCACGGTCGTTGGGGTTAGAATTGAGGCATGCGGTTGCTGCCGGTCGTGGTGGCTGTGATGTCTTGCCAGGCGGCCGTTTCTCTGGCGCACGCGCAATCCATGCGGCCCGTCGATCTGGGCGCCGGCAAGATGCTGGTGGCCAGCCGCGACCTTCCGGATCCCAACTTCGCCAAGACAGTCGTTTTGCTGGTGCAGTACGACAACGAAGGTGTGGTCGGGCTGATCGTGAATCGCCGTTCGAAAGTGCCGGTTTCACGCGTGCTGGAAGATATCGCGGGAGCCAAGAACCGGCCCGATCCGGTGTACGCGGGCGGACCGGTCGGCGATAACGACGTGCTGGCGCTCGTGCGTACCAGCCACCAGCCTGACGGCGCCAAGCACGTGTGCGGAGATGTTTTTCTGGTTTCCACGCGCGAGGCTCTCGAAAGGACGCTCGGCTCGCCGGCCGGCTCCAACGCGCTGCACGTTTACGTCGGGTATGCCGGCTGGACCGTTCCCCAGCTCGAGCACGAAACGGATCTGGGTGCCTGGTACATTTTTCGGGGCGATCCTTCGGCGGTCTTCGATTCCGACCCGGATACGCTGTGGCCGAGGATGATCCGCGAGACCGAGTTGCGCGTGGCTCGCATGTGGCGGCTCGATCCCGTGCGCTAGGTCTTCAAGCCATGTGCGGACGGCGCGGTCCCGCTGCCGCGCGATGGGCCGGCCTGCATTCGAAGCCAGGAGCCTGGCGCTGTTCGATCGGTGTCTCGGCGTACACCACCGTCGCGAAGATCTCGGTATGCATGAACTGATAGATCCTCTGGAGGCTCACGCACTCCGGACAGTTCAGCGCGCCACTGCACTGATGATCGAGCAAGGATTCGAGATAATAACGAAGCTCGTCCATGGCCGTGAACTTATCGTATGATGCTCGGGAACTCCTGGCAACGACATCTTAAGTTAGCAGCATAATGCCCGCGTGGCGCAAGGAGACCCCGGTCTCACGCACCCCGGGGCCTGCGGTGGGACTTGAGGCACTAAAGTGCAGGGATTGCACGCGTGGGGCCTCCTTCGGAAGCGGCGCGTCCGAAGGGCAGTCCAGGGTTCGAGGCCGGCCTGCCTGTCCCTCAAGTTTGGAGACGAATCGCGCCCCTCGCAAGTCAGTCGAAGGTTAATCCTCAGTCGCCCGGTTCTTTCTTCTTTTCGTCGTGCTTCGGTTTGGATTCGTCGCCCTTCGGTGCCGCCTTTGGCTCCGGCTGCCGTTGAGGCGGCGGGACTCGCTGGGGCTGCGCCGTTTGCGGACGCGGTGTGTTGGCTGGGGGCTGCACGGCCTGTTGACGCGGCACGGCGGCTGGCGGCCGCGCAGTCTGGGGAGGCTGCTCCGCGGGGCGCGGCTGCGCGGTAACGGCAGGCGTAGGCGGGGAGACCCTCACCGGCGGCGCTCCCGGACGCTGCGGCTCCGCATTCTGCGGCCGCACCGGTTGTTGAGACTGGCCGGGTTGTGGGTGGAAACCTCCCCCCGCGGGCTGTGCCGGGTGCGGTTGCAGCACAACGCTCCGCGCCGGCGGTGCGACTCTGATGGGCGCTGCCCCCGGTGTGCGAGGCGGCGCGGTCTTGGCCACTACGGGTGCGGCAAGCGCGCGCGCGGGCGGCCGCACAATTGGCCGGCCTCCGGCTGCCGGCGCGGGCGGCTGCCGGACCGCAGTCACTTGCGGTCTCACCTGCATCACCCCCGGATGTAACTGGGCGACCTGATTCCGCGGCACTGTAATGCCAACCTGTCTCACCGGCCTTCCGCTGGCGAAGGCATTCTGTGGCATGGCCGAAACTGCATTCGGCGCGGCCATATTGGCGAAACGCTGATTTACCGTTACGTTAGTTACCGTCCGGTTCACATACACGTTGTTATAGACATTCGTGATGTTGATGTTATTCACTACCGTGGTATTCGATACATTCACTGTACGGAAGTACCCGGGACTGACATGATAAGCCGGGGCATAAAGTTCGCCCGGACCAAGGGGCACCCATCCTACCGCAGGGCCGCCGACCGAGAGCGAGACACCCCAGTTGTCGCCGCCAATGAAAGCGACCAGCGCTGGCGCATACACCGGGCGCACCCGAGGTCCGCCGGCTATCGCAACCGGGCCGGGCACCCAGCCCCAGCCGTTGCCGATATAGGCCCAGCGGCCATAGTGGAAGGGCGCAAATCCCCAGGGCGCATCGTCCACCCACGTCCAGCCCCACGGATCGATCCAGGCCCAATGGCCGTTGTGATACGGCGCCCAATTCACATCCACTGCGGGATACCAGACCGAACCATAGCCAGGCACATCGCGCCAGGCGCCGTAGTTGTCTAATTCCTCATATCCGATGACGCCCTGCGGAACATACCGGGCAGATTGCACGCGGGCTTCCTGCGCGTCGCGGTCTTCCGACCAGCTCTCGAACCAGTCTGGCGGCGGCGCGTACTCCACATCGAAGGCCAGTTGATCGGTGCCCGAAAGCCGTGCGGTGTTGCCGGCAGTCACGACGAAGCTCTGGCCGCCCCCGGTGACCTCCGCTTCACCGCGGCGAACCACCACCCAGGTGGCCGCCGAATCCGGATCGGCGTTGAAACGATACTCGCCTTCGCCCATGATGGTGATCGCTGCGTTCGGCGTGTCCACTTCGAAGCTCTGGCCATCGCCCACATACTGCACGCTTAGAATCAATTCGCCTTGCGTGAACCGGAGCTGCACGATGCGGTCGTCAAGATTCAGAAATCCCGCGCTGGTTTCGGGACTTAGCCGCAGGACGGCGCCATCCAGGTGTAGCTCGGCCCGCGAATTCGTGTCAGTCCACAGGTAATCTCCGGTAGTGAACGGCCGGTTCATCATGGCCGGCGACCATTCGCTGTCGCCGGCCGGCTGCATGGAAACGTTGCCATTGATATAGTTCAAATCCGCCACACGCGTAGGCGGGTCCTGCGCGCTCGCACTCCACACGAACACACAGGAAACCGTTGCGAAAAATAGGGGGAATCTCAGGGCCTGCAGAGCCCGAATAGTAGCCATGGTTAGCCATCTCCTGGGTCATCTGACGTCAGGTTACCAAACTCAGTTGCGGGGTAAAGGAACTTTAATTGCCTGGTGCCACTCAGTGTCGCGCGCAGCCGCGCACTCGAAATTCTGCGAGACGTTCGGGTCACCGGAACCTTTGTAGACGGCGATCTGCGGATAGGGACAAAGCGGGCGCGTCATGCGGACTCCCTTCGCGGAGCTATCATCGACATACTTAGTCGCGATGATTGCTCCCGGCGCGGTGCCTTTCTCGACCCACCGTTCCAGAGCGTCGTAGATCCCATGCTCTGGACCTTTGGCCGTCGTGATGCCGAGCTGGCCGAACGCATTCGGGCCCGGGCCGCCCGCGCAGTGTTGCATGCCCGGAACCATGTAGAGCCGGACAAAACCCTGCGCGGTCTGCGCGCCCATGGCGTGCAGCACTCCGTTGTAGTAGTTGATCGTGTTGGCGGGCGAGATCGCCGGATCGTTCCACCCTTGGTAAAGAATGAGCTTGCCGCCGCGCGCCTGAAAAGCCTGCAGATCGGTCTCGGTGGCGTTCAGTGCGTGGGCCGTCTTCTCGTCGGCCGCTTTCAGTACTTGATCGATGTTGGCGGTCAGCGGATTCCAGGCCGGATCCTCGAAGACCATGTAGCGGAAATAATTCTCCATGTACACCGAACTGCTGCTCCCGCCCGGGCCGTTGCCGATGAGCCAGGGAATCCATCCGCCGCGACCGTCTTCAGCCCCGGGCGAGTAACCGGGAAAGATCGGATCGCCTTCCGAATTATGGCCGCCGGCATAGAGCTTCTTCAATGAAGCGATCTGCGGAGCCGTGAGGCAGGCGCGCGTATCTGCTTCCTTGCACAGCAGCACGACTGGGTCGAAGTGGCAGCGCTGCGGGTCACTGATGATGCCGTCCTTCAGCCCATCCTGCGCGTCGCAGGCGGCGAGCACGGCCTCCGAGATAGCCGGGAACTTGATGGAAGAGATGTATCCGGCCGGATCGGTGTAGATCGTCTGACTCACATCCACGCCGGCGGCCAACATGTGAGTCCAGAAGTTAGCCGGTGCTCCGGCCAGGATGCCGTCGTAGTCGGCGGGAAAGCGTTGCGCTTCCATGAGCGCTTCGCGGCCGCCATCGGAACAGCTATCGAAGTAAAAATGATCCGCCGGCCGGCCATAGAACGCCTCTATCAGTTTCTTGGCATTCCCGGTAGTCAGATGCAGCGCGCGGTAGCCGAAGTCAGTTACTTTCTCGGGATGATGATAGGCCCAACTCGCGTCTTCGGCGTCGCCTTCGTGCCCTGTGTCGGTGCCGGCGGTGGCATAGCCGCGCTTGAGATTGTTGCCCATCGAATTGAATCCGATAGAACCGGCGAACCCGCCGTTGCCGGCGCCCAGGAACTTGCCGTTCCAGCCGCCGGCCGGCATCCAGACTTCGAACCGGATATACGAATCGGTGCTCGGCTTGATGACACCGGCGACACGGCAGAACGTGGGCAACTGGTCAATGGCGTTACCGTAGGGTGGCGTGAATGCGCCCGCGGCAACCGCTTGCGCGGTCGTGATGGCGGTATCGGGCAGGGCGGTGTTTGCCAGGCTCTCGCAGGTGCCCGCCAGAGACGGTGCGGCGGCCAGCAAGGCCAGGATGATTGGAGTGCGCATGACCGGTAATGATATCAGGTGCGAATCCGGCGGGACACGGCGCGCGCGACCATGCGCAGACGGTCGGGCCAGGGCAGGCGCGCCAGGTTTACGCGTACGACTCCTTCGGTGAAGTACGTCTTGCGCGAGTAATCGATGGCCACCTCGACAATGACCGGGCGACTGGACTCAGACACGGATAACGCCTGCCGCAGAACTGGCTCGATCTCGGCGTTCTTGTTGAGTAACAAGTATTCGGCGCCGACGGTCCGGCAGAATGATGGCACGTCGTAGTCGGGAAGTTCACTGCAACTCTTGCGCCCCAGCGCGGTCTGCTGGAATTGGGCGATCTGCGCCAGTTCGCGGTCGCGCAGCAGCAGAACGATAACCGGCAGTTGAAGTTGGGCGGCGGTGAGTAACTCGAGGCCGGTCATAAGGAAGGCGCCGTCGCCTGCCAGTGAGACTACGGGGCGGCCCGGACAAGCCAGTGCCGCACCCAGCGCGGCGGGCACTGCATAGCCCATGCACGAATAGTCGATAGGCGCGAGAAACGAGCGCGGGCGGTCGAGACGCAGGCACTCCACGGCTAGAAATGTTCCGTTGCCGCTGTCGGTCGTATAGATGGCGGCCGGGCCGAGTAGCTCCTGAGCAGTCTTGAGTAGTTGAAATGGAGAGACGCGCTCGCCGCCGGCGGGAGCCTCCCATCCGGCCCAGACCTTCTGATGGCCCGCACGGATGGCGTCGCGCAGTGGCGCGGATGGCTCTCGTTGCGGCAAGTCAGTCAGGAGGGCGGAAACGAATCGCGCTGCATCGGAAGTAACCGCTAAGTCGGCGCGGTAATTCTTATCCAGCACCGATGGATCGATATCTACATGAACTAACTTGCCGGGTGTCTCGAGGCCGTAGCTTGCCGTGCCGACTTCAGAGAAGCGGCAGCCGATGGCGAGCGTCAGGTCGCAGCTTGAGGCAATCTTGCGCACGAACGGCGGCGCGGCGGCTCCGAACCCGCACCACAGCCACAGAGGATGGGTTTCCGGAAAGATACCCTTGCCCTGAAACGTGGTGGCGACCGGTGCCTCCAGGCGCTCGGCCAAGGCCGCCACATTCGCCCCGGCGGCCCCCAGGCCGAGGTATAGCAGAGGACGACGGGACGCTGCCAGCAGAGCGCGCGCCTGGTCGAGATCGGCAGCGCGAAAGGACGGCTGCATTTCGGTTTCGGAAGTGCCGGCGTCGAGGTCCACTTCGTGACGAAAGATGTAATGCTCGGCGGGAACCTCGACGAACACCGGACCGGCAGGCGCGGTGCGTGCGATGCGGCAGGCGTGGCGAATCGTAGAGTAGAGATCCGCGCCACGCTCGATCAGAAACTGCGCCTTAGTAACAGGCCGCGCGATGGCCTGTTGATCGACGGCATGAAGCTGGAATGACTTGCCGGTGTCGCGGCGGATACCGCAGGCGAGCACCAGCATGGCTATATTATCCAGGCAAGCCTCGGCCACCCCGGAGAGAGCATGAGTCAGTCCCGCGCCCGGTACCACGTTGGCCACGGCAAGCTGGCCGGAAGCGCGCCACGCGCCGTCGGCCATGAAGGATGCACTCTGCTCGTCGGTGACCAGGATCGGGCGAACCTTGGCCGAGCGGGCCAGCGAGTCGTAAAGTTCGATATTGTGCGTGCCGGGAATGCCGAAGGTGAAGGCGACGCCCTCGTCCTCGAGCGCGCGGACCACGATGTCTGCGCCCGTCATTTTCATAACAGCGCGGGAACCTCCTCGCGAATGCGCTGGGCCACGCGATCGGCCAGCGCCATGATGGTGACGTAGGGGTTGATTTCGAGTGAGTCGGGGAAAAGACTCGCGTCGGCCACGAAGAGACGCGGATGGCCGTGTACGCGGCCCCAGCAGTCAGTCACGGAGTCACTCGGCCCGGCGCCCATGGCGCATCCGCCCTGCAAATGCGCCGCGGAAACGGGAGTCTTGCCGGGCGTGAATTCGGCGCTAGCCGCGATCTCATCCAGTCGCGCCGCATCGCGCGCGTCGATGGTTGTAGAGCGGGCCACCGGCATATGCACGCGCGCGGCCCCGGCAGCGAAAAAGATCCTGGCTGACGTGATGGCCCCGCGAATCAATCCGTGAATCGCGCCGGGCTGAAAACGATAGTCGGCCACAGGCCGTCCCGCGCGATCGAAAGTCACACGATTGTGCGCATCGGCTTTATCGCAAGCCAGCACCAGGATCATCTGCAATCGCGGAAAGGCCTGCATGAAGGCGCTATGCGGCGCGCCAAATCCCGCCAGGCTCTTGGCCGTGATGAACGGGAAATACATGCAGGTTTCGAGCACGAAATGCTCACTTTCGGCGAACTGATCCAAGTAGTAACTCTTGGGATGGCCGATGAAATTCGTGATGGGCCGGTTGTGCTCGGCGACCATAATCATCGCCGGATGACAAGTGAAGCCGCGGCCAATGCGCGGCAGGGGGAGATGCCGCAGCAGCGCTGGCGTGTGCAACGCGCCAGCACAAAGCACGATGATGCTCGCGTCGATCTGATAATCGCCCGGCTCCCACGGCGACGGATCGCCCTTGCCGCCCGCGGGTTTAGGCGAGGCGCGCGCGGTGAGTGTCCGTTCGCCGATGCCGAGCACCTCACACCGAGTGACGACTTCGACTCCGCTCTGTTCCGCGCGCGGCAACTGCACGCGGTCCGTGCCCTGCTTGGCCTGGTTAGGACAGCCCAAGTTGCAGAGGCTCGACCCGCGGCAGCCTTTCACATTCACCGGGAATTGCTGCACGTCATAGCCCAGCGCGCGGCAGCCGGACGCGAACAGCTTGTTGTTTCCATTGATGGCTTCGTCGGGCAAAAAATGGACGTTGTTCTCGGCCATGTACTTTCGCGCGCGGCATTCGAGATCGGCGTGCGTGAGTCCGGGAACGTTCCAGCGTTGGATGACGCGCTCCGGTGGCAACATCGAAGTGCCTGTATAGACGACCGTCGAGCCGCCGTAGGCGCATCCGGAGGCCAGGGTCATGGTGCCATCGGAAGTGAGGAAGCCGCCGCCGTCTTCGTACAGAGCCGCGGCCATCTCGAGTTCGCGGCCCGTGAATTCGTCATCGCGCAAACGCGGGCCCTTTTCGAGTACGGCGATGCGCACGCCCTGGTGGCACAGCGGCGAGAGTTGTTCGGCAACCGTCCCGCCGCCCGCGCCGGAGCCGACGATCACGATGTCGTATCGCAATCGCTTCACGGACGCGCCTCCCAACCGCGTGGATCGGCGCAGTAACCCAGCTCGCGCGCGGCCGCGTGACGGCCATAGTATCCGGCGAGCACGATGGTGCGCAGGCCCCAGAAACCGACGCGGATCTTCTGGATCGGATCGTTTTGGAGATGGGCCAGGATGCGCACGCGGGCGTCGGGATGCAGGCGGCTGAACGTCCGCCCATAGCGAATGACCGGCAGCCATTCAACGGCGCGGAGAAACAAACGGAGCTGTCGCTTGAGTGACTCGGGACGGCCGCGCAGAAGCGCTTCGACCACCTGGTCGAAATCGCGCCAGCCTTGCTCATCGAGCGCGGAGGACTCCGGAACGATGGTGGTGACCACAGCGCGGAAGGTCGCGAGGTCGAGGGCCAGCGGCATTCCAGTTCACGGTAGCACGCGCGCCGGCTGTTAGACTTGCTGATGAATGGCTAAAGCAACACATCTGGAATGCAGTTTGTGCCAGCAGCATTACGCTGCGGACCGGGTGCAACATCTCTGTACTTGCGGCGGGCCGTTGCTGGTCCGCTACGATGTGGCGGCAATCCGCAAAGCCTGGACTCGCGACCATGTCCGTGAAGGCCCGGCATCCATGTGGCGCTATGCACCGGTGCTGCCGCCCGCCGATCAGTCAATCGTGACTTTGGGCGAAGGATGGACGCCGCTGCTGCCTCTGCCGCGGCTGGGCAAGCGTCTCGGCGCGCGCGACCTGTGGATCAAAGACGAAGGGCTGAATCCGACCGGATCGTTCAAGGCGCGCGGCCTGTCTTGTGCCGTATCGATGGCTGTGGAGTTGGGCGTCCGCGAAATGGCTATCCCCTCGGCCGGTAATGCGGCGAGCGCGCTAGCTGCCTACGCCGCAGCCGCGGGTATTGAGTCGCACATCTTCATGCCGCGCGATGTGCCGCAAGCGAACTATATCGAGTGTCAGGCGTACGGCGCGCACGTCACGCTGGTGGACGGGCTGATCAGCGATTGCGGCAAGCGTGTCGCGGAAGGCGTGGCGTCGCACGGATGGTACGACATCAGCACGCTGAAGGAGCCGTATCGCATCGAAGGCAAGAAGACCATGGGATATGAGGTGGCCGAGCAGTTCGGTTGGGAACTGCCGGACGTCATCTTCTATCCTGCCGGCGGTGGCGTCGGAATGATCGGGATGTGGAAGGCTTTCGACGAAATGCAGGAACTGGGCTGGATCGGCGCCAGGCGGCCCAAGATGATTGCGGTGCAGGTGGAAGGTTGCCAGCCGGTGGTGCGGGCGTTCGAGCGCGGCGAGGCTCGCACGGAGTTTTGGGAACACGCCTCGACGGTGGCCGCGGGGCTGCGCGTGCCCAAGCCGCTGGGCGATTTTCTGGTGCTGGAGGCAGTGCGCGCAAGCGGCGGCACGGCGATCGCAGTGAGCGATCAGGAACTGCTGGATGCGGGCATTCAGTTAGCTAGGGACGAAGGCATCTTCGCCGCACCGGAAGGCGCCGCGTGTGTGGCGGCCCTAGAGAAGCTCTTGGCGCGGGGATTCCTGAAGCCCGAAGAACGCAGCGTGATCTACAACACCGGTTCGGGCCTGAAGTATCTGGAAGTGTACGCCACCCGTTTCCCACGCGCCGCCGCGGGCGAGCAGGATAAGTTGGGGGGGCTGATCACTCCCCGCTAACCGCCGCCGCGGCCGAAGGGATGTAGACTTTGATGGCGCCGTCTTCGTTCGCCACGCGGATTTCTCCGGTTGACTCGCGCACGATTTCGTCGAGCGCAGGTAAGCCCGAGGCATCCTGCATGTCAGCCGGCATCGTCACGGTAATGATCGCGTAGCGGTCGCCGGCATCCTCGCTCGTCACGGCGGCAGTTTCGATCGAAAACTCTCCGGGACACGCGTATTCACGGGCGGAACTCGCCAGGTGCATCAGCAGCAACTCCAGATAGCCGGGATCGATCTTGACGGCTCCGGCATCCGGAGCCAGCACAGTACGCAGATTGATGATGTCGCCCAGCGCGCACTGCAGCAAATCCTCCAAGTCCGTGATGAGCTCGTTCAAATCCAGATTCGCCGGCGGAGACGGTTGGCGCCGGCCGAATTCGAGAAGGCGGTTGGCCAAGCGCGTCGCCCTGGTGCGCCCGCGATTCCCTTCCAGCAGGCCAGTGAACTTCTGGGCGACCGCGGCCGTCAGTCGGCCGAGGATTTCCATGCGCGTGACCGAGCTATGATCGGGCGCGCCCCACGGTTCATCGCTGCTGCGCTGGCCGGTGGCACGGAATAGCAGGCAGACGCCGACGGTCTGCGCATCGCCATCCCGGACAGGCGTGGCGCTGCCCTGGATCGGCACCCGCTCGCCGCGCCGGCCCAGCAGAATGGCGTGTCCGCCCAGTCCGATCGCGATTCCTTCACGTAGTACTCTGCCGATCGGCGACGGGCGCGGCGATCCGATCTGGCCATCCAGTGTGGCGAACACCTCATCGAGCGGCCTGCCCAAAGCCTCTTCCTGTCTCCATCCGGTCAGGATTTCGGCGACCCGGTTCATCAGCGCGACGTGCCCGTTTTCCTGCGTCACGATGACGGCTTCGTCGATGCTGCCGATGGCCGCGGCCAGGCGCTGCCCGCTCTCGATCAACTGGCGTTCGCGGCGGTGCCGGTCAAACGCGATTTCGATGGCCGTGCGCAGGGTCCGCTCGTCAAACGGTTTCAAAACGTAACCTGAAGGAGCGGTCAGCTTGGCGCGTTCCAGGATCTCGGCATCCGCGTGCGCCGTGAGGTAGACTACCGGAATCTTGAGTTGATCGTACAGCGCGCCGGCCACGTCGATGCCATCGATGTCGCCTTTGAGCTTGATATCCATCAGGACCAGGTCCGGCTCCGTGCGCACGGCTATATGCAGCGCTTCGATGCCAGTGGCCGCGGCGCCCACCACCTCGTAACCCAATCCCTTGACACATTCCTGAATATCGGCGGCGACGACTTTTTCATCCTCGACCAACAGGATGCGGCGTTTGTTCATGAGATTCGACCTCCCTTGCTTGTCCTGCTTGAAATGTGAGCCGGTATCCGGTGCCGGCCTCGGTGCTGGAGCGCTCCAGCCTGGCGTCGATTTGTTCGGCCAGCAGTTCCACCAGCCGCAGACCCAGCGACCGTGTGGACACCGCGCTTCCTGGAAAACCGCGGCCATCGTCGCGGGCCGTCAGCTCCGCATTGCCGTTGGATCGCGCGGAGAGCCCCAGCCAGATATGGCCCTTGCGGCCGTTGGGAAACGCGTGGCGCAGCGAATTCGAAACCAGCTCGTTCACGATCAGGCCGCAGGGAATCGCCGTGTCGATCGACACATTCATGTCCTCCACATCGGTGCGCAGGGCGATGTCGGCGGAATTCACTCCGTAAGAGCAAAACAGGCTGGCGGCCAGGTTCCGGATGTACTCACCCAGGTTAATGTGTGAGAAGTCCCGCGCGCGGTGCAGTTGGTCATGCAGCATCGCCATGGCGTGGACCCGCTCCCGGCAGTCCCGCAGCGCCTGCAGCATCGCCTCGTCCTGAATATTTCGCGATTGCAGGCGCAGCATGCTGCAAATGATCTGCAGATTGTTTTTTACACGGTGATGCACCTCCCGCAACAGCACTTCCCTTTCCTGGAGGGAGCGCTGGATCTTCTCGTCGAAATGGCGGCGGTCGGTAACGTCGCGGAAGTACACGGCCAAGCCATCCTCCGACGGGTAGGCATGCACCTCAAACCAACGGTCATGCACCGGATGCGCATAGAGCTCTTCGCCATGAGACGGCGTGCCGCTGCGCAAGGCCTTTTCATAGATGCGGTGGAAGGGACCGTCCGGCGCTTCGGGAAACGCTTCCCAAAGGCTGCGGCCCAACAGGTCCATCCGGCTGCGCGCCCACAAGCGCTCGGCTTGCTGATTGACGCGCAGCAGCCGCCAGTCACGATCCACGGTAAAGAAAGCGTCGGTTGTGCTTTCGAGCGCGCAGACACAGCGCACGTCGGCTTCGCGGAGGGCCTTCTCGTCCATCTTCTGGCGCGTGCGGTCGTGCGCCACCGTATATGCGAGGCCTTCGGAGACGGATGGCATGGTGCTCCAGGTGACCCATTTGTCCGATCCGTCGGCGCAGCGCCAGCGGCTTTCGATTCCGCCGATTGGATTTCCGTGCGCGAGGGCCGCGACCCGTGGCGCCGCTGCCGCACGGTCATCCGGATGCAGCAGATCGAGGATGTTCTTCGAAAGTAGCTCCGTCTCAGCGTAGCCCAGGGTCCTGGTGAGGGCCGGGTTGACCTCCAGGAAGCCGCCATCGAGCGCCGTGATGCACAGCATATCGAGCGATAGAACGAAGAAATGATCGGTTCTGACTTGCCGCGGCTTCAGGCGGAGCGCTTGCAGCAAGCGAGCCAGGGAGGAGTACCACGCCATGGGTCGTCTCGATGCTCATTTACGCACGGGACCCACGAGCCCGGCACGTAATCAGGCTTCAAACTGTGGAATCAGTGGCCCAAAAAAGTCTCTATGGCTTGTGAACGAGGCAAGTCCGTTACTCCGGCTTCAGCTCGGTCATCATCCCCGGCAGGCTCCATTGCATCTGCATGCTGTTCGGCGCCCAGCCGAACTCCGCCTGCATGACTTTGCCGACTTCTTCCTGGCTCTTGCCCTCGCGGATCAGGCCGGTGGCGCGGGTGCACAGCTTTTCGACATTATTGCGATATTCGCGGAGACCGGCTTTATCGGTGACCGCACCATGCCCCGGAATCACGGTATCAAAATCGAGTTTCATCGCTTCGTCGAGCGTAGCGGCCCATGATTTCAGGCTGCCGCCGCCGGCGTAGTCGATCAGCGGAGTTTTGCCGGCCATCAGGTCGCCGGTGTGGAGCACCCGCATCTCGGGGAAGTAGATCACCGCATCGCCGTTGGTATGACCGCGTCCGCAATAGATCGCGCGCACTTCCTTGCCGCCCAGAAACACCGAACACTCGTGCGTGAACACCACGCGCGCCGGCATGAGGCTCGCGGGCGCGTTCGGCTGCTTGTGTTCCACGATGTTGGCGCGCGCGTTGGCGGTCGAGATGATCTCGGCCGTGGGCAGGAAGTTGACGTTGCCGCCGCTGTGGTCGGCATGGTGATGCGTGCTCAACACATACTTCACCGGCAGGTCAGTCACGCTTTTCACTTTCGCCATGATGTTGCGGTAATCCTGCTCGAACTTATCGTCCACCAGGATGACACCTTCGCTGGTGACATACATGGCGACATTGCCGCCATCGCCTACGATTTCGTAGAGGTCGTCTTTGATCTTGTTGAGAGTGAGTTCGGGAGGCTGGCCCTGGTTCTGCGTGTACGCGATCCAGCAACCGGCGGCCAGCAGAATACCGGCGGACAGGCGCGCGGCAAGTGTTCGGGTCATGCCGCACACTATATCAGATTAATGGGCGGCCAGCGGCGGATTTTTCTTTTCTTCCTCAGCCGGATGCTTTGGCTTGCGCGGCACGGGCTTGGCGCTGGCCAGTTCCACGTAAGCGCCGACGATGCGGTCCTTCTGCGTGGGATCGAGCACCAGTTGCCGGGGATTCCCGCTGCCGGAGAGCTTGAAGTATCCGTCGTTCGGATGCACGGCGTAAAGCATCGCCGCCATGGCATACGAGGGCGCGTCGTAAGGCATCGGCCGGTACGCGCAATAAGCATCCACGACCGGATCGGCGGTGGTCCAGGCGAAATCTTTCTCAATCGCTTCACCGGGGAATGGTAGCGCGTCGCCAATCTCGCGGCCGGCCATCGCAATCGGCGTCGGCCATTCGGCGAACAGCTTTTGCGCCGCGGCAGCGTCCGACTCAACGCCCACGCCAGTCACCGAAAGCAGCCGCACCTTGCGCATAATCCAATCCTTCGCCCCGTACATATCGAGCAGTTGCACGAGGTTGGTGGCCGGTCCGCTCAGCACGATAACGGCGTCCTGGTCGTATTGGGCCATCAGGGCATTGCGAAACAGGGTCGGCACTTCGGCGGTGTCCTCGATGCTCTGGATGGTGTTCGGATAGACCGGCTGGCCGTCCGCCCCGCGTTTGCCGAGCGGCTGGCTGAGCATCGGCAGCCGGGCGGCGGGCTTTCCGTCCGCAAGACCGACCGGCGGCGGATGCATGGCCTTGGCCGCCGTACACGTGGCCGCCCCGGCGTAAAAGGCCCACAGCGAATCGCAGAATTGCGCGGCTTCCAGATCCGGGCAGCTCACGCCCACGGCCGCAGTGCGCGCTTGGCCCTTGCCCCCGTACGCATGCAGCATGGCCAGGGCCAGCACATCGTCGATGCGCCGCATCGCGGAATCGAACAGGACTCCTACGGCCGGCTTGGCGCCCGGAAACATGTCAGGCCAGATCCAGCACGTCGAGCCGTCCGGTGGAATCTCCGAAATGTTCAACGTGCACGCCCATGCGGTCCATCATCGCCAGGAACAGATTGCACATAGGAGTCTCTTTGCGATAAACGATGCGCCGGCCGGGTTTGAAATGGCTGCCGCCGCGGCCCGCGACCAGGGTCGGCAGATCCTCGTGCAGGTGCCGGTTGCCGTCGGAAAGCCCCGCGCCGTACACGATCATGCAATTGTCGAGCAGCGAGCCGTCGCCCTCGCGGATCGCCTTCACCTTCGCGATCCAGGCGGCGAACTGCGTCACGTGATAGCTGTTGATCTGCGTTACCTTTTCGATCAGATCCGGGTGATTGCGATGATGCGTGAGCGGATGATGCCCATCGGCGATGTCGATTTCGCGATAGGGCCGCGAGGTGCCTTCGTGGGTGACCAGGAACGTGATGACGCGCGTGAGGTCTGATTGGAAGGCGATCGTCATCATGTCCGTCATCAGCCTGAAGTGCTCGGCAAAATCGGCCGGCGTGCCATACGGCTTATCCATGTGCGGGTCGATCTGTGCGTTATCCTTCTCGGCCTTCTGGATCTGCAGTTCCACCGCGCGAATCGACGACAGGTATTCATCGAGTTTGCGGCGGTCGGTGGGGCCCAGATTATTCTCGAGTTGATGCGTGTCGTCGCTGACGAAATCCAGAATGCTGCGGCGATAGAAGTTCTCGCGGGCGCGGGCTTCGGGTGTCATCGTCACGCCATTGCCGAACAGCCGCTCGAACAGCGCGCGCGGATCGAGGATCGGCGGCAGCGGTTCGCTTTCGCTGCGCCACGCCAGATTGTTGGTGTAGGCGCACGAGTAGCGCGAATCGCAATCGCCAGCCTGGCGGGCGTCTTCCATGCCCAGTTCGAGCGACGGGAAGCGCGTCTGCCTGCCCACCTGATTGGCCACGATCTGGTCGAACGAAACGCCCGCCTTGATATCGGTGACGGATTTGCGCGGCTGCACGCCGGTCAGGTATGAGGCGCAGCAGCGGCCGTGATCGCCGGCGCCGTCGAGCAGCGCGCGACCGGTATTGTGGGTGAGGTTGCCGAGTAGCGTGATGTCCTGGCGGAACGGCTCCATCGGCTTCAGGATGCGCGGCAGTTCGTTCAACTGGCCTTCATAATCCGGGTTCCAGCCCTGCATGATGATGCCGTTCGGCACGTAGACGAACGCCATGCGCACGGGCGGCTTGGCGTTCTTGGCCGACGCCAGCGCCGGGACCATGGCATCCAGGAACGGCAACGCCACCGCCGTGCCCACACCGCGCAGAAAAGTCCGGCGGGGCAGCGCCTTCTTGGTAATCATCGTTTGGCAACCTCCTTGGGGCCCGACCGGTCGTCCGGCGAGCCGTCGCCCCTTCCCATCTGGAACGGCTCGCTATGCACAATTTCGTAGATCAAAGACTGGAAGCGATAACCGGATGCGGCCATGTCGCGGTTGATGCCATCCACGGTGCGGTTATCGTACGGTTTCAGGCCGCGGCCCAGCGCGTAGGTGAGCATCTTCTCAGTGAGGCAGTGCGAAAACTGCGGGAGCGCCGCCACCAGCAGCGCGCGCATCTGATCCGGCGTCTGGAACGTCTTGCCGTTCGGCAGCGTGCCGCTCGCATCCACCGGGAACTTTCCATCCATGGTGCGCCACTTGCCGATGGCGTTGTAGTTCTCAAGGCCGAAGCCCAGCGGGTCCATCTTGCTATGGCACGAAGCGCACATAGGGTCGGCACGGTGCTTCTCCATCTGCTGCCGCAGCGACATCAGCGTGCCCACCGCGCTTTCGTCGAGCGCCGGCACATCCGGCGGCGGGGGCGGAATCTCCGACCCCAGGATGTTGTTGAGCACGTACTTGCCGCGCAGCACCACGGAGGTCCGCGTCGGGTAGCTCGAAACGGTCAGCACACTGGCCTGGCTCAGCAGACCGCCGCGCTGTCCGGTGGTCAACTCCACGCGCCGGAAATCGGGACCGGTCACACCGGGAATGCCATAGAATTTCGCCAGGCGCGCATTCAGGAAGGTGTATCTGGCGTCGATGAAGTCCGAAATCGGCCGGTTCTCGCGCAGCACGTAATCGAAGAACATGCGCGTTTCGGTTTTCATCGCATCGCGCAGCTCCGGCCCCCATTCGGGAAACTTGTCCGGATCGGGTTTCACCACGTCCAGGTTACGGGTCTCGAGCCACTGGCCGGCGAAGTTGCTGGCCAGCGCGCTCGCTCGCGGATCGGCCAGCATGCGCTTCACCTGCGCGTCGAGGACGGCCGGCTGGTGCAGAGTGCCTGACTCGGCCGCGCGCAGCAGTTCGTCATCCGGCATCGAGCTCCACAGAAAGTAGCTGAGCCGCGAGGCCAGTTCGACGTCCGAAATCCGATGCACGTCGTGCGGATCATTGGGATTGGGATCGTGCTCGATGCGGAACAGGAACTGCGGTGTCACGAGCATGGCTTCAATGGCGAGCTGAATGCCCTGCTGGGTGGTCTGGCCGCGCGACCGCGCGAGCGATACGAACCTCATCAACGAGGCGACTTCCGCCGGCGTCACCGGCCGCCGGTAGGCATGATGCGCGAGGTTGGCAACGATCCTCTGTACGCAGGCCGGGCCGGATTTCGGATCGCAAATCAGAATCTTCTTGCGGCTGGCGCTCTCCACTTCCGTGGGATACGGCCCGATGAAGACCATCGAATTCAGATATTTGTTCTTTTTGGTGTTGTAGACGTCTTTCTCCGGAAGGGTTTTCACGAAGGCATCGCCGATAAATCCGGCGCGGAAAACGTGGTCGCCCTCGGGCAAATACACGCGGATCTGGGCTTCGGAATACTCATCGAAATAGACCAGCTTCGACGGCTTGGTGTCCACCGGCAGCGTCTTCAGCAAAGTGCCGTCCATCCAGAAGCCCAGCGTGACGGGCTTGCCGTCCGGGCCGCGGTCGCCGGGCATGCCCACACGGATCACGTAATCGCCATTCCATTCCACGCGGTGCGATGCCTCGATCATGCTCAGATCGGCGCGGCGAATGGTTTTGTCCTTGGTGTGATAGCCGGCTTCCAGCGGTTTCTTCGGCAGCGGATCGGCGCCCATCGCGCGCGAGGCAATCGTCTCCGCCGCGTCCATGTATTTCTCCATCAGGACCGGCGAAATAGTCAGCACGTCGGCGATGTTGTCGAAGCCGTAGCCGGAATCGTCGGTCGGGAAATCTCTCTCGGCGCGAAAATCCACGGCCAGCAGGTCGCGAATGGTGTTCGAATACTCCCGCCGGTTCAGGCGCCGCGCCGTCACGTGCCCTGGATCGGGCTTCACGTTCTGATCGGCCTTCGCGAACTGGCCTTCGACATAATGGATGAGTTCCTGCATCTGCACTTCCGGTGGCCGGGCAATGCCTTTGGGAGGCATCTCGCCCGCGCGCAGCTTTTGCAGAATCGTCTCCCAGCCGTCGCGATAAGAATTGATGGAGTCCGGTGTTAGAAATGCCTTGATGTTGAGGCCGCCGGATTGCAGTTTGTCATTGTGGCATAGAGCGCAGGTTTTGGAGAGCACCGGTTTCACGGCGGAATCGAAATCCGGTGACGTAATCCCGGACGCGCATAGGGGTACGGCGATACCGAAAGTGACTACTAGCGTCCAGGATTTCATGCGCGGCCCCAGCGGCTCTGAGTGGCTTACCGTTTTATAATACCTCTGAAAATGGCGCACAAATTTCAGCCGCGGTTACCGGCGTCCGTCGAACGCACCATCGATCTCAACTGTGATATGGGGGAACTGCCCGATGGCGCCATCGAAGCCGCGCTGATGCAGCACATCACGTCGGCCAACGTGGCCTGTGGCGGCCACACCGGCGACGCGGACAGCATGCGGCGCACGGCCGGCCTGGCGGACTTGCACGGCGTGGCGATCGGGGCGCATCCCAGTTATCCGGATCGCGCCCATTTCGGCCGCATGGAGATGGCGCTGCCGGCTGGGGAGATCGCCGATACGGTCTCGGAGCAGATCGCCGCGCTCGCGGCGGTCACGGGTGACGTGACGCATGTCAAACCGCACGGCGCTTTATACAACGTGGCGGCGAAGAATCCCGCCGTGGCCAGGGCGGTTGGCGAGGGCGTAGCGCGGTTCAGCCGCGAGATCGTGCTGGTCGGTTTGGCCGGCTCGGTGATGTTGGAGGTGTGGCGAGCGATGGGGCTCAGCGCCGCCGCTGAAGGGTTCGCCGATCGGCGTTACGAGCCGGACGGCAGCTTGCGTTCCCGTAAATTCGCCGGCGCCCTCATCGTGGAGCCGGAGATGGCTGCCGCACAGGCGCTGCGCCTGGCGGCCGGCGGGCAGGTCGAGACGATCTGCATCCATAGCGATACCCCGGGGTCGGTGGATATCGCGGCCGCTGTGTCTGAGACCCTACGCCGTAACGGATGGCTGCTGCGCCCGTTGGCAAACGCCGCCCGGTAACCAACCGGGCGGCGTCTCGCGCCGCCGCCCGAGCACGACTGGCAGCCAGCGGTCTCGCTGAAATCCATGCTCTCCAAGCCGGTAGGCGGGGAGGCTTCACCGGTTCCGGTGCAACGGGCGATTACCGCCCGGCCGGACCGCGTGTGGCATAAGCCGCAGGCTTCGTCGATACACTAATGACCGCGCTCGTGACCGGTGCGGAGCATCCTTTGGGTCCGAATGCGCAACTGGCACAGCCGCGGCGATTGAGACGTTTACCGCATCTCCACGAAACCAAACCGCAGGGCGGCGGTGCCTTCATTCACGAGCGTCACTTCCAACGTGGACTGTCCCACCAGCGCGGCTGGCAAGCCCGCTGCGATCTCGGTTAGCTCGCCGCCACGTTGCGTCACGGTGTCCGGCAGGTCCGCGCCATCCACGCGCACCGCAAGTTGAAAACGGCCCGCTTGAAAGACGCTGATCAACAATCGATCGTTCGGCCCGCGCGGTCCGGCGAGGCGCAATGTGCCCGCCCGGCGGAGCATGCGGTATCCATCTGCACAGGCGTCCCAACCGGATCCCACATAATTCCCGAAAACAGAATCGCCCAGGTTGATGAAGGGCGGCGCTTCCGGCTTCCACAAGGCCATCGCTGCGGCGCGATAGCTGCCCGTCACGTTGCGCAGCACCGGTCCGGACGCCTGATAAACTACGGCTCGCCCATCTTGTAAAGCCGGCAACGTGAGCGCCTGCGGCAGGGTATATTTCACCGCCAAACCGGCCGGCGCCTGAATGTGCGCCTCCGATCCAGGCGTGAGGTACACGTGCGGGATCTCCAGCGCGCGGAACGGTGCGTCCGCGATGCCGGCCCAGAACAGGTCCGAATCGACGCCATCGAGCAGGATGATCTTGTCCGGCTGCGCAGCATGGATTTGCGCGGCTCCCAGCACTACATTCGCAACCCGCTCGCCGCGTGCATGATGCCAGCGTGCGATGGCCCACGCTGCCGGTACCGAGGTGACCAGATACATCGCGACACACAGGGTGGCCAGCGAGCGCCAAATGGCGCTCGCCTGCCAGGCACGCACGATCGCCCCCGCACCGAGTATCGCCAGCCCGATCACCGGAACCGCCAGGTAGTAAGCCATCTTGTGGGCGTCGAGCGGCAGATAAGGGCCAATCACGATCGCGAACCACGCCAAACCGAACACTGGAACCCAATAGCGGCGATACGCCTGCCACGCGGCAAACCCGATCGCCGCGGCCGTCAGCAGTACGCCGGCCGCGTGAGACGGTCCCCACGCCCATGTCCAATAGGCCGCCAGCGTTGTAAACATGCGGCTGTCAAAATGCAAGGCGTAGACGCCATCATGCGGCGCGGGCGCGAAGTGAAAGTGCACCGCGATGAACAGCGCCGATACCAGGAACATCGGCAGCACGCGTTTCAGATGCGCGCGGGCGTATAGCAACGCATAGAGCGCCGCGATCGCCGGATACGCCACGTTGGTCTCGAGCGCCCCCAGCCCCAACACGAACGCCGCCCAGTGTCCGATGGCATAGCGCCGCTCGCCGGTATCGATCTGCCGCAGGAAGAGCCGGAATGCCAACAAAAAGAAGAAGCCGCTCAGAATTTGGTTGTAGATCGACGTCCAGCACATGGCGGGCGCTAAGCCGGTGTTCGCGATCCATAGCGCCTGTGCCCAGAATCCGGCGGCACGCGAGGCAGTGATGCGCGCGGCGATGCAGCCCAGCAGGAGGAGACTGGCCATCTGTGTCGCAAAGGCGCAAATGCGAAACGGAAGCGCATCCACGCCGAAGATGGACGACAGAATCAGGAAATAGGCATTCTCGCCCAGCGGGCGCATATTGCCGTGCGCCTTGGGCGCGAACAGCGCCGGCGCCAAGTCAGCCACGGAATGGACGCCGCGGCGCAGATTGAGCCAGCCGAAGTCATCCTGGTAAAACCAGTTGGTCAGACCGGGCCAATACAGCGCCAGCAGGAAGAGCAGCGGCAGAATCCGCCAGGCATAGGGGCGAATGCTCGGCATACTATCAGGCGCTCACCGGCTGCGGAAGCGCGCGTACGCTCCGGATAGGCGAGAACACCAGCCAAAGCGTCGACAAAAGAAAACCTCCAGCACCGGTGAACATCGCGCCGCGCAAGCCGATCTCGTCCGCGAGTGCGCCGCCCAATAGCGCTCCCGCCGGCATGACCCCGCGAAACATCAGGTGCATCGCGGCATTCACGCGGCCCAATACGTGCGGCGGCGCGACAGACTGGCGCAAACTCAGCTCGTTGATGCCATAAACCGCCCAGGCCATATCGCCCATCTGGCCGGCGGCCAGAACCGCAGCGCAGATGCCGACGGGTCCGCGCGCAAGCGGCGGCAGCAGGCTGGCGCAGCCGATCGTCAGCGCCGCGCCGATCAAGACCGGTCCGACGCCGAAGCGGCGCGCCAGCCGTTCGGCCGTCAGGGCGCCGAACAGTTCGCTCGCGCCGCCCACCGAGATCACCAGGCTGAGCAGCACGGCGCTGAGGCGAAGCTCGCGTACGGCGTAGAGAATATAGAGGCTGCCGCCGAAGCCAAGGAAAAAGGAACTGGTTGCAGTGCGCAGCACGAGGGCGCGCAACACCGGATCGCGCCACGAGACCCGCAATCCTTCCACGATCTCGCGACCGATATGCGGCGCAGCGGCGGGTTTGGGCGGCGGCTCCGGCTGGCGAATCAGCCATACGGAGAATGCCGAGAACACGAACGAGACGGCATCGAACAGAATCGCGATCGGTGCGGTGAGCGCCTGCACCAACGCGCCGGTCAACCCCGGACCCACTACGCTCGCGATTGAACCGGACAAAGCCATCTTGCTGTTGCCTTCCAGAATATTTTCCCGGTTCACCAGAGAAGGCAAATACGCCTGGTAACCGGTGTCGAAGAAAACGGTGAAGACGGCCGTGGCGGCTGCCACCACATAGAGATGGCTCATGGTGAGCCAGTGATAGACGGCTGCGAGGGGAATGCTGGCCAGCACCAACGCGCGCGCGAGATCGGCCCAGATCAGAATGGGGCGGCGGCGCAAACGGTCCACCCAAACGCCGGCGAAGAGGCCAAACACCAGGATCGCGGCAGCGGCTGAGCCATTGAGGATGCCCATCTGGAGCGGAGACGCGCGCAGCAGCAGGGCGGCGGTGAGAGGCAATCCGACCAGCGTGATCCAAGATCCGACTTGGGAGACGGTCTGGCCGGCCCAGAGTTTGAGAAAATCCGGGTGCCGCCAGAGACCTTGCGGCTGCATCTCCTCAGGATGGCACAGGCGGGGAAGCCGCCGGCTGACGTGCGCGGCCCGCTCTCCGGAACCGCGCCGTCAGCCATGAGCGAACTACTTCTGCGCGGGGGCGGCGGTCTTCGGGGCGGCTTTGGTCTTCTTGGCGGTGTGATGCTTTACCGACTTCTTGGTCTTCTTTGCCGCGGTGGTCTTCGAAGCCGGCTGGTTGGCGGCCGGGGTCTGCGCGGCAAACGTAAACGGTAGGGTGGCGGCTGCCAAAACGATCGCGAGTAAGCTCTTTTTCATTTCCTTTTCTCCTTTGCGGGTCTTTGTCCCGTCAATTCCATCTTCCGCGAAGCCGCCGTTTCATACGATAGACTCGAAAGGCTAAACTCCGGGCGAAAGAGGGCACCGGAATCGGGTAAGCATAGCCCGGGCGGGGGCGCGCGATTAGCCCGGATACGGGATATCGGCGCGGACTGCCCTAGCGGCATCATGGAGTTGGACGACTGTGAAAGAAAGTTCACCTGCGCGCCAAAATCTGTCGCGACTGCTGATCGCGGGCTTCAGCCTGGTGATCGCACTGCTCCTGGCCGGCGCCTTTGTCGGCATCGGTAACATCCAGAGCATCAAGGAGAGCGCCACGCGCCTGGTTGCCGAGCAACAGGCTACGAATCGCCTGATCGAGGAAGTGCACCGCCAGCAGGCCAGCCTGACTGAAGTGTTCTCGACCCTGGCGCGCGATCCCGATTCACTGGACGCCGACCAGATTCTCTCGCAGTTGGATCAGGCCGACCACAACATCGACGTGCTGGTCGCGGAAGGTGCGCAGACCCCGCAGCGCCGTCTCTTCGCGCAGCTCCGCCAAACGTCCGCCGCCTTCTCGGGCGAAGCACGCCGTCTGCTCAGCGTCGAAGAACCAGAAACGTTCTCGTCGCAGGCGCTGTTTCGGGATCATGAGGCGTTCATCTCGGTAGTCGACAAGCTCATTGAAGCGAATTACCGCCGGGCCGTCGCGGCGCAAAATCAGATCGACCTGCGTTCCGAGCGCATGATGCGGGAATCTGCCGCGTTCCTGGCCGCGTTCTTTGTCCTGGCGTTGGGCTGTTCGGTGCTGACCGTACGCCTGACCGGCCAACTGGCGCGCAAGATGGAATGGCAGGAGAGCGAACTGGGTCGCGTCTCATGGCAGATGCTCGAGGATCAGGAGAGCACCGCGCGCCGTTTCTCGCACGAGCTGCACGACGAACTCGGCCAATCGTTGACCGCGCTGAAGGCCAACCTCGGAGCGCTGGGCATGGATGGCGTCTCCGATCGCGCGCGCGTGGAAGACTGCCTCAAACTAGTGGACGAATCCATCGGCAACGTGCGCCAAATGTCGCAATTGCTGCGTCCCACGATCCTGGACGACTTCGGACTGGAAGCCGGTCTGCGCTGGCTGACCGAGGGCTTCACGCACCGCACTGGTATCCAGGTGGAGTTCCAGTCGAATATCTCCGGGCGGCTGCCGGACGAAACCGAGACGCATCTCTTCCGCCTGACGCAGGAGGCGTTGACGAATGTCGCGCGGCATTCCGCCGCGCACGCGGTCTCCGTCACGCTCGACGCGCAGGGCGCCCAGGTGCGGTTGACTATCCGTGACGACGGGCGCGGGTTGCCACCCGCTGGCGGACGGCCGCACGGCATGGGTATGATCGGGATGCGGGCGCGCGCGCGGAGCGTGGGCGGCGACCTGACCGTCCATTCGAAGCCGGGACAGGGAGTTGAGATTCAGGTGCGCGTGCCGGCGAACGGCGTCAAGCATGAGAGAGAAAATCCGCATCCTGTTGGCTGACGATCACGCGGTCGTGCGGCAGGGATTCAAGATGATCCTGGCCGCGCAGCCCGATATGGAGATCGTGGGCGAAGCCGGCAACGG
>DATKNQ010000061.1:0-25629 GCA_035541265.1 Bryobacteraceae bacterium
TCGGCCATTTCTTTCTTGGCCTTGTTCTTGGCCTCGCCGAGCGCCATCTGCACGCGGGAGTGCGCGTTAATCTCGCCTTCGCCGGAAGTCTCGATGGGCAAGTAGATCATGTCCTTGTAATTCGAGACCACCGCCGACTGCGCGCCATCGGACTGCGTGGACGGCATGCAGCCGAAGGGTTTCACCGAGAGGACCATGTGGGCCAGATCTTTGTTCGAGTAGTAAATGTTCTTGGCGACTTCTAAGTGGCCTTCGCCGCCGCCCGCGCGCGAGTTATAGAACGGATGACCGAGGCGCTGTAACTCGTATTGGTCGGCGAGGTGATGCGCGATATCGCCGAGCGCACCAACAATCTTGTGATATTCGTTCTTGAAGATGGCTTCGGCGAGTTTCAGCTTGGCGACCTTGTTCCGGAAGCTCCACTCGATCTTGACGCGCTTGTCGAGCCGCCAGACGGGCGGCAGCACAGCGCCTTCTTCGAGGCCCTTGAAGTCTTTGTACTTCTGCACCACCTGGTGGATCATGTACATGATCCAGGTGCCGATGGGCTCGACCAGCACCTGCGCGCCTTCGCGCTGCAGGAAGTTGAACATATTGAAATTGCCGTCGCCTTCGGTGGTCTGCGCCCAGAATTCGCCGGTGATCTTGACGATGGGCTTCACGCGCAGCCGGTCGATTTCGATTTCGTTAAACGCGTCGCGGCAGCGGTGCAGCGCCGGAATGTAGTCTTCGCCTTTGAGCTGATTGACGAACTTGCCGATGTATTCGGCCGTGTCGCTGAAGCCGCCCAGGTATTTGCCCAAACTGTCGCCCAATTGCCACGGCTGCTTCTTGCGGAAGACCTCATGCATGTAGTCCATCATCTCGTCGAGCTTCTGGTCGGTTTCGCCGGGATTGACTTCGTAGGGTCGCAGCGCGTAGGCCACTTCGTTGAGCACGTCGCCGCAGTTGAGGGCGTTCAGAATGCCGAGAAAGAAATCCAGATTCATCTCCAGGCCGGCTTCGGCGTCGGACTGGCTCAAGCCGCCCGACTGCTGGAACAGCAGCACGCGGAAGCCGTCGAATCCGGCGTTGCGCAGCGCCAGGCGATATTCGGCTTCATACATGCCGAAGCGGCACGGGCCACAGGCGCCGGCGGTGAAGAAGACGTAGCGCTCGATGATTTCCTGCTTGGTGAGACCCTGCTCTTCGAGGCTCTGCAGGTACTGGACGAGGTTGCCGACGGTGAAATAGGTCGGGTTGCACTGGCCGTTGTTGCCGTATTCCTTGCCGGTTTGGAAGGCACGCACGTTGGGCGTGGGCACGGCTTCGGCGATATAGCCGAGGCCTTCGAGTGCGCCGTGCACAAGCTTTTCGTGCTTCCAGGTGAGGCCGCCAAAGAGGAGGGTGGTGTGGCCGCGCTGTTCCTTGGTGAAAGGGCGCTCAACCGGACGCTTGAATGCATGCGTCTCGCGTTTCACCAATCCGGCTTCGCGCTCCAGGCGCGCACGCTCTTCCGCCAGGCGTTTTTGGATGACGTCTTCGATGCTGGAATTGATCTGGACCAGACCGGCGTTAGGCGCAGCTTGCGGTTCAAACGGCTGAGTGCTCATAGTACTCCTCTCCAGTTCGGGCGGCTGAGTGACACCGCTCCCGATGGAATGCATCTTCGCGCGTTAAGCCATTGCAAATAAACAGGCCTGCATTGAATGGCGGGTTTTGGTGCAGGAATGGCGGATATCGCCGGTAAGCGGAGCGTGCGGTCCGTTACACCAGGATTTCAGCGGCGCTGGACGAGGAGTTGGAGCAGGTAACCCTGGGCGTCTTCTTCGGTACGAATTCGGCGCCATGCGGCGAAGGCGTCGCTTGCCAGGCCCACGGCATTGAGAGCGCTGGTTCGCAACCATTCCCCAGCATTCTCGGAGTCGGCCGACTGCCGCAGTTCGTAAAGCTGATCGAATGCGCTGGCTACCTTCCTCAAGTCCTCCGCACCAGATTGACTGCGATAATTGAAATACAGATAAAGGCCAAACTGGCCGAACCCGGCCGCCTTCTCCAGTTCGCGCTCTATTCGCTCGGTGACTGCCCGGAGCCTGTCTTCGCGGCTGGCTTGGTCAGTCAATAGGATACGGAAGAAATCGACCATTCGCCGGTTGAGTTCAACATAATCGAATGGCGAATATATACTACTTCCCGCGCCATTTTGCGCTCACCCACTCTGACGCGTCGAGTAATCTCGGCCTGGTTGACCAAGCCCGTCGAAACGATGGGCATACGAATTCCTTCCTTCCGAGGATAGCGCCGGCGCGTAGCGGCTGGCACGTCCGTTACGTAGGGTATTGCCGTACTGCTTGACACCTGTCCCTAAACGGCTCAGAATGAGCTAATCCGCACTGACCCGAAGACAGCGTTATTGGAGGAGGACCCATGCAGCCAACCAACCGGCACTTCGCTCGTTTCTCGCTCGCTGCCGTTTTGACACTCGCCTGCGCTACGCTTTTGCCCGCAGTCACGCAAGTTACTCTGAACTCACCAACCACGCCCAGCGTGGCAGACCCAAGCGTAACTAATGTTACGGCGATCGGCCACGGCTTCCCCAGCGGAACGATTCCGGCCGGTAATGTGACTGTCACAATTGCTCCCACGACGGCTGGCACGGGGCCTTCCGGAACCACGATCGCTCTCAGCGTCACGGTTGTTTCGGGCACTACCGAGCGTGTGACTTTCCGCGTGCCTTCGTCTATCAGCGTGACGACGGCGACGTCTTACCAGATTTCCATTGCCGGAACCACCTCCACGGGCACTGCGTTTCAAAGCAGTAACAGCGCGCAATTGACGATCAACCCGCTGGTGACGATCACTACCACGTCGCCATTACCTCGGGGCGTGGCCGGAAAAGCGTATTCAGATACTCTCACCGCAACCGGCGGAACGGGTCAGTACACCTGGTCGGTGAATACCGGGTCGACTTTGCCGGCGGGTCTCTCGCTCAATTCGTCGACCGGAGTCCTTAGCGGAACTCCCACGGCGGCCGGGACTTCGCATGTCACGTTCAAGGCGACTGACACCGACGGTCTCTCCGCAGGTAAAAGCCTGAGCATCACCATCACGTCGCCGCTCACGATTACGACCAGTTCGCCGCTCCCGACGGGCACGGTCGGAGTGAGTTACGCGGACACTCTCACGGCCAGCGGTGGCAGCGGCCACTATAGTTGGGCGGTCAGCAGTGGGTCGCTGCCGGGCGGATTGTCGCTGAATTCGTCGACCGGCGTACTGAGCGGCGTACCCACAACGGCAGGCACGCCGAGTTTCACGATTAAGGTGACCGATACCAGCACCGGAGCGGCGGCCACGCAGCCGTTCACTATGACGATCGATGCGGCGATTACGATCACGACATCCTCTCCCCTACCGAACGGCGAGGTGGGGATTCCGTACTCGCAGACTCTCGCGGCCACCGGCGGCAGCGGGACTTACACTTGGTCAGTAAGTGTGGGAACTCTGCCGGGAGGGCTGTCTTTAAGCTCGGCCACCGGCGTCATCAGCGGACAGCCTACGACCGCGGGCACGTCGAACTTCACGATTCTGGCGACCGACACTTATCAGGCGACAGCTTCTCAGGCGTTCGCCCTAACCGTCAATCCGGCGGCGACACTCCAAACCTTGTCGCCGAATTCGGCCAACGCGGGTGTGCAGCTCGCGGTGACCATCACCGGACTGAACACCAATTTCGTACAAGGGACTACGGTGGCCAATTTCGGACCGGGCATCTCGGTGGGTGGGGCGACCGCCGGGCAGCCCGGTCCGGTAACCGTGAATAGCGCGACCAGCGCCACGGCCGAGGTTTCGCTCAGTTCGTCGGCCGCCACCGGATCACAGACAGTGACGGTCACGACTGGAGCGGAACAGGAGTCACTGACCAACGGCTTCACGATTCTGGCGTCGGTTCCGATCATCACGTTGACCACCACCTCTCCGACGCCGCTGGCTCCAGGGTTCAGCGGTTTCGACGATGAGTACCTGATTAACGGCGTGGAGTATTGGGACCCGAAGTATCTTGCCATGGTCGGGCCGCTCAAGCCGGGCTGGGTTCGGTTTCCCTCCGGCTCCCCGTCGATGGCTTTTGACTGGCAGGCGGGACACTTGAACAGTTCGTGGGTTTCCGCGTTGCAACCGTTGGTGAATTCGTTCATTTACGAGGGACTGCAGGACGGACAAATCCTGACGCAGGCCAAGGGAGGCTCCTGTTTTTCGGGCGGTTCTTGTGTTTCCGATTACAAGACCTTTCTGCAGACGACGGGCGCGAACGGGCTGGTGGTGTTAAACGGGTTTACCGATACCAACTCGGACTCGGCCGGGAAGATGGTGAGCGCGGCGCAATCGGCCGGGATGGATATTGTCGCTTGGGAGTTAGACAACGAGCCGTATTGCTGTCCGAAGATCTATTCGACGGCGGCAGCTTACGCATCGGCAGCCTACAATCCGTATTACTTGAACGTCAACTCCGCGAATCCGTCCGCAGTTGCATCGGACTTTATGGAAGGGGAATTCTCGGGTTTGCCGTTCGCTTACCAGACGTGGGATACCGGGATCACAACTTACTCACCGGAATACTGGCAGGCGTACTCGTATCACGTGTACGCCATCACCAATGAGACTATCAGCACCAGCGACGAAGAACAGACTCTGAACGGCATACTAGCGCACGGCACGACCGAGTATTTCGATTCGTATGTGGAGCCATTGATCGGCCCGAACCTACCGGTTTTCATTAGCGAGCTGAACAGCGACGGGTTCGGGACGCTGGCCTTCGAATCGTATATTTACAACGCGATTTTCCTGGCGGAGTACATTGCGCGGATGTCGACCATTCCGCAGGTAAAGGCCGTGGGAGTAACTGAGTTGTACCTAGGGAATTCGTTTAACCAGGGAGTCATCCGCGCGGTGAACGACTACGAGTCTTACCTGAAGGCGCAGGTTAAGGCCAATCCGAATTACTCGACTGACACGTCGACAAATCCCAATACGCAGTTCCAGTTTTACTATTCGACGAACGCGCTGGCGCTCGAGGTCGCGAACACGGCGATCAACAGCAGCAGCGCCACGTGGGCCACGACGGTGAGCGGCAGCCCCACGGTGCCGATTGAAGGATACGACGGCAATCCCATCCCCGCGGTCTTTGCGCAAGGTTACCAGGGCAGTGGCGGGCAGAACTATCTGCTGGTGTTCAATAAGTCGGGATCACCGGTACAGATGGCCGTCGAAGTGAATAACAACCTGCTGCAGCAGACGCTGGCTTTGACTTACATTTCGAGCACCAGCGACACGGCGCAAAACACCGCGACGAATCAGACGGCCGTGCAAATCCAGACGGCCACATCGCCCAACCCGGTCACCATCGGCCCTTACAGTGTGACGCTCATTCAGTGGTAACGGCGGCGCGTAGCGCGGACGCCGCCGTCGTCGGGGCCGGAATTATCGGGCTTGCGCACGCTTATGCGCTGGCGCGGCGCGGGCGTTCGGTGGTGGTGTTCGAGCGGAGTCCGCGGGCAGCGGGTGCCTCGGTCCGCAATTTCGGCATGATCTGGCCGGTCGGGCAACCGGCCGGCCGCATGCACCAGATGGCCTTGCGCAGCCGCGAGTTGTGGTTGGAAGTGCTGGCCGGCGCGCGTCTCCCGTATTACCCGACCGGCTCGCTGCATGTGGTTCGGCGTACGGACGAAGCCGACGTGGCGCGCGAGTTCTGCGATACGGCTCCCTCGCTCGGCTACGTGTGCGAATGGCTGGATCCCGCGGCCGTGCTCGCGCGCAGCAGCACCGTCCGCGCGGATGGGCTGCTCGGCGCGATCTGGAGCCCCACGGAGATCACCGTGGACCCGCGCGTGACTTTGGCGCGGCTGCCGGACTACCTGTCCGCACGCTTCGGTGTGCAGTTCCGCTTCGAGACGGCCGTGCGCGAGATCGATCTGCCAGCCGTCCATGCGGGCGGCGAAACGTGGCGCGCGGAAACCGCCATCGTCTGCACCGGGCATGACTTCGAAATGCTCTATCCTGAAATTTTCCGCGCGAGCGGCCTGACGCGCGCGAAGCTCCAGATGATGCGCACGCACCCCCAACCCGAAGGCTGGCAGCTCGGCCCGGCGCTGGCCGCGGGGCTGACGTTGCGGTTCTACGAATCGTTCCGCATCTGCCGGACGCTGGCGGCGCTCGAGCGGCGCATCGCAGCCGAGACGCCCGCGTACGACCGCTGGGGGATTCACGTGCTCGCATCGCAGACAGCGGCGGGCGAGCTGACGATTGGCGATTCGCACGAATACGGCGCGGCAGTCGATCCGTTCGATCGCGCCGAGATCGACGAGCTGATTCTCGATTACGCGCGCGGATTCCTGCAGGCGCCGGAATGGCGGATCGCGCAGCACTGGCACGGGGTCTACGCCAAGCTGGCGGACGGGCCATATCTTTCGGCCTCGCCGGCGCCGGGCGTGCGCGTGGTCACTGGCACGGGCGGCGCGGGCATGACGTTGTCATTCGGCATCGCGGAACAAACTATGACGGAGATGGGATTCTGATGCGGGTCAGCGCGGTGATTCTGGATTGGGCGGGCACGACCGTGGATCATGGCAGCCTGGCGCCGGTGCGCACGCTCGCGCGATTATTCGCCGGGCGCGGCATGCCGATTACGGAGGAAGAAGCGCGGCGCGACATGGGCATTCACAAGAAAGACCACATCCGCGCGATTTTGCGCGCGAAGTACGGCGCGCCGCCCGATGAGGCCGAAGTCGAGAGTCTGTTCGCGGAGTTCATCCCGTTGCAGATGGAGTGCCTGGCGGCCTACTCTAGCGTGATCCCCGGCGTGCCCGAAATCACGGCAGCCTGGCGCGCGCGCGGTATCCAAATCGGCAGCACCACCGGTTACACGCGGCCTATGCTGGACGTGCTCGTGGCGGCCGCGGCCAAGCAAGGCTATACGCCCGGCTGCGCGCTGTGCCCCGACGACACGGTGGCTGGCCGGCCCTGGCCGTGGATGTGTTACCTTACCGCGATCCGGCTCGGCACATATCCTATGCACACCATGATCAAGCTCGGCGACACGGTCAGCGACATCGAGGAAGGCAGGAACGCGGGCATGTGGACCATCGGCATCGCGCGCACGGGTAACATGATCGGCCTGACCGCGGCGGAATTTGCCGCGCTGCCCGCCGGCGATGCGGCCGCGCGCCTGGATGCCGCACGGCGCGCCCTGCACGATGCCGGTCCGCATTATGTAGCGGACGCAGTGAGCGATTGCATGCCGCTCGTGGAGCAGATTGAAGAACGCCTCGCGAAGGGCGAGCGTCCATGAACCGGCGGCACTTGGCTGTCTGGCAAGGCCTCACGATCGCGCTTCTGTTTCTCGGATACGCGGGCTACTATCTGTGCCGCTCGGACTTTTCGGTAAGCCTGCCGCTGATCATCGACGAACTGGTGGCCCGCGGCATGACGGCCGGCGAGGCCAGGATTCGCCTGGGAGAGATCACGTCGATTGGCGTGCTGGCCTACGCGATCGGCAAATTCTTCCTGGGCGGCATGGCCGACTTTCTGGGCGGCAAGCGAAACTTTCTTACGGGCATGGGCGGCTCGGTTCTGTTCACGCTGCTGTTCTCGATCGGCGGCGGGATGCCCATCTTCACGCTGGCGTGGATCGGCAACCGGCTGGTGCAATCGACGGGCTGGGCCGGCATGGTGAAGATCACTTCGCGCTGGTTCTCGCATTCGTCTTACGGCGCCGTGATGGGCCTGGTGAGCCTGAGCTACCTGTTCGGCGACGCGGCGGCGCGGCAGTTCATGGGCTCCATCATCGGGCACGGCTACGGATGGCGCGTGGTGTTCCAGGTGGCCGCGGGAACGCTTTTCGTCATCTTTATTGCGAACGTGCTGTTGTTGAAGGAATCGCGGACGGAGATCGGCGAAAGCGAGCCGGACGTGAATCCGCTGAATCTGTTCGGCGCGGAGGGCAGCGACCCGAAGCCCACGGGACTGCGCGATCTGTTGGGGCCATTGTTCCGCAGCCCGGCGTTCTGGATCGTGTGTGTGTTGTCGCTTGGAACGACGCTGGTGCGTGAGACGTTCAACACCTGGACGCCGACTTACTTCCACCAGGTGGCCGGCTACAGCGAAGCGGCCGCGGCCACCACGAGCGCGGTGTTTCCGTTCTTCGGCGGCGTCTCTGTGCTGCTCTCCGGATTTCTGAGCGATCGCATGGGGCGCTACGGCCGCTCGGCGATCATGTTTGTCAGCCTGCTTGCAAGTTCGGTGGCGCTGCTCGCGCTAGGCTCCCTGCCGGCGAGCGCGGGCCGTATGCTTCCAACTGTTCTGGTAGGCGCGGTTGGGTTCCTGGTGATCGGGCCGTATGCTTACCTCGCGGGCGCCATCGCGCTCGACTTCGGCGGCAAGCATGGCAGTGCGACGTCTTCCGGAATCATCGACGGCGTGGGTTATCTGGGCGGCATACTGGCGGGCGATACCGTAGCGCGAATTTCGGTACGCTTCGGTTGGACGGGTGCGTTCATGGCGCTGGCGGTGATCGCGCTGCTTTCGAGCGGTGCGGCTGCGATGCTGCTGATGGGACGGCGGCGCGCGCCCGTGCCGCAGGAGGCTTGATCGTCTATGGAAATCAGCGACCGGATTTTTGAGATCTTCGCCGCGCGCGGCGGGGACGCATACTTCGGCGAACCGGTCTCGCAACTGGAACACGCGTTGCAGGCGGCCTATCACGCCACGCGCGAAGATGCGCCCGCGTGGCTGGTGGTGGCCGCATTGCTGCACGATGTCGGCCATCTGCTGCACGACATGCCGGAACACGTCGCGGACATGGGGATTGACACACGGCATGAAGATCTGGGGCACGCGTGGCTCGCGCAGTATTTCGGCCCGGAGGTGACCGCGCCGGTGCGCATGCACGTGGATGCCAAGCGCTACTTGTGCGCCACTGACCCCGAGTATTTGCGGCTGCTTTCGCCGGCGTCCGTGCAGAGCTTGCATCTGCAGGGCGGGCCTTTCAGCGCGGAAGAGGCGCACGCGTTTGAGCAGCAACCGTTCGCGCGCGAGGCTGTGCGGTTGCGGCGCTGGGACGATCTGGCTAAGGAGCCCGGGCTTGCGGTGCCGGGGCTGGAGAGTTACCGGGCGGCGATCGGGGCAGCGCAGTTGCGGGCGTCGTGAATAGTGCTGCTCGTTATGCCTCGGCGCGCGGATCAGCGTTCTCGCGACGCCGCAACCATCGGCTGAGCGATTCCTGAGTCTCGTTCGATCGCCGCCCGGCCAGCAGGCTTGCTGCGCTGATGTCTTCATCCAACGCGGGCCAGTGGATGCCTTGGCCACTGCTACATCGACGGATCGGGGCGGGTGTTACCTATAATACAAGGGAATCTGTTTCCTCCATGCAAGAACTTCGATACGCCATCTGCAACGAAATTTTCGAAAACTGGAAATTCGCCGATGCCTGCCGGGCAATTCGGCAGGCAGGTTACAGCGGCATCGAGATCGCGCCATTCACGCTGGCGGAAGACCCGGCGCAGATCACGTCCGCGCAACGCCGTGAATATCGCGGCATCATTCGAGACGAGGGGCTCGAGTTCGCCGGCCTGCACTGGCTGATGGTCAGCCCCAAAGGCCTGCATGTCACCACGCCGGATGCGGCGCTTCGCGAGCGCAGTTGGCGGCATATCCATGACCTGATCGACCTGTGCGCGGATCTGAGTCCGGATGGCGTGATGGTCTTCGGCTCGCCGAAGCAGCGCGGGACCACCGCAGGCGAGAGCCGCGCCCAAGCTACGAAGCGGTTCGTCGACGGCTTGGCGGCCGTCGCGCCACATGCCGGAGAACGCGGCGTTACAATTCTAGTCGAAGCGCTGCCCATGGGCCAGTGCGATGTGGTCACGTCGATCGGCGAAGCAGCGGCGATTGTCCGCCAGATCGATCACCCGGTCGTGCGCACCATGTTCGACAGCCACAACGCTGTGGATGAAACCGAGCCGCATGCCGTGCTGCTCGACCGGTACTACGATCTGATCCGGCACGTGCACGTCAACGAACTGGATGGCCTCCATCCCGGCACGGGCACCTACGATTTCAAGGCCATCTTTGACGTGCTGCGGCGCCGCGAATACGCGCGTTGGGTGTCGCTCGAAGCGTTCGATTTCACACCGGGTGCGGAAACCATCGCGCGCGATTCGCTACGATATTTGCAGGCCCAATGAACAAATACGTAGTTACGGGAGGCGCCGGCTTCATCGGCTCGGCGATTGTGCGCGGCCTGCTTCGGGAAGGCGCGCGACGCGTCGTGGTGCTCGACAATCTGCTGACCGGGTACGAAGAAAACCTCGACGAGGTGCGCGCCTCGATCGACTTCGAGCGCGCGGACATTCGGGATTACGCCGCGATCGCTCCCATCCTGCGCGGGGCCGATGTGGTCTTTCACGAAGCCGCCATTCCATCCGTGCCGCGATCGATCGCGGATCCTGTGCCTTCGCACGAGATCAATATCGACGGCACGTTCAATGTGCTGCGGGCGGCGGCTGAGGGCGGCGTGCGGCGCGTGGTGTACGCCGCGTCGTCCTCGGCTTATGGCGATACGGACGTGCTGCCAAAGGTTGAAACAATGCTGCCGCGGCCGAAATCGCCGTACGCTTTGCAGAAGTTGGCCGGCGAATACTATGCCCAAATCTTCGCCTCGACGTTCGGCGTCGAGACCGTGTCGCTGCGCTACTTCAATGTTTTTGGACCTCGCCAGGACCCGTCGAGCCAGTACTCCGGCGTGCTTTCAATCTTCATCAAGTCGATCGTCGAGCGGTGCTCGCCTACGATCTTCGGCGACGGGGAACAATCGCGCGACTTCACGTACGTCGAGGATGTGGTGGAACTCAACCTGAAGGCGGCGCGGGCCTCCGGTGTCAGCGGCGGGCTCTTCAACGCGGGCAACGGAGGGCGCATCACGCTGAACGAGGCATGGCGCGTGGCGCAGGAGATCGAAGGGGTCACGATTCCGGCGGTCTACGGACCGCCGCGCGCCGGCGACGTGCGCGATTCCCAGGCCGACACCACGGCCGCGGTAGCCGCGCTCGGCCATGCGCCGCGGTTCTCGTTTGAAGAGGGACTGCGGTTGACACTCGCATGGTACAAAGCGACGCACGCCCGCTGACGCTGCGGCACGAACCGCTTTACAAGCGCGGCATCGAGTTGTATGCTGCGGGGCGGTTCTTCGAGTGCCATGAGGTGCTCGAAGAGATCTGGACCCCGATGCGCGGCCCGCGGCGATTGTATCTGCAAAGCCTGATCCACTTCGCTGTGGCGTTCCATCATCAGCAGCGGCAGAATCCCGTGGGCGCCGAGCGCCAGTTGCGTAAAGCGCTGCGCAAGATCGAGCCGTATCTGCCGCAGTACGAGGGCATGGATACGGCCACGCTCTATCGCGAGGGGCGGAGCGGTCTTGAACGCATCCAATCCGGCGAGCCCGCCACGCCGCCGCGTATGCTACTGCAGGGTTTTCTCGATGGCTGATTCGGCCACCGGCGCGAGCAACTGGTAGCCCTTCGCGTTGGGGTGCAGGCCGTCGTTCGAGTAGCCGTCGCGCAGCATGCCTTTGTCATCGACGATTGCTGCGTAGTAGTCGGCGAATCCCGCGTGCACCCGCGCGGTGTAATCGCGCAACCAGGCGTTCAGCGTCAGGATATCGGCCGGCGGACGCCCCTCGCTCTGCTTATGCACCGTGTAATCGCTGATCGGCGTGAGAGAGCAGAGAATCACCTTGATGCCATGCGCCTGCGCGAGTTCCGTGATGGCCGCGAAGTTCTCTTCGATCATGGTGCTGGTTTCGGGGCCGGTGTTGCGCGCGACGTCATTTGTGCCGGCCAGGACGATCAGCGCGGCGGGCTTCAGGTCGATGACATCGGGATACATCCGCACCAGCATCTGCGGAGTGGTCTGCCCGCTGATGCCGCGATTGACGTAGGGCTTGTTCGGGAAGAACTCGGCGAGATTCCAGCCGTCGGTAATGGAATCGCCCAGGAAAACGACGCGATGCGGATCGGCAGGTTGCGTTTTCAACCGTTCATCGTCGGCATGATAGCGGCCTAGCTGGTTCCAGTCCTCAAGCTGATCGGCCAGGTTGCGGGCAAAGAATTCCAGGCAACAGTTGGCCTTGGGCGGATTGTAATCCTCCACCAACTGGCAGCGGCCGATGGCCGGCAAAAGCAACGGCATCAGGAAGACGGTGGCGTATCTAGACATGGCTTCTCCTTGGGGCTACGCAACTTACCATAGCCTACTGCGCCGATCGCTACCAACAGGGCGGCGCTGCCAAAGTAGAGATTGCGGATGCCAGAATGCTGCGCCACTGGACCGGCCACGAACATGGCCAGCACCTGCGAGATCGCCAGCAGCGACATCAGGCTGCTGCTGACGCGTCCCAACAAGTTGTGCGGTGTCTCCTTGTCGATACTCGCCTCATGCGGTGTGATGGTCCATGAAACATACCCGTCCGCTGCCTTCGATTTCGCTGCGGGCTGTTTCGGATTTGATTTTTTGGGTCGCCGCGACGCCCCAAGTGCCTGCTTATATCTCTCCAGGACGGCATCGGCAGTTTGAGCGGATTCGGCTGGCCGAACACGAACACGGCGCTCGCTAGCAAACCAGGCGCGAACTTAGCCGGACGCGTTTCAAGATGACGCGGCTCCTGGCGAAAGGTAACTTACTAATACAAGTGTGACAAATGTTAACCCGCGACTTCGCGCTGCCGAGCATGGAAGCGTTGCGCCTTGGCGCGATTGCCGCAGACCTTCATGTCGCACCAGCGGCGGGAGTGATTCTTGCTGTGGTCGAGAAACAGCCAGCGGCAGGCGGGCGCGCCACACTCCCGCAGGCTGGCGAGATCGGCTGATGTGAGCAGGTCCGCGGCGGCGCTTGCCAGGATCAGCAGGGGCGCGGAGGGAGTCGCGGCGGGATCGGGACCAGCCCAGCGGAAGTGTCCGTTACCGCAATCGATGCCGCGGGCCAGCGCCGCCTCCGCCAGGACCCGGTTCAGCGTGTTCAGGCTTTCACGGTGCGGCCGCCGTCCTTCGCGGACGGCACGGAATAGCGAGTGCAGAGTCTCGCGCAGTTCGATGGCGCGGTGGTGCGCGGCGCGAGCTGCGGCTGGCGGCGCTGCGCGGACCAGGCGCCGGGCCTGCGGGGCCGTCAGGATGCCGCTCTGGCGCACGAAGGCGATGAAGCGTGCGTAGGACGGCAGCAGATCGATGCGGCGTTCCGGATCGTAGCGGTTGTCTAGGGTGTTGACGAAGTCCAGCGCCACGTGCCCGGCTACCAGTTGAAAAGGAGCGGCCATGATATGCCCGCCTTTATTATAACCGCTAAACATCACTTTCGCAGGTTATACAGGCGTGGTACGATATAACCGATGTACGGCCATATTGCAGGTTACTGGCAGGCCATCCGGCGGAACTGGAAGCTGGTGGCGGCGCTCGGGTCGGTGTATTTCATCTGGGGATCGACCTACCTGGCGATCAAGGTGGCGGTCGCCGCGCTGCCGCCCCTGTTCGCGGCCGGCGTGCGGTTTTTCGTCGCGGGCGCGCTGCTATATGGCTGGTCGCGCCTTCGCGGAGCCGCGTCTCCGGCGCGCGGGCAATGGCGCCGCATATGGCTGCTCGGCGCAGTGATGTTTCTCACCTGTTACAGTTTTCTTTTTTGGGCGGAGAAGACCGTGCCTTCCGGAATCGCCTCCGTGCTGGTCGCGATGCTGCCGGTCTGGACCCTGATCCTGGAATTGGGAATATTGAAGACGCAGCGCCTGACGCCGCTGCTGTTGGCCGCGTTGGCCAGTGGGTTCGTGGGTGTGGGGTTGTTGACCTCCGGCGCGCGCACCGCCAGCGGGGCGATTCCTTGGATCCCGTGCGCGGGCATCCTGGTGAGCGAGATCGCCTGGGCCACGGGGTCGATTCTCTCCAAGAAATTCACCTTGCCGGAATCGCTCGGAATCAGCGCGGGCGCGCAGATGCTGTGCGGCGGCTGCCTGATCCTGCTGTTCTCGGCGTTGTTCGGCGAATGGCGCGATCTGCGTCCGGCGCCGTGGAATGCCGTGTTTGCGATGCTCTACCTGATCGTGGCGGGCTCGCTAGTCGCTTACTGCGCGTTCCTGTGGCTGCTCCGCCGCATGTCGCCCACCACGGTATCCAGCTATGCGTACGTGAACCCGATCGTGGCGCTGGGCCTGGGATACTTCCTGGGCGGCGAGCAACTGGACGCGGGCGCCGCCGCAGGTGCCGCGCTGGTGATTTCGAGCGTAATCCTGATCATGAAGCAGCGCGGCGCAGTGCGGCCCGCTGCCCGCGAGGTGTACGCCAAAGCAGCGGAAAAGTAGTGTATGATCGGCGATGTTTCCGTAGGCACCCATATGCAGGAGCAGTCCGAAATTCCATGGTGGACACTCGTCCAGCGCATCGCCTTTCGTTTCTGCTTCGTGTACCTCGGATTGTTTTCCCTGACGACGCAGATCCTGCCGAGCCTGATCCCCGTCGTCAACGTGGAGATCGCGGACCCGGCCGAACTCTGGCCTATCCGCCACATTGTCTTTTGGACCGCGGCGCATGTGTTCGGTGTGACGCAGCCGCTGGTCTATCAGGGCAGCGGCAGCGGCGACAAGACGTTCGACTGGGTGCTGGCGTTCTGCCTGCTCGTTGCCGCCGTGTGCGCGACCGGCATCTGGTCAGTTCTCGACCGGCGCCGCGTGAGTTACACGAAGCTGTATGTCTGGTTCCGCGTCTTCATGCGGTTCGCGCTGGCCTCGCAAATGTTCGTGTACGGCATGAGCAAGGCGGTGCCCCTCCAGATGCCTTTTCCGCACCTCGCCAGGTTGCTGGAACCGTTTGGACGGTTCTCTCCGATGGGCGTCCTGTGGTATTCGATCGGCGCTTCGCCCGCTTATGAAATCTTCGCCGGATGCGCGGAGATGTTGGGCGGCATTCTGTTGATCGTCCCGTGCACGAGCATGTTGGGCGCGCTCGTGTGTCTCGCCGACATGACCCAGGTCTTCGCACTGAACATGACCTACGACGTGCCGGTGAAGCTCTTTTCCTTCCACCTGATCCTGATGACTCTGTTTTTGCTCGCGCCGGATGCCCGCCGCCTGGCGGATTTCTTTCGGCACCGCGCCGTGGAGGCCGCCAGAGAGCCGCGCCTGTTCCGGTCGCGCCGCGCGAACGCCGCCGCCCTTGCCGCGCAGATCGTTTTCGGTATCGGGCTGATTGGAGCCAACGTCTTCAGCAGTTGGAGTTCGTGGCACACCTATGGCGGCGCACGCCCCAAGTCGCTGTTATATGGCATCTGGGACGTGGAGCGGATGTCGATCGATGGCCAGCTTCGTGCGCCGCTCCTGACAGATCGCGACCGGTGGCGCCGCGCGATTTTCGACTCGCCCGACCGGCTGGTATTCGAGCGGGCCGACGATTCGTACGTCGGGTACGGCGCGGCGATCGATGCGAACCACAAAACAATCGCCCTGACGAAGACGTCCGACAAGAAATGGAGAGCCAGCTTCACCTTCGCGCGGCCGGCCAATGAGCGTCTCACACTGGACGGCGAGATGGACGGGCACACCATTCGCGTCGGGCTCCGGCTGTTCGACCGCGACCAGCTCACGCTGGTGAGCCGCGGTTTTCATTGGATTCAGGAATACCCGTTTAATCGGTAACGGCCGCGCGGGCGCGCTGCCGTGATACGATCCTCTGGGACATACCGAAATGCGATTTTCTGTGGCACTTTGGCTGGCCTTGTCGTTGGCGGGTTGGGCCGCCGCCGAACCGGTGCGGATCATCTTCGACACGGACATGGGCAATGACGTGGACGACGCACTCGCGCTGGCCGAGTTGCACGCGTTCGAAAGCCGCGGCGAGGCACGCCTGCTTGCGGTTACGATCACCAAGGACAACCGCTGGGCTCCGGTGTTCGTCGACCTGCTGAACACTTACTACGGCCGTCCGGATATCCCCATCGGCATGGTGAAACACGGCAAGACTCCAGACGGCGGAAACTACACCCGCGCGGTCGCTACGATGCAAGGCGCAGATGGCGCTCCGCTGTACCGGCATGCGATCACCGAGCAAAGCGATCTACCCGACGCCGTGCTGTTGCTACGCAAGACGCTGGCGGCGCAAGCGGACGCGAGCGTGGTGATCGTGCAGGTAGGCTTCAGCACCAATCTGGCGCGGCTGCTCGATTCCCAGCCGGACGATTTCAGTCCGCTCTCGGGACGCGAACTGGCCGCGCGCAAGGTTCGGCTGGTGTCGATCATGGGCGGGGAATTCCGCGCGGGGCGCCACACCGAATACAACATCGTCATGGATATTCCGGCCGCGCAAAAGCTTTTTCGCGAGTGGCCCGGCGAGATCGTAACCAGCGCGTTCGACATCGGCGAGAGCATCCAATACCCAGCCGGCAATATCGCCGCGGACTTCCGCTACCGTGCGCACCATCCGCTGGCCGACGCCTACCGCGCCTACCGGCACATGCCTTACGATGAGCCGCTCTGGGACCCCACCGCGGCCCTGTATGCGGTACGCCCGGATCGTGGTTACTTCAGCACTTCGCCCACCGGACAGATCATGGTGGATAGCCAAGGCGTCACGACCTTCACCCCGGGCGCATCCGGCAAGCAGCGGTATCTGATTGTGGACGACGCGCAGCGCGCGCGTATCCGCGAAGCTATCTCGATGTTGGTGAGCGAACCGTAGCCGGAGCGGCGCCTCAGTCTCCGGCGAGTATGGCGGCCGCATCGAGCACGCGGCGCGTCATGCGGGCCAGTTGCTCGGGCGTGAATGGCTTGGCGATGAAATAGGCACCCGCGCTCTCGATCTGGGGCGCGAGCGACGCTTCGGGCATCCCGGACATACAGATGACCGGTAAGCCGGGGCGCATTTGCCGCAGCCGAGCGGCGAACTCCCCCAGCGGCATGCCGGGCATCATGACGTCGCGAATCAGCAATTGCGGCGAAGCGACGCCTTCGCGGATCGCGGCCAACGCGGCTTCTGAAGTTGTGCAAGTGGTGGCCCGGTAGCCGTAACGCGCCAGAGAAGCGGCCACGAATGCGGCGACCTCCGGCCGGTCATCTACCACCATTACGGCTTCGCTGCCGCTGGTAGCGCCGGACTTGGCCCCGCCCGGCGCTTCGGGCGCACACCCTGCGGCTTCCCCGGCCGGCAGGAAGACGCTGAACACGCTGCCTTGCCCGGGACGGCTATCCACGCGAATCTGGCCGTCGCTCTGCTTGATGATGCCGTAGGCCATCGAAAGCCCCAAGCCCGTGCCCGCCGATCGCGTGGTGAAGTACGGATCGAAAATGTGTTCGAGCACGCCGGGATCAATGCCCGAGCCGCTATCTTCAACTTCGATTTTCACAAACTCGCCGGCGCCGCCGGCAGGCGCTTCTTGGGGACCGGCCAACGCCGTGCGCACCACAATGCGGCCGGGCCCGTCGATCGCCTGCCGGGCATTGAGCACCAGGTTCATCAACACCTGTTCGATCTGCGCCGCGTCGGCCCGTACCGGTAGCGAGGCCGGACATAACTCGTAACGCAGGTCCGCGCCGCCATCCACGAGTTTGTCGAGCGCCCCGCGCATGGAGTTGATGAGCGCGTTGACGTCGAAGGTCGACGCATGCAGCGCTTGCCGCCGGCCGAACGCGCGCAGGCGGTCGGTAATGGCGGCGGCCCGCCGCGCCGCAGTCAGGATTTCACTGATCGACTGGCGCAAGCCGGGGCTCAGGTTGTCGTCCAGAGCCAAGGAAGCGTAGCCCATCATGATGGTCAGCAGGTTGTTGAAGTCATGCGCTATGCCGCCCGCCAGCCGGCCCAGGGCCTCCTGCCGTTGCGCCTGGCGCAATTCCTCTTCCAAGCGCAGATGTGGCCGCAAATCGCGCGCAATTAATCCGGTCGCAGCGGGCTCTCCGTCGCGCGGCTCCAGGGAAAATGAACCGACCATTACGGGGATGCTCTCGCCGGTGACCCGGTTCCGCCACTCCGACTGTCCCTTCCACGCGCCGGCACCGGCGATGGCATCATCCATTTGTGTGCGCATGGGATCGTCCACGCGGATGCCGCACACTTCATCGAAAGCCTTCACGAAAAGCGATGGGATCTCATCGGCGGCGTAGCCGAGCAGATTCGCCGCGGCACAGTTGAGGTAGCGCAACTGCCCGGATGAGACCACCAGAATCGCGTCGCGGCTGCGCTCGACCAGTTGCGCCAGGCGGCTGCGCTCGGTCTGCGCGGCCTGCAATTCATGAAGCGCTTCGCGCGCGCGGCGTTCGGAGCGCTCCGCGCTCTCGGTGAGCAGGAGGCCGGCGCCAATGCTCATCAGGATCCAGACCGCCGAGTTCGAGATGAAGGTGGACAGCGCGAACCGATCCAGGTCGATGTTACTTTCCGCGCCGCGCAGCGCCCACGTCGTGGAACCATACCACGACCAGGCACGCATCAGGTTTAGCACGGCGAAAGCACCCCAGGCTCCCGCCGTAACCAGGGCGCCGGTCAGCCGCTGCCGCCGGCCGTATCTGGCGAAAGCCGCGGCCGCCACCAGACTGGCCAACCCGTAGAAGACATACCTGGGAATATTGTAGATGCGCAAAGCGTCTGAAAGATCGACTGGATAGGGCAGGGCCGCCACGAAAGTCGCAACTGCGGCGGTAACTCCTAACAGGTAGAGTGCGGCGATCCAGTAGCGCGACGGCGTCCGTCCGCGCATCAGCGCCAGGCCGGTGAGAGCTATGGTAGGAGGAACGATGAATCCCAACAGCGAGACGCACAGCCTCTGTAGCACGCTGCCCGAGGGATAGTCGAACGTGATCCAGAGCGAGGCGACAAAGACAGAATGCGCGATCCAGGAACCGGAAAACCAGCGCAACCAGGCTTCTCGTGACACACGCCGGTAATAGAATTCGAGCAAACAAACGAGTAGCCAGGAAAATGCGGTTTGCGTCGCCAGGCTGGCGTGCGCGAGCATCCGGAACACGACGCGTCTCCTTATAACAAGGATAACCGGCTTCTTGCAAAATTTGGGGTTAAATTAGGTTGAATTCCGAGAATAAAAGTTACTGTTTCGAAAGTGTTTCTGCGGATATAAACCACAAGACGGTTGCGCGGAATCGGGGGAATAGCCGATATTAAATCCTTGAACCACCGCATGCACTATCGCGCCGGCTGGCTGACCCTGTTGGCGGCGCCCATGCTGTTCGCCCAGGGCTGGCTCGCGCAGCCGGGTGGCACCAACGCTTCTTTGCGTGGCGTGAGCGCCGTGAGCGTGAAAGTAGCATGGGCCAGCGGGACTGGAGGCACGTACCTGCGGACGGTGGACGGCGGGTCGACCTGGCACGCTGCGGTAGTGCCGGGGGCGGCGGACCTGGATTTCAGAGGCATCCGCGCCCTCGACAGCCGCACCGCCTGGCTGATGAGCAGCGGTCCGGGCGCCACGTCGCGAGTGTACAAGACCACGGACGCCGGCCGGCACTGGACGATGCTGCTCACCAATCCGGATGCGGGCGGGTTCTTCGATGCCATCGCGTTTTGGGACGCGCGCAACGGAATTCTGCTGGGTGATCCGGTGGGGGGGCACTTCGCCATCTTTACTACGACGGATGGCGGCCATCATTGGCGGCGGCGAGTGACGCCCGCGGCGCTGCCGAACGAGGGCTCGTTTGCGGCCAGTAACTCATGCCTCGTGGCCGCCGGCGCGCGCGAGGTCTGGTTCGCTACGGGTGGACCTTCGGGCGCGCGCGTGTTCCACTCGGCGGATCGTGGGAGGAGCTGGGAGGCAGCCGAGACTCCCCTCCGGCACGATGGCGCCGCAGCGGGAGTTTTCTCGCTTGCATTTGCGGACACCCTGCACGGGTTCGCCGCCGGCGGGGATTACAGTAAGCCCCGCGAATCGACGGGCAACATCGCGATCACGGAAGACGGCGGGCGAACCTGGACTACGCCGTCTGGCGGTCCCGGCGGCTACCGGTCGGCGGTCGCGTTCCTGGCGAAGCTGAAATCCTGGGTGGCGGTGGGCGCCTCCGGCTCGGATATTTCACGCGATGGCCAGAGCTGGAGCAAGTTCGATCGCGGCGCCTACAACGCACTCGGCGTATCGCCCGACGGCACGGCCTGGGCCGTTGGTCCTGGCGGCCGGATCGGTCTATTCACGATACACGACCAGGAAGAGCCGGCGGAACGGAAATAGCACGCCACCGGCTGGACGCGGCGCAAAATGCGGACGGAGCCTGGCAAGATAATCGGCCATGAAGCGCTCGCGGTCCACATCGGTTTCGAGGGCCTCGAGGAACGGGCGCAAGCCGCTACCGCGGTACCACTCCACAATGGCTGCGGCGTCCGGCAGGATGTGCAGATACTCGGTGGCCCACAGTTCGAGGCGCGCCGCAGCCGGGGCCAGGATGTCGTAATAAAACTCGATTTCGTGGTGATGCCACTCGCGCAGCCGGCCAACCGGGAAGAAGCGGCTCCAGGTAGGCGACGCGGCCGTTTCGCGCATCAGGCGGTGTGGAAGCGCGTCGATGTTCCCGGGGATCTGCACCGCGAAGGCGCCACCCGGAGCCACGCGCGAGAAGAGCGCCGGATAAATACGGGCGTGGTCTTCAACCCACTGCAAGGCCGCATTCGAGAAGACCACGTCAAATTGCCCGCTGGCATCGGCGGCCCACTCCGTAATGCCGCCGGTGCACCAATGTTGGCGGTCAGTATCGGGCCATTCGCGGCGCGCCCGTTCGATCATCTCGGGGGAACTATCCAGCCCTGTGATCTCGGCTTGGGGCCAGCGGGCGCGTAACACCGCGGTGCTGTTGCCCGGCCCGCATCCCAAATCGATCACTCGCCGCACATCCGCTACGGCGATGCGCGCCGCCAGGTCGCGGCAAGGCTGCGTGCGCTCGCCAGCGAATTTCAAGTATTGATGCGGATTCCAGCCGGACATCTTCCGACTGTAACGCGATTCCCACTCCGGCGGTCTATTGGTCGCCGTCGTCCGCCGAGAATGCCGCAATATCGGAAGAAGGCAGGATGGAAGTGCCCCAAACAATATTCGTGGGACTCACCCAGGCTGCGCCGGCTCCAGCCCAGGGAATGGGGTACCCAAGGAGGGAACTGCCACTGATCACGGTCGTTCCCCACACGATGTTGGTTCCCCACACGATGTTACTACCCCAAACGATATTCGTGCCCCAGACGATGTTAGTACCCCACACGATGTTGTTAGCGAACTCCAGGGTAACCTGGCCGGTGAATGGGTTGATCAGGGCCATCGGCGAGATCGCTTCCGCACTGACCAGGTCGGTGTTAGCCAGGGCGGCTGTCACATTCACCTGCCCCGCTCCCACGGTGAAGATATCGGAGATGTTGCTGTAGAGTAACCGATAGACAGAATCCTGCGCGCTCGTGTATAACGGAAACATCTTGTTGGCCGTCTTCATCAACCTGGCTTTTATCTGGTCGGGCGTCAGCGCAGGACTCTTTTGAATCATGAGCGCGGCCGCGCCGCTCACCACCGCCGCAGCCATGCTCGTACCGCTCAGACAGAAATACTTAGTCGACGTCCCGGATGCGGAACCGGCCTCATAGTAGGAGTTGGGCGTCAGCGTGGAGGGATAAGTCAGGGCGAGTGTGTTGTTCGGGGCCATCAACGAGACGATGTTATTGCCCGGCGCGACCAGGTCGGGCTTCGCGACGTGATCGATGGAGGTAGGCCCATCCGAGCTGTAGCTGGCGATTGTGTCACCGGAGACGTTGGTCGAGCCGTGCGCATTGGTGGCGCCCACCGTAATAACGTAAGGGTCGTTTCCGGGCGCTGCAATGGTGCCGTAGAGGGGCAGGCCGCCAGCGACGTTTCGCCCATAATTCCCGGCCGCCACGACCACCACGATACCGTTGCTCCAGGCTGATTCGACCGCCTGGCAAAGCGGATCGACCGTGTAGCTCTCGTACACTGGCCGGCCCAGCGATAAGTTGATGACGCGGATGTTATAGGTGCTCTTCAAAGCAATGGCTTGGTCGATGGCCGCAATGACATTGCTGTCGGTTCCCGACCCGTTCTGATCCAGAACCTGCAGGTTAATCAGGTTCACGTTAGGCGCCATGCCCGTGAATGTGCGGGTAAAGCCGAAACCCGTGGAATCCTTGCCGTTCGATCCGATAATGCCGGCCACATGCGTACCGTGGCCGTAGAAGTCGCTTCCGCTCATGCCCGGCACGAAGCTCTGGCTGTAAACGATGCGGGAGCCGCGGCCGTTGGACACTGTCAGGTCGTCGTGCGCATAGATACCGCTATCGATGACAGCAACCCCGATACCGGAGCCGTTCCAGCCGGACTGCCAGGCCGAGTTAGCTCCCACCGTCTGAGTGGTCACATCCAGGTTGGCGGCCACTGTGCGATTCCGCGAAATGTAGGTAACCAGCGAGCTGTTTACGACGGCCTTGATCTGCGCCGGGGTGAGACTTACATCCAGCGCCCTCACGTGCCGGAAACGGCGATGCACCTGAGCGGCCGGGAAGGCTTGCACATCCGAATCCGTGGGTACTCGCTGGAACTGCACGATGACATCGATGGTGCCGCTCCCACCCGCTTGCTGGAGGTCGCCCGAGAGCTTGGAACCCGCTATGGCGATGCCGGCGAGGGCGAGGAATGCGAGCACAAAGACCGCGGTGCGGTACAGACCGCCCCATACGGCGTGCCCGGGAAAAGGCTGCGGTGCACAGCCGGCAAAATCGCGATCGACTGAAGATAACATTTTGGCGTTCTCTCCTGATGGCGCGGATGGGTGGTGGTTCGAGGTTCCTGGATCCGCGCGGCCAGTTATATCGCAATGTGAATGCCACTGCGGCCGGCGCCTAAGTGATTGCAATGTGGATGACGAGCGGGCCGGCGAAGGGCGGGAAGTGACAGGCGTGTCACCCCCGGGGCGCCAACAGTGTCACCCGCGAAGCATCAGCCGAGGCCTTGCAATCCGCTCCACTCCTCCGCCAGCACGATGGAGTTTGCCGGATTGCGCGGGTCGTATTTCACCAGCGCCGGGCCGAAAAACGAGTGATCGGAAGGCAGAAACTCATGGAGCTTGGAGATATCCTGTGAGGCGGTGTACTCTACACCGCGCACGGCATAGGAATAGAGCAGCAGATCGCCGCGGATCTCGAGCAGGTTGGCGTCGCCCATCTTGCCGAGTGCAACCAGCATCGCGCGGCGGCGGCGCTCCTTCTCGTCCGGAGAGACCCGTGAGTGTCGCCAGGCGCGCACGGCGATTGCGACGAGGAGAATGATGAGGACGCACAACAGCGCCGCAGTGACGACCTCAGCCGCTTGGTACACCTTCGATAAGGGCTAGCCCGCGACCGGAGCTTCCTGGAACACCTTGGCCCAATCCGCCAGGAACTGTGCCAGGCCCTTTTCCGTGAGCGGATGGTTGAAGAGCATGTCCAGCACCTTGAACGGCATGGTCGCGATATGCGCGCCGGCGCTGGCGGAATCCACGACATGCGTGGGGGAGCGCAGCGAAGCCGCCAACACCTGGGTCGGGAAACCGTGGATCTTGTAGATCTGCGTGATGCTCCGGATCAACTCCATTCCAGTCCAACCGATGTCGTCCAGGCGGCCGACGAATGGACTCACGATGTAGGCGCCGGCTTTGGCAGCCAGCAGCGCCTGCGCAGGCGAAAAGCACAGTGTGACATTGACCCGGATGCCTTCCCGGCTCATTGTGGAGGTCGCCTTGATGCCGTCCCGCGTCAGCGGGCATTTCACCACGATGTTCTTGTGAATGCGCGCGAGCTGACGGCCTTCCCGGATCATCTCCCCCGCTTCTGTAGAGACCACTTCAGCGCTGACATCGCCGTCCACGATGTCGCAGATCATCCGGACCTGATCTTCCAGCGGCCGCCCTTCCTTAGCGATCAGCGTCGGGTTGGTAGTCACTCCATCGACAATGCCCCAACTCGCGCCTTTCTTTAGCTCGTCCAGGTTGGCGGTGTCCAGAAAAAACTTCACGTTTTAGCTCCCTCCAGGTTCTAACGGATTATACCATTGGCCAGATACGGTCCGGGATCAAGCGCCCAGTAAATCCAGACAGCGCGCCACGGTCTCAATGCCGCGGTAGAAATTCGGCAGGTGCAGTTTCTCATTCGGCGCGTGCAGGTTGTCGTCCGGAAGACCGAAGCCCATCATCACGCTGGGAATGCCGAGACTCTGCTCGAAGGCCGCCACGATGGGGATCGACCCGCCCGAGCGAATGTAGACGGTGGGCTTGCTGAACACCTGCGACATGGCATCCGCCGCGGCGTGGATGAACCGGTTGTCCGGGTCCACCAGCGAGGGCGGCGCCGCATGCAGCACCTTGAGTTCGGCGGTGACACCGCGCGGACAGGCTTTGGCGACCGCCTGCTTCAATTGTTCGGCGGCTTCCTTGGGCTCCTGATCCGCCACCAGCCGAGTGCTAATCTTCGCGACCGCGCGCGCCGGAATTACCGTCTTGGCGCCTTCACCCGTGAAGCCGCCGCGGATGCCGTGTACCTCGAATGTGGGCCGCGCCCATAACCGCTCGAATAGGGGAACGTCCAGTTCGCCCACCAACTCGCGCGCGCCCATCTCCTTCTCGGTGTATTCGCGCTCATCGAACGGCAATCGCGCCCACGCTTCGCGCTCCTTGGCGCTGGGCGGCACGACCTTATCGTAGAATCCGGGAACCCGGATATGGCCGTCGCGATCCTTTAATGCCGTGATGATCTCAGCCAGCGCCTGCATGGGATTGGGCGCCGCACCGCCATACACGCCGGAGTGCAGATCGTGATTCGCGCCTTCCACGGAGAGTTCGGCATAGACGATGCCGCGCAGACCGACGCAAATGGTGGGCAGTTCGGGCGCGAACATCTCGGTATCGCAGATGACCGCGGCATCGGATGCAAGCAATGCCGGCTTTTGCCCGACGAAGCTTTCGATGTGCTCGCCTCCGGTCTCCTCTTCACCCTCGATGAGGAACTTGACGTTGACCGGCAGCTTGCCGCGGGTTTTGAGCAGGCCTTCGACAGCCTTCATGAGGATGTAGGTCTGGCCTTTGTCGTCCGAAGCTCCGCGCGCGAAGATATCCTGCCCGCGTACTTCCGGCTCGAAGGGCGGCGATTTCCACTCGTCGAGCGGGTCGGGCGGCTGGACATCGTAGTGGCCATATAAAAGGAGGGCAGGCTTGCCCGGAGCGCCGGTCCATTCCGCGAAGACCAGCGGATTCCCTTCCCCTTCGATCAGATGGCCGGTAAGCCCGGCGGCGCACAACTCGGCGAGCGCGAATTCGGCGGCCCGGCGGATATCGGGCTTGTGCTCGGACAGTGTGCTGATGCTAGGAATGCGCAGGAACATCTTCAAGCCTTCGAGGAAGGCGGCCTGATTCTCCTGGAAGTAGTTCATCGAGATTGCACCTCAGCGCCATTGTATGTGACGGCGGACCTTAGCGAGGATCGTGAGCGACGATCGTGGGCTGACAACAGCGTTGGCGGGCTGGTAGAATTAGGAATATTGAAGGCGGCGCTATCGTCTAACGGTTAGGACGGAGCCCTCTCAAGGCTTAAATACGGGTTCGATTCCCGTTAGCGCTACCAT
>DATKNQ010000062.1:0-30744 GCA_035541265.1 Bryobacteraceae bacterium
TCGTCGCGATTCACGCTGGTGATCACGGCGTAACGCAAATGCATGGCGGCGGCCATGCGCGCGACATTGGCCGGCTCGGCTGGGTCGAGCCGCATGTCCTGCTTCGCGGGCGAGCCCTTGGGCACCGAACAGAACCCGCAACCGCGCGTACACAGATTGCCGAGGATCATGAACGTGGCCGCGCCGCGCGCGAAACATTCGTGAATGTTCGGGCAGCGCGCCGATTCGCAGACCGTGTGCAGGTTGAGCCGCCGCAATCCCGTTTTCAGTTGGTGCAATGCTTCGTAATGCGTCGCACTTTTACGGGCCCATTCCGGCAGCCGCGGGGGCGCGCCGGCAGGACGCCCTCCAATATGCACCAACGTGTCGCTCACGTTTCTATCTTTTCACAAAAGGCGAGAAACCCAGATGCTCCAGCTCGGCTTTGGCTTGACCGAGCTTGGCGAGGTCGGAATAAGGGCCGACCAGCACGCGCGTCTTGCCGGGCGGTCCGGGAGACAGTAACGCGGGGAAGCCTTTGTCCTTAAGCGTCCTGACCACAGTCTCGGCTACATCCTGCTTCACGGCGGTGACCTGCAGATAGGTTTCACCAGGAGCGGGTTCGACGGGCGCGGGGTTGGCTGCGGGCGGCGGCGCTTCGGTTTTGGCGGGTGCGGTCTGGGCGGCCTGCGTGGTAGGCTGCGGCGAGGCTGCAGCGGACGTGCCCGAATCATCTTTGGCCGGCTCAGTGGGCGCGTTCGACGGAGCCTGCTGGGCCGCCGCCGGAGCTTGCGAAGCGGGAGCGGTCCCGGAGGCCGCCTGCGGCCGGTCGCCCGTAGCCACCGCGCTGCCGGGTTGTTCGCGATTGGCGGCGAACTGCGCGGAGGGCGTCGAGTTGCGGCCCACAATGTAACCCATCACGAAAAAAACCGCGAACAGGATCACGATGATGAAGAAACCGCTGAGCAATTGCCGGTTGCCCAGCACCAGTTCGAATTCGCCAGTCTCGTTGTTCTTCATGGATTAGCCGGTGTGGGCGGATCGCCCACTCTCTTCAGGGCGCGCTCTAAAGTAGACAGTATATCGAGAGGCAGGGGAAAGACAATGGTCGTGTTCTTCTCGGTGCCGATTTCGAGCAGGGTTTGCAGGTATCGCAACTGAATCGCGACAGGCTGTTCCTGGATTACCTTGGCGGCCATCGCCAGCTTCTCGGAGGCGCTGTACTCGCCCTCGGCGTGAATGATCTTGGCGCGCCGCTCGCGCTCGGCCTCGGCTTGCCGGGCGATGGCGCGAATCATCTGCTCGGCCAGATCCACCTGCTTGACCTCGACCATGGTCACTTTGACGCCCCAGGGCGCGGTGTGCTGATCGAGGATCGACTGCAGCCGCACGTTGAGCTTTTCGCGCTGGCTCAGCAATTCGTCGAGCTCCACTTCGCCCAAGACGCTACGCAGCGTAGTCTGTGCCAATTGCGAAGTGGCATACAGGAAGTTGGCGACCTCAACCACCGCCAGGCGCGGTTCCATGACGCGAAAGTAAATCACGGCATTCACTTTTACCGTCACGTTGTCGCGGGTGATGACGTCCTGCGCCGGTACTTCCAAAGTATCGACGCGCAGTGACACGCGCACCATGCGGTCGATCGGCGCGAATACGAGGATAATGCCCGGTCCTTTCGCAGTCTCGAGCACCCGGCCCAGGCGGAAGATCACGCCGCGCTCGTACTCCTTCAGGATTTTGATGGAAGACAGCAGGTACAACACCACGATGATGATGATAATCGTGGTGAAGCTCGTGAAGTCGATCATTTGGAAACTCCGTTCTGCGGGGGAACCGCTTCCACTGTAAGTTTGAGTTTATCGATTCCGATGACTCGTACGCGGGCGCCGGCCGGAATATTCGCCGCCGCGACCGCTTCCCAATACTCGCCGCGAATGAAAATCTTGCCGGTGGGCGCAAGCTCCGTCAGCGTCGTGCCCGTTTCGCCAAACATGCCTTCCACGCCGGTGACCACCTTGTTGCGGCGCGCGCGAATCACCAGCGTCAAGAGCACCATGGTGATGAAGGAGAACGGTAGCGCGAGCGCGATCGCCGTCGACAAATGAATGCGCATCTCCGGCACCGGACTGTTGATCAGCATGACCGCGCCCAGCACCATGGAAAGTGCGCCGCCGGCGCCGAGAATGCCGTGTGTGGCGAACTTCGCTTCCAAGACAAACAAAGTGAAAGAAAGCAACAGCAGCGCTGCGCCCAGCCAGTTGATGGGCAACACCGAGAGAGCCGACAGCCCCAGCAGCGCCATGATGGCGCCCAGAATACCGGGCACGATCAGACCCGGCGAAGTGAACTCGACATAGATGCCGAGCGCGCCCAGCACCAGTAACACCAGCGCGATATTCGGATCGGCAATCGCGCTCATGATCCGGTCGCGCAGATTCACATCGTAGACGTCGATCACCGCTCCGCGCGTGTGCAGCAGCGTGCGGGTCCCGTCCAGGCGAGTGACTTCGCGGCCATCCAGTTTGTCGAGCAAATCCCGTTCGTTACTGGCCACCAGCTCGATCAGGTGATTGTCGAGAGCTTCCTTGTCGGTGAACGACTGGCTTTCGCGAATGGCTTTCTCGGCGAGCGCGCTGTTGCGCCCGCGCTTCGCGGTGATGCTGCGCAGTTCAGCGGCGGCGTCGTTCTCGATCTTCTCTTTCATGACCGGATCCATCTGGCCGCCCATCACCACGGGATGCGCCGCACCGGTGTTGGTGCCTGGCGCCATGGCGGCCACATCGCCGGCCTCCAGGATGAAGAAGCCCGCGGAAGCCGCGCGCGCGCCGCTGGGCGTGACGAATGTCACTATCGGTATAGGCGCGGCCACGATCTTCTCGATCGATTCACGCATGGCGTCCATCAGGCCGCCCGGTGTATTCAGCCGCACCAACAGCAGCGCGGCATTTTCCTGTTTGGCCTGTTGGATGGCGTGCCCGAGGATCTCCACGGTCACCGGATGGATCATGCCATCCAGATCCACGGCGACCACGTGTAAGGGCGCGGCCGCCAAACACGCAGCCATCGAGGCCGGCAGGAGCAGCATTGCCAATCGAAGTCGCACGCTACCATTACTATACCGCGATGCCGACATGAGTGTCCGAAACCACACCCACCTCCCCTCATTGATGCAATTGATAAAAACTTTTTTTCGGTAATAGAGGGGAAGTCTGATAAAATAAGTTCATCAAGTTCTAGTTTTGGAGACAATACCTTACTATGGCAACCAAACGAAGTGCCAGTTCCGAGTCTGTATCTACTGGCGCGGTTTCTAAGCGCGCTAAAAGTCCAGTGACACGCAAACACAGGAACTCCACCGCGGCCGAGAGAGCCGAGACTGCCACGGTGCCTTCGTCCAATCCTCCCGCCTTCGAATCTTACACTCCCACGTTCGACGAAATCGCTCAACTGGCCTATTCTTATTGGGAAGCTCGCGGCTATCAGGGAGGTTCTCCGGAGGAAGACTGGCTGCGCGCCGAGCAGGAGTTACGCTCCAGCTTGGCCAAGGTGGCATTTTAACTAGCCGCTAACCATTAGTTCCGTAGGTAAGTCGAGTTACTAATATCTTCGCAGGACTGCCAAGACACGCCCCTGGATCTGTATGTCCGCCGCGGGGACGATGATCGGTTCGAGCGCTGCGTTGGCCGGTTGGAGTCGAATTTTACCGCCCGGTTCCCGATAGAACCGTTTGAGCGTAGTCTCGCTTCCGGCCACCAGCGCAACCACAATCTCGCCATCGCGCACGTCGCTCACCCGCTCCACCAGGACCATGTCTCCGCTGCAAATGTGATCGTCGATCATAGAGTCGCCGCACACTTCCAGGGCAAACGTATCGGGATGCCCCACAAAATCGGCGAAACTCAGCGTGGCGCGCTGCTCGACTGACTCGACGGGCATGCCGGCCGCGATGCGCCCCAACAGCGGAACTTCAAGCGCGGCGGCCTCCCGCTGGCGACGGCTCTCCTGGACATACTTCGGCCCCAGCTCGAGCGAGCGGCTCTGGTTGAAGCTGCGCTTCAGATAGTTCTTGGCCGTCAGCGCCGAGATGTGCTTGTGCACCGTCGCAAGCGATGCCAGATTGAGCCCCTGCGCCAGTTCTTCGTAGCTGGGGCTGTAGCCGTTCTCATCCACGAACTTGGCGATGAGATCGAGCACCTGCTTTTGCCGCCGGGTTAATGCCATCAGCTCTCCTCTCAAATCTATTGTGGGCGAAGAAAAAGAGAAATGCAAGAGGGCGGGGTTATTTTCCCAAAGCTTCCCGTGTTTCGTGCAGAGTGTTCTCGAGAGACTCGCGCGGAAGATTCTGGATGATCGGCTGGATCAGCCAACCCAGACCCGCCGGGATGGCGCGCGTGAGTGAGATCGCTTCGCACTCCACGTACACGCCACCCTCGCGCTCCTGAAATCTCCAGTAAGAATACAGGCGCCACAGGAAACCATGATCCTTACCGGGTGGGAGCGCGTGTTCATCGGGCTTGCCCGGATTCCCGATCTCCGCGATGCGCGTGCTATACGCGCGGCTGTGACATCGGCCGCCATCCAGCGGAGAATAACGCACGTCGTAGTCCGTATCCAGGATTACCGTGATGACTTTCTTCTTCATCAGCCGCAGGTAGACTTTGAAGTCGTCGCCATGGCGGCTGACTAATTTTGATGCCATCACTTCTGGCGCGAAGTGATCGTGATTGTGATCGTAGTCCTGGACGAGCGCGAGCGTTTGCGGCAAGGTGACACCAGGGATAAACACCGCGCCGATCCAATCGTGAATCAGTCCCCCGGGCACCGGAATGCTGCCGCGTCCCCCGCGATTCTCGATCACCACTCTGCCCGCGCGCACCTGCGCCTTTCGCTGCGCTTGCTCATCCACCCACAGGAACGCGCCGCCCGGCTCAAAGCGCGGCTGCATCCGGGCTTCGCTTTCGTGGATGTATTTGTCGAATGCCGCGAGGGTTTCCGGCTGTAACTCCGCGGCCATCACGTTACCTGCGGCGAGGCAACAAACGAGTAACGTGGCGGTCACTCGCATTACGAGTCTCCGGGCTTGCGCACGAAAATCGTCCGCGTGGGGAAGGGCATCTCGATCTTTTCCTGGCGCAGCCGCTTCAGGATGCGCTTGCGCAGCTCGTGTCGCACCTTGAACTGATCGGCAAATTCACGCACGCTGTAACTCAACGTGAATCCCAGTGCCGAGTCGCCGAAGCCCGGATCGAAGCTCACGCTGGGCGCCGGTTCGGCGAGCATGGTCTCCAGTTCGTGCGCCGCGGCCTGCGCTTCTTCGAGCAGCACGCGTTCGACCTGGTCGGGGTCGCAATCGTACGACACGCCCACCTGAATCGAGACACTCACGCGTCTTTCCGGCATATAGAAGTTAGTGACGATTGCCTGGCCTAACTTACTGTTCGGAACAATGATTAAGTTATTCGCCAGCGCGCGAATCGTCGTACTTCGCCAGCCGATGTCACTGACATAACCTTCTTCGCCGGAGTTCAGGCGAATGTAGTCACCCAGGCGAACCTGGCGCGCCACCGCTATATAGAAGCCTGCAAATAGATTCGAAAGCGTGTCTTGCAACGCGAGAGCGACCGCCAGGCCGCCGACGCCTAAGGCCGTCAGGATCGGAGCAACCGAGATACCGAGGAGATTGAGCAGCAGGGTTAACCCGAGGATGACGATCGCAAGTTGCGCTAGCGTCTGAGACAGAGTCGTAACCGGCAAAGCCCCTCGCCCATCGCGCTCGTACACCCGGATCAGATCGCCGGCCAGGCGGGAGCCAATGATGGTGAACGACAGGACCCACAACACCAACAGAGTGCGCCCGATCCACAACGTGGCACGGTCCGGCAGGTCTGAAGATTGCGTGGCCAGATGGATGCCAAGGATCAACACCCAGATCATGAACGTGCCGGCCAGGGCGTTGGTGACGACATGCGGTCCCTGCCCCTTGCTGCGGGCGGCCCAGCCGCGCAGCATGCGGATGATCAGCCTCTTGACCGCGTAGCCCGCGGCCAGCGTCAGCAACAGCACGCAAAGTGGACCGATCATCTGAAACCAGTGTTTTGTCAGGAAATGTTCGAGGTCGGGCATGCGGTCGATCTCAGCTTCCATGATACTCGTGTGCGCGCTTTCGTCTGCACGCGGGAAGACCCCGGCGCGTCAGGTATTTGTGCGGCGGTTTCGCATTTTCGGGATTTTGGCGCTAACCACGGTGACGTGGGCTTCGGAGGCCTCTCAGCTTTACGAACAGGCGCGCAAAGCCGAAAAGGAAGGCCTGACAGCCCGCGCCTACGTTCTGTACTCGGAAGCCGCGGCGCTCGAGCCGAACAATCACCTGTATTGGTCGCACACGCTGGCGCTGCAGACGCGCGCGGCTTTGGAATCGCATGTCGCGCCGCAGATCGCGCCTGCGCTACCCGGGAAAGCCGCGGACCCGAATCCGGAGCCACCCGATCCCACGCCGCTGCCGCCTCCGCCCACGCCGGAGGAAGTGGCCGAGGCGCGCCAGCCGCTGCCTCCGACCAGACTGGATGCCCGTCCGGGCCGCAAAGATTTCAACCTGCGCGCCGATGCCAAGGTCCTGTTCCAGACCGTGGGACGCGCGTTCAATCTGGATTGTGTGTTTGACGGGGATTACCAGGCCACGCAGGTCATCCACTTTGAGATGGATCAGGCCAACTACCGCGAAGCCCTGCACGCCCTGGAGGCAGTGACTGGCTCATTCCTGGTGCCCATCTCCGATCGGCTATTCCTGGTGGTTAAGGATACGCCCCAGAAACGCCGCGAGGAGGAACCCTATGCTGCGGTGATTGTGCCCATTCCGGAGCCGACGTCGCAGCAGGAACTGACGTCCATGATTACGGCGGTGCAACAGTCTGTCGGCATCCAGAAGGTCTCCTGGGATTCACAAAAGAATATCGTTGTGCTGCGGGATTCCGTCACCAAAGTCCTGGCCGCGCGCCAACTCTTCGAGGATCTGCTTTATCCCAAGGCGCAGGTTTTGTTCGATATGGACTTTATAGAGGTACGCGCCAACGACTCGCTGAACTATGGCTTACCGTTGACAAATTCCTTTCCCCTGGTCTCGCTAAGCCACTTTATGCAAAATGCGCCGAAAATCAGCCAGGCTGTGACGGGCATTTTGCGTTTCGGCGGAGGCCCCACGGTTATCGGCATCGGCATCTCGAACCTGCGATTGATCGCATCCATGACGCATTCCACGGCCAGCACGCTGCTGCATGCTTCGGCGCGCTCGGTCGACGGCCAGTCCGCCTCGATCCACATCGGGCAGAAGTATCCGATCCTGACCGCAGGGTATTACGGCCCAGCCAATTTCGGTGGGGCGAATGCTTACACGCCGCCGCCGTCGTTCACCTTCGAAGATCTGGGACTCTCGCTCAAAGCTACGCCGCACGTCCACGGTACCGAAGATGTGACCGTGGAGATCGAGGCCGAATTCAAGGTGCTGGCGGGCAGCGCCAGCAACGGCATCCCGATCATTTCGAACCGGTCGCTCAAATCCGACGTGACGCTGAAGATGGGCGAGGCAGCCTTGATCGGAGGGCTTGTCGACGATGAGGATGCCCGCACCATTGCCGGTGTCGCAGGTCTGGCGCGAGTCCCCATCATCGGCCCGCTGACCCGTTCGAACACGCGTAATTCAAGCCACGACCGGATCCTGATTCTGCTCAAGCCGACGCTGATCACCGTACCGCCGGACGAGTCGCTGACACACTTACTGCGCATGGGCGCCGAGGCCCGCCCGCTCACTCCTCTGTAGATCGCGCTAACGCCGTTGGCACTTCGGGCAATAGTGCGTGCCGCGCTGCGCAACCCATATCCGCCGGACCGGAGTGCCGCAGGTGACGCATGGCTCGCCGGTACGCTGGTAGACGCGGTGCTCGAACTGGAAGAAGCCGCTGCGCCCTTCCGCGTCCACATAATCGGAAATCGACGATCCGCCTTTCGCGATGGCTTGCGTCAGCACTTCCACGATGGCTGCGTGCAGCCGCTTGACCCGGTCCGGCCGCAGGCGCGCGCCGATGGCCAGTGGATGAACGCCCGCGCGAAACAGCGTCTCGTCGGCATAGATGTTGCCCAGACCGCGCAGGAAATGCTGATCGAGCAGCACCGCCTTGATGCGCGCCTTGCGCCGCTTGAGCCTTGCGGCAAACTCCGCCGGGCTGATCTCCAGCGGCTCCGGACCGAGTTTCTCGAGGCGCGCCGGCAGGCCGCGGCCGACTTCGAGCTTGCCGAACTGGCGCTGATCCTCATAACGCAACACGCCCCGATCGAGGTTGATGACCGCGTGGGTGTGCTTTCCGGGCGTTCCGCCCAGCAGGAGCTTGCCGGTCATGCCGAGATGGACGATGAAAGACCAGCCAGCGTCGAGCTGGATCACGATGAACTTGCCGCGCCGCTCGATGCCGCGAATCCGCCGGCCCGCCAGCGCCGCGCTCATTTCGTCCGGATTGCCGCGCAGGATCCGCAGGCAGGTGAACTCGGCGGAGACGATACGCCGCCCCACGATGCGCGCGATCGAACGCGCGACGGTTTCTACTTCGGGGAGTTCAGGCACGTTCGGGCAAGTCGATCAGCACGTCATCGCCGCGTACCTCGACCGCGAAGGTCGGCACCTTCTGCGTGGGATCGAAATCGTTCTCTCCCGTGGTGCAGTCCCACTCCCAGGCGTGCCAGGGACAAACGACATGATTGCCGTGGATTGCGCCTTGGCCGAGCGGGCCGCCGCGATGCAGGCATTCGCCGCCAAGGGCGCGGATGCGGCCGCCTACGTTGCAGATCGCGAATGTATCGTTACCGACGGTGGCCTCCGTGACGGATCCGGCAGGCAACTGCGAGAGGGAAGCGACTTTGACCAATGGCATGGCTCAGACCATTTTACTCAACTGCTGCGCGGCGATCAGCACCGGATCCCAGACCATGGCGAAGGGCGGCGCGTAGGCCAGGTCCAGGTCATCCAGTTCTTCGACGCGCATGCGATGGTGCAGCGCGGTAGCAATCACGTTGATCGCGCCGGCCACACCGTCCTCGCCCAAAACCGACCCGCCCAGCAAACGCCGTGTGCCGCCATCGGCCACCAGTTCCACCGTGATGGGTTTGCCGCCGAAGTAGCGCGCGCGGCTTCGGGCCGTGATCCGTGCCGCCACCGGCGAGAATCCTTCCTGCCGCGCCTGCGCCCCGGAGAGTCCCGTGAAGGCCACGCCCATGCCGAAGACGCTCACGATCGCAGTGCCTGCCACTCCGCTGAATCGCGCACGGCGGCCCGCCGCGTTAGCGCCGGCTACGCGTCCCATTTTGTTGGCTGTAGTCCCCAGCGGAATGTGCACCGGACGCCCGGTGACCAGGTGCATGGCTTCGGCGCAATCGCCCGCCGCATAGACGCCCGCGAGACTTGTCTCCATGCGCTCGTCCACGCGAATCGCGCCGGTGCGGCCCAGTTCCACGCCGGCGCCCGCCGCCAATTCGACGTTAGGCTGGATGCCGTTGGCCAGAATCACGAGATCGTAACGCTCCACGCCCTGCGCCCGCTCCCCGAGCCGCAGTTCCACACGGAAGCGCTCCAGCCGCTGCCGCACTGTAGCGGTCAGCGCGGCGTCGTCACGTCCGAGCACGTGCGGGCTTTGCTCCACAATCGTCACGGCCAGACCGTTCCGCCGCAAGGCATCGGCGGCCTCCAGACCGATGTAGCCCGCGCCGATCACGGCGGCACGCGCCGGGCGCTTCTCGCTCAGAAAACGTTTGAGCCGTTCGGCATCTTCGAGCGTATGCATTGTGAAAGCCTGCGGCAGGGCGGCAATCGCGGGGTCCGCCGGACGCGGCCGCGCGCCAGTCGCGATCACCAACCGATCGTAGTGAACACGCTCGCCGCCATCCAGTACCACCTCGCGGCGCGGATGCGAGATCGAGACCACGCGCGCGCCCGTGCGCACCGCGATGTTACGCTCTTTCGCAAAATACGCGGGCGTGTAAACGATGAGCTGTTCGGCGCGCCGCACGCGCCCTGCCACATAAAAAGGCAGGCCGCAGGCGCCATAGGAGATAGTGGATCCTTTTTCTAGAACAGCGATTTCCAAGCCCGCGTCGACGCGCCGCGCACGGGCGGCCGCGCTCAGGCCGGCGGCCACGCCGCCAATCACCAACAGGCGCATGCGCCCGGCTATTCCTCTTTTTTCATTTGCTCGACAAAGCTCAGAATGTCGAACGTCTTGATGGCGCGGTCTGGAAAGTAGCTGTTCACCGCATCCTGCTCATCGGTGAACAAGTCGAACACCGTGGCGAGCTTGGTCATCACGATCAGCTCGATGTTGCGGCGGTTCAGGTTCAGTAGCTTAAGCGCGCCGCCCGCCTTGCGGTCGCTGGTCGCGCACATGACCAGAGCGCCCAAACCGGTGCTGTCGATGTAATCCACGTGGGCCAAGTTGAGGATAATGTTCACGGACCGCGCCGTGAGGAGGGCCGAAACCTTGTCGCGCAAAGCGCCAGCCTCGGGGCCCACCGTAATACGCCCCTTCAAATCCAGTATCACGATGCCCTCGCGTTCGCGCTGCTGGATGTCGAGGCTCATGTCAGACGGACATCTTGAAGCCGATCATCGCCTCGACTTCCTCGATGGGAACCATGTCGATAGCGTCCCACGGGCAGCCGTCGAGGAAAGCGCCGTCTGGACCCTTGCTGGTGCACTTCTTGCAGCCGATGCACAACACCGGATCGACTTCGATGTGGCCGAACGGCGGATGATCGGTGTCCGGCACCCAGTACATGCAATCGGCCACTGGACAGTATGGCACGCAGGCCGGCGAGCCGGCGCAGCCCGTACAGCACTCCGTAATGACTGCTATTTCCTTGGGCCGTTTCTTGCGCGGCGTGGCGATGCCCTCAGACCTGGGCTCCATTTTGACCACTGCAACGGCGGACATGCAATGGATTATGACACAAAATGGATGCATTAGAATAAGTGACTGTGCACCGTTTCGTTCTCCACAACGACGAGATTCAGGAGTCGTCCGGCCGCGTGCTGGCGCCGGGGCAGGTAGGTCTGCTCTCCGGCTGGGGCGTGTTCAGCACGATCCGCGTCATAAACGGGGTGCTGTTTGCGTTCGAACATCATTGGGCGCGCATGCGCAAGGATGCGGCGGCGCTGCGGGTGACGATGCCACCCGATTCCGAGGCGGTGCGGAGCAAGCTGCTCGAGCTGGTGGAGGCGAATCGGGCATTCGAAGCCACGCTGCGCGTAGTGGTCGTCCGTAACAAAGGCGGCTTGTGGCAAGGGCCGGACACCGGCCGGGAAAGCGACCTGATCGCGCTCACCGCCACGACCAAGGAGTGGGGCAGCGGCGTGCGCCTGTGTTACACGCCACGCGCGCGATACGCCGCGGGCGAATTTGCCGGCGCCAAGATCCTGTCGTGGGCCATGAACCTCACTTGGCTCGAGCGCGCCCAGGCGCGTGGCTTCGACGAGACCATGCTGCTCAACGAGCACGGCGAGATCGCGGAGTGCACGTCAGCGAATATCTTCGCTGCTTTTGCGGATCATGTGTTGACCCCACCGCTCAGCTCCGGGTGTCTGCCAGGGGTGACGCGCGAACTGCTGCTGGGCGAGATTCATGTGCCAGGCTACACGGTCAGCGAGAAGGCGTTCACGCCCGCCGATCTGGAGCGTGCTGACGAAGTCTTCATCACCTCCACGACGCGTAAGCTACTGCCGGCGGTGGAGATCGAGGGACGCGCCATCGCGCATTCCGGTCCGGCATGCGCGGCGTTGAGCACGGCATTCAGCCGTTACATCGAGCAGTACGTGGCAAGCCACAGGGAAGCACAAGAAAGACGCCCCTGACGGATGCGAGACGTCGCGGCCGTAACCGGGATCCCGGGGTATGACTCAGCGCGTGCAGCAGATCTGCGTGGAGACCAGCTTGGAAGCGGCGAAGAAATTCTGTTGGGAAAGCTGCTTGTAGATCGATCCGGCAACGCCCGCGGCCACCGGGCCATTAATCCGCCAGCCCGCCGTCAAGAGCACCACGACCACCAGTTGATTGTGTTCCACGTCGTTGAAGGAACCAAACCAACCGAGGTGGTTCATGGCGTGCGAGTCGTGGCAGGTACCGGTCTTGCCCAGAATCGGTTCGGTCTGGTCGTATCCGGCACGGTGACCCGTACCGAAATCCACGGCTTCGCGCATCCCGACTTTCACATCGTCGATCCAATTGCGGATATCCAGCCGGCGCTTGACGCGCGGCATGAAGTGGTCGATCTCCACCTGATTTTTCGGATATTGGAGGTAGTAGAGCGTACCGCCGTTGGCTATCGTGGACACCACCGCGGCTAGTTCGAGCGGCGTCAACTGGATCCCTTCGCCGAAAGCCGTCATCATCCCCGCGCCGCCATACTGAGGCGCATCTTCGGGCAGCAGACCCGGCCGCTCGCCGTCGACCTGCCATCCGGCTCTCTCTCCCAACCCGAACAGGCGATCGTATTGGATCACGCGTTCAAAGCCCAGGCGATCGCCCAGGATTTTGAAGTAGGCGTTGTTGGAATGGGCCAGCGCTGCGCTCATATCGAGGCTGACGCGACGCGTCAGTTTGACGGGCGTATCCCGCTCGACCAAGCCTTCTTTGAGCGCGGCAAACGCGGTAATCAACTTAATCGTGGAACACGGGGTAAAGCCGCTGGCGAAGGCCACCTTCTGATTGACGATGGTGAGAATCCGGCCGGTCTGCGGATCGACGACTACGACACTGCCGTTATAGGTTCCCAGCGCGTCCACCGCCGCGCGGCGGACCGCCAGATCGTCGCCGTCCACATTGTCGCCAGCGGTGGGGTCGAACGATCCAACTATCGGCCGCGCCCGGCGCAATCGCGCGGATTTCGCGGTACCAAGCCGGCTGGTGGCGGTAACTGCCCTGGACTTCGACCTGGCATTGGCGGCCTTTCGCGGCTTGGAGCGTTTTGCCGGGGACGAAGCAGCCGGTTTCGTTTTGGCGCCCGCACGTGCCGTATGCGTCTTCGGCTTCTTGACGCTCTGAGCCGCAGATGTGCACTCTGGCACTAGGCCCAACAACAGCACCACTGTAAGGCCACGCAACATATCGATTCAAGGCGTTGAGCCGATTTTATCAACATGCCTACCAGGCGGGTCAAGCCCGGTGGCCGTATTTACTGCAATTTCCCAGCGGCAAACAGGACAGACTTTCCGAGGGCATCCAAAGCCGAATCGAATAACGCTTCTCCCTGCGGCAAATCCGGCCGCTTTTGTCCTTGGGGGCCGAGGCAAAAATCGTGATAGCCGTTCTCGTAGATTTCAAGCCGCGCCGACTTACCCGCCCCGGCCAGAGCGTCGTGCAGCGCGATCGCGACCGGCATCAGCCGGTCGGCCGTACCGGCCAGGATCAACACTGGCGTGCGGATCGGCTCGATGTTCTTCTTGGAGATTTCCGGATCGGGCTTCGCATTCTCGAACGGGTTGCCGTGCGCGGCGGCCGAGCCCTGCGGCGGCATCGGAATGCCGAGAAACCAGAGCACCGCCGGCGCGCCAACGATCGCGGAATGCACAGGGACTTTGGAGATGAGATACATCACCAGGTTGCCTCCCAGACTGACACCGTAGAGGTTGATGCGGCCGGGATCGACATACGGCAGTGTCTTGACGTAATCGATCACCGCCAGCCCATCGTCGATAGAAGTGACTGCGCCGTTGGTCGAAGGCGACGAGGTCAGCATCATGTTGCCGCCCCGATAATCGGCCACTGCGACCACATAGCCTTCCTGCAGGAATCGCTCCCAGACGGGACCGCCGGTATCGCCGCGCGACCAGCCCACCAGCTGTTCCATGCCGCGTCCGCCGGGCGCGCCGTGGAACATGATCATGGCCGGAAAGGGACCGTTGCCTTTGGGCTTGCGAATGGCGGCGGCAATGTACAGGCCGTCTTTGCTCTTAATGTGGGTCTGCTGGACGGGCGAGTCCGCCTCGCTGACTACGTGAATGTACTTGGCGGTGGGCAAGGGAGTGGTACTGCCGGGGTTACGATGGATCTCCGCTGTGGCGGCGACGGCGAAAATCAGACAAAGAAATGCGATTCGCATATGACACCGAAACCGTACTATAGCGCAGGGGCCAGATACGCGCTCAGCCTGCGCCGCAGCGACTCCGGAATCTCGGCATCCATCTCGCAGGTGTCGTCCACGTAGCGGGTTTCGAGGACCCGGCCGAGATCGTGGACCATGGCAATGCGGGCGCCCTCGCTCAGCGGCAGGTTCAGGCGCACACGGACGATCGGATCGAAAGGCAGCACCGCGTCGACGGCCGCGAGCAGGCTGTCGATTCCCTGGCCGGTCAGCGCCGAAATGGCCACGGCGCGCGTCCCGGCAGCCGCGCCGGAATGACCCAAAAGACGATGGCGGCATGCCTCCACATCGATTCCGGATTCCGGCAGCCGGTCTACTTTGTTGAGCACTAACACTTGCGGGACGCCGCCGGCATCGATCTCCGACAGCACTTTCAGCACCTGCGCGGTCTGGACGGCGGCATGCGGCGCTGAAGCGTCCACCACGTGCAGGATCAACGCCGCCTCATTCACTTCTTCGAGGGTGGCGCGAAACGCCCTCACCAGTGTGGTGGGCAGGTTGCCGATGAAGCCTACCGTGTCACTCAGCAGCGCGCGGCGGCGCGAGGGCAGCTTTACGGGCCTCACCGTCGGATCGAGCGTCGCGAACATGCGCGCATCGGCCAGCACCCCGGCCTCGGTGATGCGGTTGAAAAGCGTCGACTTGCCCGCGTTTGTGTAGCCTACCAGCGCCATCGTCGGCAGCGGCACGGAGTGGCGCTTCTGGCGATGCAAAGCGCGCCCGGCACGCACGCTTTCCAGATCCTGTTCGATTTTCTTGATGCGCCGGTGAATGCGGCGGCGGTCGGTTTCGAGCTGCGTTTCACCAGGGCCGCGGGTACCTATGCCGCCGCCCAGGCGGGACATCTGGACGCCCCGGCCGGTCAGGCGCGGCAGCAGGTAATTCAATTGCGCGAGTTCCACCTGCAGGCGGCCTTCGCGCGTACGGGCGCGTCCGGCGAAAATATCGAGGATAAGCTGGGTGCGGTCGATCACACGGCAGGAAAGCTCTTTCTCCAGGTTGCGCTGCTGGGTGGGAGTCAGCTCCTGGTCGAAAATCACCAGGCCGGCGTCCAGGGATTGGCGCAGCTGGGCCACCTCCAGTAGTTTGCCGTGACCGATGAGTGTGGCGGCTTCGGGAGCCGGACGGGATTGCAGGACACGGCCGGTCACCACCGCGCCCGCGCTGGCGGCGAGTTCTGCTAACTCCTCCAGGGACTCTTCAACGCTTCCGGTTCGGGAGGAAACCCCGCCCCGCCGATGTGTGAATTCCACCGCGGCCAGGATAGCTGTTTCCGGCGGCGTACGAGGGCTGACGGCGATCTAGGCCTCCGATACTTCAGCGTGTACGGCCGAACTCGCCATGGCCGCCCCGGCCGAACCCTGTGCGGCGCTCTGCGAATTGCCCGTGTAAGAATGCGCGGTCTTCAAGGTCACTACCGTGGAGATCGCGTGCTTGAAAATCAACTGCTCCTGGTTGTTGGTTTCCAGAACCAGGGAATACTTGTCGAAGCTCTTGATCCGTCCGGAGAGCTTCACCCCACTCATTAAATAGATGGTGAGTACAATTTTGTCTCTTCGCGCGTTGTTTAAGAAACTATCTTGAATGTTCTGCGCTGGTTTATCCATTTCTTCCCCCAGACAGGTTCGGGCCAAAGACGGCAAAACTCCGGATTGGCATAAACATTGTACACCGAACCAAAGGGCGGACGATGCTCTCGCGGCTTACTCCACGTCGGAGGGGTCGACGGCTTTTTTCTGCCCGGTAGCCGCCCAGCGGACGAACGACACGATATCTGCAATCTGCTGATCCGTGTAACCCGCCGTCGAGGGCGGATGTTTCCAGACGCTGTTGTCCGTCTTCGATTCCACGTCGGCGGGCGCGAACTTACGCAGTTCCGGCGGAGTCTTGGACAGATCGTAGTATTGCAGCACGGAAGCGTCCGCGGAGACCTTCATCCCCGGAAACGTGGTGCCGTCCTTCAGCTTGATGGTCTCAACATATTCGGTGCGGGTGGCGCGGATGGCCGTCACCAAGGCCCGCACTCCCACGCGTCCCAGGACTTTAAGATCCGGTCCAACAGCCTGTCCGCGGCCTTTGAGCGCGTGACAAGTCCCGCACCCAGTCTCCGCATAGAAGAGCGTCTGACCGCGCTCGACCTGCGCACCCGGCCCGGCCGCCTGCAGGAAGAGTAAAAGAGACAACCAGATCATTAGATCCTCCGACCATAGTATAGTCGGATGCGGCGGCTGACGCGCGGCATTTCTTACATTTCGAGCTTGCCCTTGTAGAGCATGTCCCGGACGCGGAACTCCGCTTCGTGATACGGGCCCTGGCCCGGCACGTACAACTCGAAGGTGACCGTTTTGTCGCGATCGGTGACCGTGACGCGCGGAAACACTAACCGCAGAAAGGGATCGGAGGCGACCGGAGGGAAATGCCCTTCGATCTTATAGCGCTGCCGCCCGACCTTCATAATGGATTCCTCTTCCATGCGGCGGGCCTCACCGCTGTCTTCGAGCAGCGACCAGTCGCTATAGGCGATTGCCAGGATCACGTGCTTACCGCCGTCGTCGCGCACATAATCGGCATATTCCTCGTTCAGGGGTTTCCCGCGCCGGCGGGCCAGTTCGGATTCGGCTTCCTGGATGGGCCGCGCTGTGGCCAGGTAGACCTGCACGGCCGGGTCGGGCCCCGCCATCTCCGCCCAGGGACTGTCGTGGGTCAAATCCTCGATCTGTTGTTCGGTCCAGTCACGCGGCGCCCTGCTTTCCCAGAAAGGAGCGCTCAGCAAGGCGAACACCAGCAGCCAGTGCGTCATGCTTCCAATATGGCAGAACTGGTACCGGCGGCTGACCGGCGATGAGCCGGAGCGCGTCCAGTTGTTAAACTAGGTGAATATGCCGCTCTGCCGCTACGCGGTGGCAGTGTGTCTGTCCGCGGCGGCCGTCGCACACGCGGAACAGCAGCCCGCTTCGGCGCCGCCGGACGCCGCGATGAACACCGCGATCGAGGAGTTTAAGTCGCTGACCCGCAGTCTGGGCTTGCGCGCCGACAGCCCGCCCAAGGCGCTGCGCCACAGTCCGCTGACGGACTGGCATGGGCGCATCTTCGAGAATTTCCGCAACGACGCTTTGGACGCCGTGCCGCACGAGATTCGGCAGAACGGCGGCACCAAGGGCCTGTTGCGCCGCAATCAGTTCGGTTTCAATGTAGCCGGTCCAGCGGTGATTCCCCACGTCTTCGCGGGCCGCAACACGTACTTCTCTCTCTCGTTCGAAGGTGTCCGCGAGAATATCTCACGCACTTCGCTGCAGACCATTCCAACCACGGCACAGCGCACCGGCGACTATTCCGGCGTGCTCGATCCGGATGGCAATGTGCTGCCGATCTACGATCCCGCCAGCACCCAGACGAACACGGCCTATGACCCCACTCAGCCGGTCTCCACGAACAACCTGCAATACCTGCGGACACCGTTTCCGGGCAACCTCATCCCGGCATCGCGGCTCGATCCGGTGGCCGTAGCCGCGCTCAAATTCTATCCGGCGCCCAACACCGATGTCGGGCCGTTCTTCCAAAACAACTATTTCATCAATTCGCCCGAAACGAACACAGCGAACGGCATGATCGGCAAGCTCGATCAGTCCATACGCGACCGCCATCGCGTCACCATGGAACTGGCGTATTCGAACGGCACCCTGGGAGCGGCGCAATGGTTCCCCACCGCCGCCAATCCGGGCCCTTCCAGCCGCGACTTTCAGACGCGCCGCGGATCGGCGAACTATATCTTCACGGCCTCGGGCAACACCGTATATACGTTGACGTTCGAAGCCAATTCCAACGTCTCGAACAGCGGCTCTTCGTTTGAAAACACCAACTACGCGGGCCAGATCGGCCTGACGGGAATCGCGGGCGGCGGTTTCCCGGTAATGCAACTGGCCGGTTACCTTAGCATGGGGCAAGGCTACCCGTATTCGCGAAACGCCGCAAACAATTACATCTGGACCGACGGCGTTTCGACCAAGCGGGGCAAGCACACCCTGCGCTTGACCGGGCAGTACATCCTACAGCAGATGAACAGCTTTTGGCCGCAGTATCCGGCCGGCCTGATGACATTCGACTCCGGGCTGACCAGCCTGCCGGGAATCGTGGATACGGGCGACGCCCTGGCGAGTCTGCTGCTCGGCATGCCATCGTTCGCGGAGGTGACGCTCGACACTCAGCCTTCCTATTTCCGGCGCTCGGAGGGATCGCTGTCCTTCCACGACCGCTATGAAGCCGCCAAGGGCCTCACCATCAATTTCGGGCTGACGGCGCACCTGTACCGGCCGCGCGTCGAGAAATACAATCGCCAGTCGACCGTCGACCTGAACGCCATCAACCCGGCAAACGGCCTGCCCGGCGCTCTGATCGCCGCGGGCCAGGATGGCGTAGGCCGTGCGTTCCAGCCCACGCTGGTGCGCGCCGCGCCCAGTCTGGGCATTGCGTGGAATCCGCCGCAAGATTCCAGGACCGTCGTGCGCGTCAACTTTGCGCGCGATTATTCGGGCATTCCGATTTACTCGGGCCAGTTCGGCACGCAGGGCTTCAACGAGTATTCGACCTTCCTTTCCTCCAACACGCAGGTACAACCTGCCTTGATCCTGAGTAACGGCGTCCCAGGGTCATCGACGCCCCTGCCCAATCTCCAGCCTGATGCGGCCAATAACACGATCGCCGATTTGATCGACAGGACTGATCGCGTGCCTACGTATCAATCGGCCTCGCTGTCCATTGAGCGCGAATTCCCGGCGTCCACCCTGGTGACCGTGGGGTTTGCCTATTCCGGCGGCAAACACCTGCTAGTCGGAAACGGGGCGGCCAATCCCAATGCGATACCGCTGAACGACCTGCAGTATGGCGTGCAATTGAACGATTTGACGTTCAACCAGTCGCTGCGCCCATATCCGCAGTATCAAGGCTTCAACCTGTACGGTCTCTATCCGGTGGGTAAGTATCAGCGCGATGCCGGCTATGTCCGCGTAGAGAAGCGGTCGTCCAATGGACTCTCGGTCAACGCCTATTTCGAGTTCAACAAACAGATGGACGATTACTCGGGACCCTACGGCTCGCAGGATTTCTTCAACTGGCGCAACGAATGGTCGGTGACGGCGGGTAACCGTCCGGAACGGCTGGAGCTGAACTACACTTACGAACTGCCATTCGGAGCCAACAAGCCTTTCCTGCGCTTTCCGGATTGGCGGCGCTACCTGATCGACGGTTGGTCGGTCAGCGGAACGGGAACAATCGCGAGCGGCGATCCCATTTACCTGACTCCCCTGTTCAACAATACAGGCGGCGTGGTGCAGGCGCTGCAAGTGGACTCGGTGCCGGGCGTGAGCCCTTACGTGAACAACCAGGGGCCGTCGTTGTGGTTCAATCCGGCGGCCTTCGTGCAGCCGCCCGACTTCACGATCGGGGATGTGTCGCGCACGCTATCGAACCTGTTCAACCCCGGCTGGCAGAACTTCGATATGGCGCTGAACAAGCGCTTCGCCCTGACCGCGGATCGCACCTTGGAGTTCAACGCCTCGGCATTCGATTTCATGAATCATGCGAACTGGAATGATCCGAACAACGTGATCGGCTCGGCTACCACGCCGAACGTGGAAGCCGGCAAGATCATCGGATCGCGAGGCGGACGCGTGATTCAACTGGGTTTGAGGCTGAGCTTTTGAGTATGCGGCGCGGCGGAGCCGCGGTTTTCCTGGTATCGGCGCTGGCGTGGAGGCTCGCGGGTGCGCCAGAGCGGCCGGCTGGACACATCATCAGAGTCGCACTGTGGACGGACGCGAAAGACGATCCGCCGCTCGAAGCCAAGGACCTGAGCGCCACGGCGGCGGGCAAGCAGGCGCGCGTGGTGGACTTGCTGTGTCCGGGCACCGACCTGATGCTTGTCGCGGTGCTCGATCTGGCGGGCGACCTTGCGCTGGCGGAGACCGCCAAGAGCGCACTGGCGGCCGAGATACTGAAACTGCCGCCGCGGACCACGGTGGCGGTCATGCGCGCGCAGGATGGCCCTAAGGTGCTGGCCGATCCGGGGACAGGCCTGGAAAGCGCCGCCACGGCAGTCAAGGACCTCCCCGTCAGCGGCAAGTCCGCGCTTCTGAACACGGTCGAGACGGTCGGACAGGTGGCGGATTCGGTCCTGTCGAAGAGCAACGTCCGGGTCGCGGAACTGTACCTCACCGACAGCGATCCGGAGAACTATCGGGAGGATTTCACCAACCCGGTAATCAATTCGAGCGACACGCACGACCTCAGCCGCAAGTTTCCCGAGGCTCTGATTCAGGATAAGATTTCGAAAGTGGCGGCCGCCCTGGCTCAGCACCAGACGCCTTTGTTTGTGGTGCATCTGCGCTATCGCAGCGACCGTTTGGGCGAAGCGTATCAAAACGGCTTGAAGCAGCTCGCGGAGGTGACCGGGGGCAGCGCGATCTTCTGCCGGTCGAGCGAGGAGATCGCGGATGCCATTCACCGCGCGCTGCGTCTGATCATGTCTTCTTACAGCGTGACCATCGCCTTGCCGGACCTGCGCGCCAAGAGCTTTGAGCTGCGGCTGGATGCCGGCGGCAAATATAACTTGACCTACCGTACCCGCTTCGCCTTGAAAGAGAGATAATACTGTGGCAGTGAGACGCTGGAGCCTGGTGGTGATCGTGCTGTTAGGCGCGGCCGCGGCGGTCGTGTGGCTCGCCCGTATCAACCGGCAGCAGGCCATCGACGCAGCGCGGTGGTCGGCGGAGAACGGGCAGTTGCGGCATCGCATTGCGGACCTGGAACGCGCGGCCGGAGCGCAAACCGCGGCGCGGCTGCCGGTATTACCATCCGAGAAGCAAAGCGCGGAAGCCGCCCGGCCGGCGCACAATCCGGAAGACGTCATCAGTATCCAGCGGCTGAAACTCAGCCTGTCGGATGCCAACGCCGCGATCACGCGGCTGCAGGAGCACCTGGACGAAGCCGGCGCCGAACTGCAAAATCTGCGGGTCGAGAACCAGCGGCTGGCAGGGTCGGAGGGTGACCTGAAAGCGAACCTGGCGGCCGCCAACCAGGCGGTGGACGCGCTGCAACGCGAGTTGAAAAGCAGCCGCGACCGGGTCACGCAGGTGGAAATCGCCTATCAGAAGCTTCGCGATCAGAGCAGCGGCGATGCCCAGAAACTGGCGCAACTCCAGCAACTTTCGACCGAACTGCAGGATCTGCACCAGCGGCGCGAGGTTTATCTCACCAGCATTCTGCGCCGCTACCGGCAAATCACCGATCAATACCGCTCGCTCTCGGGCGTGATGCAGGGGCAGCGTACCGACGCACCGGGCGCCGGCGCGGGGGACTTGGCGCGGATCCAGGATTCCATCGCCATGGCGGAGGAGGATTTGAGGCAGTTAAACAGCTTGAGCGCACAGGCGCGCCTCATTCAAAAAAAGATGGCGGGCAAGTGAAAGGGCGCGCGGTTTCGAGACATTCCTTCTGGCAAGGAGGTCTATGCATTTGCGAGCAACCAGCATGATGACGGCCGGAATCTGGGCCATGGCGCTGCCCGCGCAGGTGCCGCCGCAGTTGGCCGATCCCGCGCCGCCCGCGCCCGCGGTTCGTCCGGAAACGAAGAACCCTTTGCGCGAGTTCATGAAAAGGTACGGCCAGCTCCAGCGCTCGCCGCAAGATGCCGCGCTGAGGATGGGGCTGCGCGAACCCCATCCGGCCGGGACCGGCGTGTGCTCGATTCCGCTGCTTGAAGCTCCGGTGACGAAGGATACGGCGCGGATGCCGGTTCTGCGTCCACGCTCCGCCGATGAAATCGGCCGGATGCCGTTCGTGAAGCTGCCCGCCCCGCCTTGCGGAGAGGAGCAGCGCTGAGCGGGACGCTCTACCTGGTGGGCACGCCCATCGGCAATCTGGAAGACATCACCTTCCGCGCGGTGCGCGTGTTGAAAGAGGCGGACGTAATTGCCTGCGAGGACACGCGCCAGACGCGCAAGCTGCTCGAACACTACGGAATCTCGACGCCCACAGTGAGCTATCACGAGCACAACGAGCGTGAGCGTAGCCGCGAACTGGCCGCCCGGCTGCGAGACGGCACTTCCGTTGCACTGGTATCCGATGCGGGTATGCCGTTGGTTTCCGATCCGGGTTACCGGCTGGTGCGCGAGGCCATCGATGCGGGAGTCCGCGTCGAAGCGGTTCCCGGAGCTTCCGCTCCGCTGGCCGCGCTGGCGGCTTCCGGACTGGCAACGGACGCTTTCCATTTTGGCGGTTTCCTGCCTGTAAAACCCGGGCAGCGGCTGCGCGCCATCGAAGCGTTACGCGACGAGCCGGCCACGCTGATCTTCTTCGAAGCTCCCCATCGCATTCTGGACACCCTGGCGGCGGTCGAGCAGGCACTCGGCAACCGGCCCGTGGTCGTGGCGCGCGAGATCACCAAGCTGCACGAAGAGTTCCTGCGCGGCACGGCGGCGGAGATCCGAACCGTGCTGGCCGCGCGTGAAACCGTAAAAGGCGAGATCACTCTGCTGGTCGGCAAACGCACGGAGGTGGTTGAAGATGACACTCCGGTGGCCGAAGCGGTGGCGGCCCGCATGGCGCAAGGCATGAGCCGCATGGATGCCATCAAGGCGATAGCGCACCAGCGCGGATTGCCTAAGCGCGCGGTCTACGGCGAACTGGAAAGAGTGAAAAGTTGAACCGGACGGCTCACTTCGTGTCGGGGTGAGCGGCAACTTTCGCGGGAACCGGCACGATGACATCGACCGCCGATAGCTTCTGATCGCCTTCGCGCGTCGCATCGAGCGAAATGTGCATTCCTACAGCGATCACTTCCGGTTTAATCGCCCGATCGCCTTGCAGAAATCTGGTCTTCCGCGACAAGCGGAAGGTTAGCGTCTCTTGCTGGTCGGCCGGATCGCGGCGGTCCAAATCCACGATCAGTTCTTTCTTGGTGACCGCCTTCACGGTTCCGTTGAAAGTGACGGCGGGACCGTGGTAGGGACCGGGCGTAACGGTGGCCACGGAACCACGCCGGGGATAATATTGCGCTGGCGACCGGAGCGGGAAGCAGATCGCCACGAGCGACGCCAGGATCGCCAATTGCCGCACCATGTTCCCATTGTCGCAGAATCCCCAAAGATTTCTACTGCAACCTTCCGCACGTCTGCCGACGTCTGAACCTTATTGGATCCAAGCTGAGGATACGAAATGACTCGAAACTCTGGATTTACGCGCCGCGGGCTGCTGCTTCTCGCGGCCGGGGCCGGCGCGCCGATGTTCCGGCTGTATGCCGGTGGCTCGGATTTCTGGAACAAGAAGGAACCGTCGGAATGGTCCTCGGACGAAATCGATAAGCTGGTGACCCGGTCGCCTTGGGCCCGGCAGGTGAACGCGTCCTCCGCGGCGCTGAGCCGCCCTTATGGTGGGGGCGGCGGTATGGGCGATCCCGGGGTGGGCGGTGGCGGCGGCTATCCGGGCGGTGGCGGCTATCCAGGCGGCGGCGGCGGCATGGGTTATCCGGGCGGCGGCATGGGCGGCCGCGGCGGAATGGGCAGGCGCGGCGGCGGCAGCGGGCAGATGCCGATTTCGTATACGGCCACGGTTCGCTGGGAAAGCGCCAAGCCGGTGCAGGAAGCGCTGAAGGGTTCTCTGCCACAGTCTCTGGCCAAGGATTACGTGATCAGCGTGAGCGGCGTTCCCGTTCTACAACCGGGCCGCCAACACGACGACGATGGCGACACGACAACCACCGTGTCCAAGGGTTTGAGTGACGAGGTCTTGGACAGAATCAAGAACCTGACTTACCTGGAGCCCAAGGGCAAATCGCCGGCCCAGCCGAGCGTGGTGCAGAAGGGACCCATCAGCAGTTCCGGCATGCCTACTTTGTGGTTCGGATTTCCGCGGGAAGAAATGCCGCTGACCACAGGCGACAGGGAAGTTTCCTTCACGACACAGTTGGGCCGGATCGAGGTCAAGACCAGATTTAACCTGAAGGACATGATGTATCATAAAGAACTGGCGCTCTAGAGCGAACAGCACGGTGCGCCAGCAGACCCGCCGTCATTGCAAATTTTCGGAGCTTATAGTCGATGCGGAACGCCTTAACCATGGCTGCCAGGATATTTTGTGCGTCTCTGGGATGTATCTGGATGACGGGGCAGCCCATCGCCGCGCAGCAGGCGAGCGCCACACCACAACAGTCCAGCACTACGCAGCAGCAGCCTTCAACCACCAAGCCGGCCGCGCCAGCGCCCGCCGTGGCGGCGCCATTCTATGCGGGAGATGGTTTCTCGATCACGCTACAGTACTGGCTGGGCTTCGGCCATCCCGACATGTCGGCCGGACATCAGAACACCAGCGGAATTTCGAACGCTCTCGACTACGAAGGGAAACCCAACCCGATCCCCGGCGCGGTGTTGAGCATCCCGGTCGGCAAACATAACGCGGTCCGGGTATCCTATTTCCACGTGCAGGGCAACGGCAACTCCACCGCGCCCACGGCTCTCGAGATCTTTGGCACCAACTATAACCAAGGCGATTATCTGGCCGTTCACTATACGCTGCAGAACGCCAAGGTCTCGCTCGACTACCTGTCATGGCCTTTCCCGGTGAAAGACTCCAAGTTCCACATCAAGACGCTGTGGGAGGTGCAGTACACGACCGTCGCCACAGGGACGGACGCGCCGCTGCGGCACGGTCAGACGGACGCCAGCGGAAATCCGATCAACGTGTCAGCCTCCGGCACCGATTCGTTTTTCTATCCCAGTTTCGGCTTGGGCGCGGACTACCTGATCAGCCAGAGGCTGCGCTTCGAGGCGCGCGCGTCCGGCTTCGCTTTTCCGCACCGCTCGACGATTTGGGATACGGAGGCGACTTTGAATTACCGCTTCGGTAGGTTTGAAATTCAGGGCGGAGCCAAGGCTTTTCACTTCAAAACCTCACCCGAAAGGACCGAGTACGTACACGCGACCCTACCGGGTGTGTTCGTGGGGCTCCGCTGGTATCCGGAATATGGCAGGCGCTAGCATCTCCATATTTTACAAAGACTTAACAGCGGAGGCGTAACGCTCGTGCGGTCTGTCGCGTATCCGGTTCAAGAGGTTATCTGCAAGCGTGCAACGACTGATGGTCAGCGTGCCGTTCCCCGGCGGCAGTGCGCGCGATGGCGCGTCCGGACACGGGCGGTAGCCGCCCCGGCCCTTATGTTGCGGCTCCCTCCAGGAACAGGGGTTGCGGATTCCGAGGTTCGGGCGGAAGTCGAAGTTTGCCTCGAACTGGCCCGCAAGACCGAGGCGGCGGCGACCGCCGGGGACCGTCTGACGGCCGCGCGCGGGGCGGTGGAACTCGTTCGGGCTTATGATAGAGTTCTGGAACGTATCCGGTTGATTCCGCTTTCCCTGCAACAGGAGAGGCGTGCGCGCGACCGACTCGCGCCGGTAACCGGATTGCTCAGAAAATACAGGCTCCGATGAGAGCCATCAAGAACCAAGAGGACCTATAACGGTGTTTCATCTTTCGACTGATTTTTTCCGCACGCGCCACAGGTATTGCGCCATCGTCTTTGCGTTGGCTCTTCTGCCGGCCCTGGGCCGCGCGCAGACTCTGCCCTACACCATTTCGACCATGGCCGGGACTTGCAGCGCCAACAGCACCCCGCCCCCGCCGTGTCTCGGCGGCTACTCCGGCGACGGCGGTTCGGCCACTTCCGCGGTGCTCAACGGTCCCTCCGCGGTAGTTTTCGATTCCTCGGGGAATCTGTATATCGCGGACACGGACAACAATCGTGTGCGGAAGGTGAGCGGCGGAACGATCAGCACCGTGGCCGGCAATGGCACGGCCGGATTCGCGGGCGATGGCTCGTCGGCGACGGCCAGCGGCACCGAGTTGAACGCACCCTCGGGTCTGGCTTTCGACAGTAGCGGCAACATGTATATCGCGGACGCGGACAACTACGAAGTCCGTAAAGTCACGGGAGGCACGATCTCGACGGTAGCGGGCGACAACAGCAAGGGCGCCGGTTTCGCGGGTGATCTGGGCGCCGCCACCAACGCGCAGCTCTGGAATCCGTCGGGCGTCGCGGTGGATTCCGCCGGGAACATCTATATCGCGGATCCCTACAACAACGTGGTGCGCGTGGTGTGCGTGACGCAAGGTCCGGTAGCCTGCACGAACAACAATTTCATCGGCGGCACAACCTGGTCGTCGGGAGACATCAACACGCTGGCGGGCAACGAAACTACCGGCGCGAATTACACTGGTGATGGCGGCATCGCCACCGGCTCGTCGCTCAACAATCCGGTCTCAGTCCTGTTGGACCCGGCGGGTAATCTTTACATCTCGGACTCGGGCAACAACGTGATCCGCAAGATCGATACGAGCGGCATCATCACCACAGTCGTCGGCGACGGCAGCGGCAATCCGGGTTATCTGGGCGACGGAGGCCCGGCGACGCAAGCCGAACTCAACACGCCGAAGGGCCTCGCCCTCGATTCGGCCGGCAACCTGTACATCGCCGACTGCAACAACTTTGTGATCCGCATGGTCACTCCGGATGGCACCATCTACACCATCGCCGGCAACGGGCAGCCCGGCTACAGCGGCGACGGCGGCGCGGCGACCAGCGCGACGCTGTGGTTCCCCTCCGGCGTGGCGGTGAACGGCGGCAACGTCTACGTGGCCGATAACGGCAACAACGTGATCCGGCTGCTGACCCCCGTGGTAGAGACGCCACTGGTCAATTCGGGTGGTGTGATTACTGCCAGCTCGTTCGGCGCCTCGACCACCGTGACGCCCGGCAGTTGGATCGAAATCTATGGCAAGTATCTGGCCAACACCTCGACGGAATGGGGATCCGCCAACTTTAGCGGTTCGACCGCGCCGACCTCGCTCGGCGGGACATCCGTTACCGTGGGAGGCAAGCCGGCCTACGTGTCCTACGTCAGCCCCGGGCAGGTCAACGTGCAGGTGCCTTCGAGTATTTCGGCCGGAACACAGCCTTTGGTGGTGACCACCGCATCGGGTAGCAGCACCTCATACAACCTGAAGATCGGCCAGGGGCCCAGCTTATATGCGCCGTCCCTCCTGGACGTTGGCGGCCAGCAATACGCCGGAGCGCTGTTTGCGAACTCGTCGACGTGGGTTTTGCCCACCGGCGCGGTCTCCGGCCTGACTTCCAAGCCGGCGGTAGCGGGCGACATCATCACGCTCTACGGCGTAGGTTTCGGTGACGCCACGCCGCAGGGCGGCGGCTCGGCGATCCCCGCGGGCCAATTGGTGGGCTCGACCGAACTCACCTCGCTCACCTCGCCGGTCACCATCATGTTCGGCACCACGCCTGGGACAATGCAGTACCAGGGACTGGCGCCGGCCTTCGTCGGCCTGTATCAGTTCAACGTGGTGGTGCCCTCGGGCGTGAGCGGCGATGCCGTACCGTTGACCTTCACACAGGGCGGCGTCACGGGATCGCAGACGCTGTACACGGCAGTCGCGCCAGCCACCAATTAGCTGCGCCTGGGGGAGGTGTTATACACTGTCCCTTTGCTCCTCGACCTGAGCGGTGTTCAGAAACGGTTCGGCGGTGTAACGGCCCTGCGTGACGGCAATCTGCGCGTAGCACCCGGTGAAGTGCACCTGCTGCTGGGCGAGAACGGCGCGGGCAAGTCCACTCTGATGAAAATCGTGGCCGGCGTGGAGCGCCGCGACGCCGGCTGCATGCTCTGGCAAGGCCGCGCAGTCTCTTTCCGCAGCTCGACGGAGGCGGCCGCCGCTGGCATCGCCATGGTGCACCAGGAGTCGCTGCTGGCACCGCACCTCTCCGTCGCCGAAAATATCTTCCTGGGCCGCGAGGACCGGCGTCCGTTCGGATGGGTGAGCCGCCAGCGCATGATCGAGCGCGCCTCGCTGCTGATCGCGCGGCATCACTTTCCGCTGGATGCGCACGCCTCGGTGGGCAGGCTCAGCCCCGCGGGCAAGCAACTGGTCGAAATCTGCCGCGCCATCCAGCACGGGTCCAGCCTGCTGATCTTCGACGAGCCCACATCTTCGCTTTCCGGGGCCGAAACGGAAGAAGTATTTCGCATCGTGCGCGCGCTGCGCCAGCGCGGCATGGGCGTCATCTACATCACGCACCGGCTCGAAGAGTTGCGGGCGATCGGTGACCAGGTCACGATCCTGCGCGATGGCGCCTCGGTGCACACGGGCACGCTGGCGGGTCTTTCGACCGATCGCATCATTCAGCACATGGTGGGCCGCGAAATGGAGTCGATCTACGCGCGCGAGGCGTATCCACCGGGACCCGAATTGCTGCGGGTGGAAGGACTGGCGTGCCGGTTGGTGCCGCGCGACGTCTCGTTCAGCCTGCGCGCCGGAGAAATCGTGGGATTGGCCGGCCTGATCGGCGCGGGCCGCACCGAGACCTGCCGCGCGATTTTCGGCGTCGATCCGCCCGAACGCGGGCGCATCTTCGTAGGCGGCCGCGAAGTGCGCATCCGGTCGCCGCGGGAAGCCGTCGCCGCGGGGATCGCGCTGGTCACCGAAGACCGGCAACGCACCGGCCTGGCGCTGCGCCTGCCGATCGCCTACAACATCACGATGGCGAACCTGCGCGCCGTGTCCCACCTGGGTGTGATCGACGGCCAGGCGCAGAGCCGCGTCACGGCCGAGTACACCGAGCGCCTGCGCATCCGCTGCGCGTCCGGACGGCAGGCGGCGGGCCGGCTGAGCGGGGGCAATCAGCAGAAGGTGGCCATTGCCAAGTGGCTGTTCCGGCACGCGCGCATCTTCCTGTTCGACGAGCCTACGCGCGGCATCGACGTGGGCGCCAAGGTGGAGGTCTTTCAGTTGATGGACGAGCTCGCGCGCTCGGGCGCCGCCGTGCTGATGGTCAGCTCGGAAATGCAGGAACTGTTGCAGGTGGCCGATCGCATCCTGGTGATGCGGCAGGGACGCATCAGCGGCGAGTTGCCTGGCCGCACCACGCAGGAGGAGATCATGCGGCTGGCGGCGCTCCACCGGGAGGCAGGCGCATGATGCAGCGGCTGTTGCCCTTCGTGAGTTTGATCGTGCTGTTCACGGCGCTGGCGATCGCGTCGCCGCACTTCCTGACGCAAACGAATCTGGCGAGCGTCGTGCGCCAGACCGCGGTGATCAACACGATGTCGCTGGGCATGACCGTGATCATCATCGCCGGCGGCATCGATCTTTCCGTGGGCGCCATGCTGGCCATGAGCGGCGTGCTCGGCACCATGGCGATGGTCAGCGGCATGCCTGTCGGCGCCGGCGTGCTGATCGGCGTGCTGGCGGGCCTGTTCTGGGGCGCGGTGAACGGCTTCCTGACCACGCGGCTGCGCATCGCCCCGTTCATCGTGACGTTGGGCACGCTGGGCATCATCCGCGGGCTGACGTTGATTATTACCAGCGGGCTGCCTGTGCATGGGGTGCCTCTGAGCTTCGCTTTCCTGGGCGCGGGCAACCTGCTGGGCGTGCCGTTTGTGCTGTGGGTGGTGGTGGTCTGCGCGCTGGCGATGCACGTGATCCTGGAGCACACCCGCCTGGGGCGCTACGCTTTCGCCATCGGCAGCAATCCCGAAGCTGCGATTTACGCGGGTGTGCCGGTGGCTTTCAATACGACGGCGATTTACGCGCTCGGCGGCCTGCTGACCGGCTTGGCCGGGATGATCGAAGCGTCCCGCCTGATGACCGGCCAGCCGACCGCAGGTAACGGCTACGAACTGCAGGCCATCGCCGCGGTGGTGATCGGCGGCGGCAGCCTGACCGGCGGCGAGGGCAGCATTATCGGCACGCTGATCGGCGCGCTGATCATGGGCCTGCTGGCGAATGGCAGCGATCTGCTGGGCATCTCGCCTTACCTGCAGCAGGCGATCATCGGCGCGGTGATCATCCTGGCGGTGTCCGTGGACGAGCTGCGGAAGCGGCGCTTGGCGAAGGAGTGAGTCCTGCTCACGGTTTCGGAATCATCCCGATCGTCCCCAGCCAAATTTCCGCCAGCTCCGGCCAGTGCGTAATCGGAAACTTCGTGCGCCGCAGCCCGAACGCATGCCTGCCGTGTGCGTACAAATGCATCTCCACGGGAACCCCGGCGTTCCTCAGCGCAATGTAGTAGACCAGTGAGTTGTTTATGGTGTCCACGTTGTCATCCTCGGCCTGCACGATGAATTGAGGTGGCGTTTCGCGGCTGACCGGAACATACGGATTCAACTGGAAATTCTTGGTGGTGTGTTCCAGCATATGGCCCGGATAAAGGGCCACTGCAAAATCCGGGCGGCAGCTTTCTTTGTCGGCCGCGTCCACAGCCGGGTACAGGCGCTTCCGGAAGTTCGTGCTGATGGCTGCCACCAGGTGCCCACCCGCCGAGAACCCCAGCACGCCAAGCTTGTGCGGGTCGACGTGATACTCCGCGGCGTGAAGGCGCACCAGCCCCATGGTCCTCTGCGCATCCTCCAGGGCCACCGGCGAGTTCGGATATGCACCCGATTTCGGAAACCGCCCTTCGCCCGGCACGCGGTACTTCAGCAGCACGCACGTGATCCCTTTGGAGGTGAGCCAGTCGCAGACTTCCGTGCCTTCCAG
>DATKNQ010000063.1:0-24366 GCA_035541265.1 Bryobacteraceae bacterium
ATCGCCGTCGATCGCAGCCTGGAATCCGCCTATGTCAACCGGCCGGAGATGAAGGCGCTGCTCCACGCCGAGCGCGAGGCCGTCCTCGAGAAGCAGCGCGCCGGCGAGAGCCGTTATCCGTCGGTGAGTTTCGATGGCACCTGGTCCGAGCAAGGGTTGTCGGCCTCCACTGCGATTCCGGCTTACACCTACGGCGTCACGCTAAACGTGCCGCTGTTCACCGGCGGGCGGATCAGCGCCGAGCAGGCGCGCGCCGATCTGGCGATCCGCAAGGTGAAGCAGCAGGAGCAGGATCAACGCAACGGGATCGCCCTGCAGGTGAGGACCTCTATCGCCCAACTGGCGTCTGCGCGGCACGAAGTCGATGTGGCCAACCAGGCGGTGGGTCTGGCCAACGAGGAAGTGATCCAGGCGCGCGACCGCTTCCAGGCGGGCGTGGCGAACAACATTGAAGTCATCAGCGCGCAGGACGCACTCGCGCGCGCGAATGACAACCAGATTGTGGCGCTTTACCGCTATAACCAGTCGCGGGCCGACCTGGCGCGCGCTACGGGGCAGATGGAAGCTGTCTACGCGAAGTAACCAACGATCCAGCCAGTGGAGAAGATACGATGGAAACTTATACCATGGAAGACGAGAAGCAAACTGAACAGCCCCGGGAGGAGGTAACGTCGCGGCCGCAGTCGCGGTCGCGGGTCGTGCTCGTGGTTCTCGGAGGGGGACTGATCCTGGCGGCGATCGCCACCGGTTTCTGGCTGCACTACCGCTATCGCGTCTCGACCGACGACGCACAGGTGGACGGCCACATCGTCCCGATGGCCGCCAAGATATCGGGCAGCGTGCTCCAGGTGCTGGTCAACGACAATCAGCCCGTGAAGGCGGGGGACGTGCTGGTGCGCATCGATCCGCGGGACTTCCAGGCGAAGGTCGACCAGGAAAAGGCGGCGCTGGCGCTGGCCGAAAGCCAGGCGCGCGCCGCGAACGTGACCGTACCGCTCACGCGCGAAACCACCGAGAGCGGCACGACGGGTGTGACGGCGGCGCTTGGCACGGCCGATGCGCAGGCCGCGCAGGCCAGGGAAGCGGAGAATCAGGCGGCCACAGATCTATCCATCGCGCGCTCGAACCTGGCGGCCGCGCAGGCCAACAACGTGAAGGCCCAGGCGGACCTGGCGCGCATGCGTCCGCTGGTGGCCAAGGCCGAAATCTCGCAGCAGCAGTTCGACGCCTACACCGCGGCCGCGCAAGTGACTGAAGCGCAGTTGAAGGCCGCGGGGGATCGTGTGCGATTCGCCGAGCAGGGCGTGGTGAATGCCCGCGCCGCGTCGCAGGCCGCGCAGTCGCGCGTGGCGCAGATGCGCGCGCAGGTGGTTCAATCCAAGGCCAACGAGCGGCAGGTGCAGGTGAGTTCGGCGCAGGCCGCATCGGCCGCCGCCCGCGTCCAGGAGGCGCGCGCGAATCTGGAAGCCGCGGAACTGAATCTCAGCTACACGACGATCGTGGCGCCCGTGGATGGCCAGGTCACCAAGAAAAGCGTCGAGCCTGGACAGATCGTACAGCCGGGCCAGGCGCTGTTGGCTCTGATTCCTTTAAAGGACGTATGGGTGACGGCCAACTTCAAGGAAACGCAACTGGCCAACGTGCACACCGGGCAGAAAGCCGAAGTCACGGTCGACATGTACGGCCGCACGATCGAGGCGCGTGTGGATTCAATTGCGGGAGGCACGGGTGCGCGCATGAGCCTGCTGCCCCCGGAAAACGCCACGGGCAATTTCGTGAAAGTGGTCGAGCGCATCCCCGTGAAGATCGTCTTTGACTCGCTGCCGGACGGGGTGGTTCTGCGTCCCGGCATGAACGTGGACGCTACCATCATCACGCGGTAACCGCGCGAAGGAGCTGTAGTCCAGGAGGGAATCTGAAATGGCAAGCAACGATCACACTACAGGTGTCTCCGTAAATCCGTGGGTCATCGCCATGACGGTGATGCTGGCGACGTTCATGGAAGTGCTCGATACCAGCGTGGCCAATGTAGCGCTGCCGCATATCGCCGGCAGCCTGTCGTCCAGCGTGGATGAAGCCACCTGGGTGCTGACATCGTACCTGGTCTCCAACGCCATCGTGCTGCCGCTCAGCGGCTGGTTCTCGTCGCTGATCGGCCGCAAGCGCTTCTACATGATTTGCGTGGCGCTGTTCACCGTCAGCTCGATGCTCTGCGGAGTGGCTCCCAGCCTGACCATGCTGATAGTCTTCCGCGTGATGCAGGGCGTCGGCGGTGGTGCGCTGCAGCCGATCTCGCAAGCCATCCTGGTGGAGAGTTTCCCGCGGCACAAGCAAGGCATGGCGATGGCTGTCTACGGCATGGGCGTGGTGGTGGCGCCGGTGATCGGCCCGACTCTGGGCGGCTGGATTACCGACAACTATAGCTGGCGCTGGATTTTCCTGATCAACATCCCGGTGGGCGCGCTATCGCTGACACTGACTTCCATGCTGATCTCCGATCCGCCGTACCTGGTGCGCCGCGCGCTGCGCGGACTGAAAGTCGATTACCTGGGTTTGGGGCTGCTGAGCGTCGGGCTCGCGTCGCTTGAAATTCTGCTCGACGACGGGCAGAAGAACGACTGGTTCGGATCGAACTTCATTGCCGGCGCGGCGGTGATCGCGTTTGTCGCGCTCGTTGGCGTGGTGATCTGGGAACTGCGGCAGAAAGAGCCGGTGGTCGATTTCCGCATGCTGAAGAACCGCAATTTCGCGCTGTCCACCATGACCATGTTCATCCTGGGATTCGTGCTGTACGCCAGCACCATGCTGTTGCCCGTGTTCCTGCAGACGCTGCTCGGTTACACGGCCATGCGCAGCGGCCTGGTGCTTTCGCCCGGCGGCCTGGTGATCGCGCTGTGCATGCCATTCGTAGGCTTTATGCTGTCGAAGGTGGAGGCGCGCTGGCTGGTGATTTTCGGCTTGTGCGTTTCGGCCCTCGGACTGTTCGCCATGGCCGGCTTCGATCTGGATATCGATTACCGGACGGCCATGATGGCGCGCGTCACGCAAAGCCTTGGGCTGGCCTTCCTGTTCGTCCCGATCAATACCATGGCCTTTTCGACGGTCGCCCGCGAGAGGATGGGCAGCGCTACCGGGCTGATCAACCTGGCGCGCAACATAGGAGGCAGTTCCGGAATCGCCATCGTGACCACGCTGCTGGCGCGCCGCACGCAATTCCATCAGGCGCGCCTGGTGGGCCATATGAGCCCGTTCGACCAGACCTATACGCAGGCGATGTCGGGCATCGCGCACATGCTGGCGGCGCAAGGCGCCAGCGCCGCGCAAGCCATGGCGCAAGCGCAGGGCGTGCTCTACGGCGTGCTGCAGCGGCAATCCACAATGCAGGCGTTCGTGGACAGCTTCTGGCTGCTGGGAGTGATTTTCCTGGCCGTGATTCCGCTGATGTTCCTGATGCGGAAGTCGGCGCCGCACAAGGGCCCGGTGGCCATGGAGTAACGTCTACCGGCCCCCTGGCTTCCGAGCCCTCGCCCTTGTTATGGCGCCGCTAACGCATAGAATGAAAAGAGGAGACGGTCATGGACGTAAGGCTGCCGGCGGATTTGACCAATCAGGTCGAGCAGGAACTCGCTAACGGCCGCTATCGGAGCCGCGACGAATTGATCGAACAGGCAGTTCGCCACTTCTTCGACGCGCGCCAGCGCGGCCAGCAGAGGCTCGATGCGCTCCGCAGAATCGGCCAGGCGGTTGACGAGGCGGGCCTATATGAGCGAGTGCTGATCCCCAGCCAGGCATGACGGGCACGCCGCTCGTGGTCCTGGACGCTTGCGCCCTCGCCAACTTCTCTTTATGCGATACCGTCCCGCGCCTTGCGGAACCGCCCCGGCTCTTTGAGCCGAAATGGTCCGGGGAGATTATTCGAGAAACTACCCGTACGTTGGAGTCGAAACTTGGGTGGCCTCATGCGATCACCGGTTACGAGGCGCAGATCCCGAGGATGACGAACGACGAAAAGGACCGCCAACCTTCGCCACTTCAGGGCAGAGCACCTGGCGGCGTGCGACGTCCGCGCGCTGCGCCCTCAGTCCTTCCTGAGCGAGATCTTCCGCCGGGAACAGGACGTGGTCATGACGAAGGTCCAGCAACAGGCAACCGCCCTGGAATTCTGAATGCCACGGTGCCCGGCTTTGTGGCAATCGTCTCCGTCGCCACCTCAGGATCATAGAGCCGATTCATTGCGGGGCAGCGGATAATTTCCCGGGAGTCGCGAAGGGCGACTGATGAATGCCCGCAGACCTGCCATCTAGTGACGGCAATTCAGATCGCCACTACGGCTTCAGGGATGACCGATGCTGCCGACAGCCACAAGTCAGCAACGCGCGTTTTCCGTCAACTTGCCACGCTAGCCTAACTTCCGGTTGGCGCGTTACCCGGGAGCAACCGGGAAATAATCGGCAAGGGGTTGGCGAATGTTCGAATTCGCTCGTGAGGAGGAACTCTTTTAAGTGCGTCTGTCCAGTCGCGACAGATCACTACCAACGTAGTCAGGAATGGGCTGTCGCAGACAAGAAGACGATGTGAAAAAACGAACGAAGCTCTCTTGCGCAGCCCCGAACTATGTAGTATTCTACCAACGGGACGGATGCCGGAGCGGATCAATTTGACCTACACCAGCGGCCTCATTTTGCACGCCATCGCCACGGGGCAGTCGTACGGATTTGACATTATCGACTACACCGGCCTGCCCAGTGGAACCGTCTATCCCGCCCTTCGCCGCCTGGAGTTCGCCGGCCTCATCGAGTCAGTCTGGGACCACAAGAATGCGGACAAGTCCGGCGGGCCGCCGCGGAAATACTATCGCCTGACACGCCCGGGGCGCGATCATCTCCATACGCTCCGCGCCCGTTATCCGTTGCTGGAGAAGATCGCGGACTAGTTATGCAGGATGACGTCAACGCCGCGAATATTCCGTTCACCAGCCGCGTACTGTTAGCGCTGGCAGGCGGACTGCTACCGGCGGATCTGCGAACGGATTGGACACGGGAATGGCATGCGGAGCTTTGGTATTGGCGCCGCTCGGCCGTACGTTCCGATATGGCGTTGTTGAACCGGAGCCTGGGCGCCTTCGCGGATGCATGGTTCGTTCTCCGGCATGAGGCAGCGATAAGCCGCCGGTTGGCCGAGGCGCACCGGTCGCGATCACTTCCCATCGCGGCGATGGCCGTTCTGCTCATCGGGCTGTCAGTCGCTACCAATGGATTTCAAGGTGGCCGCCATCTGCTGTTTGGCAGGGATTCGGATCGCCTTTTTCTTCTGGCGCAACCGAGCCCGTTCATGGGATCCGCCGCGAGAGTTCCGGCAGCGCAGGTGTCGGCGTGGATCGAGCGCGGCAGCACGGTCGAGAAACTGGGCAAATGGTGCGCCAAGGATCCGTTCGTGTGTGTCGCCGATCCGGTGGCGGTCACCCTCTTCGCCGAGGCGCGCGCGAAGCCGCGGTGTGAAAGCATTCAGCTTGCGCCCGATGTGCGTGGGTTTGCCGGTGTGATAGGCCGCCTTAAACCGGGTGCCCGGCTTTCCGACGCAGAAAAGGAACTCGAAGAAACCGCAGTCCTGCACAGAGGATGGCTGGTGCCCCAAATCGTGCCGATCGGCCGTCTTCGCCGCGCGCCGCTGCTTCCGGTCGGAATGGCTCTTCTCGGGTTGGCGCTTTTCAGCCTGCTTCCGCTGCGATCCGGCTCGCTCGAAAGCCTTGCCTGGGCCGTTTCCCGCGTTGCGCTCTCTTTCGTATTGGTCATCGCAGGTTGGTCGGAACTTGCCGCAGCGGCACCGTTTACCGAGCAAGCCGGTGTCCCGGGCGTCTGGGCCGCGCTTTTGTATGTCTGTCCCATTGCGGCAGGATCGCTGCTCCACATCTGGCTTCGGCGGGATGCCCGCGGGCGCTGTCGAACCTGCTATCGGCCGCTTACGATGCCCGTCTTCGTCGGACTTTCCGGGCGTTGCCTGTTCGACTCCGGCGGCATCGAGCGTCTTTGCAGCGCCATGCATGGCGCCCTGGTGACCGGTTCGGTTCCTGGACAAATTGGAACAGAGGAATGGAGCCAATGGCCCAACACATTCGCATGACCAGGAGAGCCCTCCTGGCCCTGGCCGGTGCCGAACTCGCGTGCCGGGGGGCCGAACCGGACTATGACGGAATCATCCGGCCGCTGGCAGACCGTGGCGAGTTCATGGGAGTTGTGCTGGTGAGCCGTGGCGAGCAGATCGCCTTCGAAAGGGCCTACGGCTTTGCGGACCTCGAATGGAACGTCCCCAACACGGTGGGCGGCAAGTTCCGAATCGGTTCCCTTTCAAAACAGTTCACTGCCGCCTGCATTCTCATCCTGGTGGCGGCCAACAAACTGGGGTTGGACGCGCCGATCACCAGTTGGATACCGCATCCGCCGGAAGCGTGGAAGGAGGTGACATTGCATCACCTCCTGACACATACCTCCGGCATCCCGGATTTTCTCGGCTTTCCGGACTTTCAGATGAAAAAGGCTCTTCCATCCAGTCCGTCCGAAACGATTCTTCGTTTCCGCGACCGGCCTTTAGAGTTCCGCCCGGGTACGGAAGGGCGGTACAGCAACTCCGGATACGTGCTGCTGGCCTACATCATCGAACAAGTATCCGGCGAGACATTCGCGAGTTTCCTGGGAAGGCACGTCCTCTCACCGCTCGGTCTGCGCGATACCGGCGTGGACACCCATGGCGCCCTCCTCCCCCATCGCGTCCGTGGGTACACACGGTCGCAGCAGGGTTTGGCAAACGCCGACTACATCGAGATGTCGATTGCCACAGGCGGAGGATCTCTGTATTCGACGGTTGCAGACTTACGCCGCTGGACGCAGGCGCTCCACGGAGGCGGTCTTCTGGATCGGGCTCTTTACCAGCGGATGACCACGCCGACGTATCACAACTACGGCTACGGACTGGAGATCCGTGGTCAAGTGGGCGCAAGAATCATCAGTCATCCGGGAGGCATGGAAGGCTTCGCCGCATTTCTGCAGTTCCGGGAGCGCGATCGGCTGGTGTCCGCGGTTCTGGCAAATTTGAATACCAATGTCGCGGGCCGCCTTGCCAATCAACTGGCCGACCTGGCGGCCTAAAGGAGGGGAATAGCAGTGAGACGCGCAACTTGGCTTTTTCTGATCGGCGCCGTACTAAGAGCGCAACACCCGCAGCCGCAGGAGCCGGTACAAGGCATCGCCGGCTTGTTTGCAACCTATCGCATCGTCATGCTCGGTGAAATTCACGGATGCCGGCAACAGTATGAAGTCCTGTCGCGCCTGGTCGCGAATCCGGCCTTCGGCGACCGTGTGAACGATATTGTGGTGGAGTTCGGAAATGCGAAATACCAGCAGCTCGTGGACCGCTACACGGCCGGCGAAAATGTCCCCTTCGAGCAAGTCCAGAAGGCTTGGCGGGACACGGTCGGGGCGCTGGGGCCGGTGTCGCCGATCTATGGCGAGTTTTACAAGGCTGTGCGAGATGCCAATCGAAAACTGCCGGCCCAGCGAAAGTTGCGGATCGTCCTGGGCGACCCGCCCATCGATTGGGAACAGGTGCGCAGCCGGGAAGACGTGGGACTCTATTTGCCCTTCCGCGACGAATTTTATGCCAGCGTGGTGAGGTATGAAGTCCTCGCCCGGCGGCACAAGGCGCTGCTGATTATGGGCGAGGGACACTTCCGGCGAAACGGCGGCCGCCCAGGCGCAATTGAGTACGAGCTCCTCATGGCGTTTGTGAAACCATACGTGATCGTCCCGGGCAGCGACACGGTGCGAGGGTATGATGACGTGGACCCGCGTTTCGCCGCGATCGCCGCGCCGGCGCTCATCGAAATGAAAGGGAACTGGATCGGCAGCCTCCCGGCCCCCGCGCGTGGCGGCGCGGCCGCCACCTGGGACCAGACCGCGGATGCATATCTGTACCTCGGGCCCAGAGACCGCCTGACACTTTTAAAGAACCGGCGGTCAGACCTTGACGGGACCGCATACGGAAGAGAGCTACAGCGCCGGCTGGCGATCCTGTTCGACAAGCCTCCGGACTTCCTCCCAAAATCCGATCGCGAAACGGAGCAGCCTGCCTTTTCGCGCACGCCTGCGCCGCCGCCGCCATTGCCGGCGCCTCCGAAACCGCACCCGTAATGCCAATCGCGCACAGCGGTGTGACGCTACAACGGCGCCAGCGTGCGGTGTCCTGCCGGGAGGAACGCTGGCCAACGGCTCTGGGCGGATCGTCGGCCAACCGGGTTACCCAAGTTGACGTGTTGTCGACTCGCGGATGTGGTCCTCGGCGCCACCTTCCCGAATCGGCCCTTACGCGGCTGGCGCGGCGCATTGCTGGCGATAAATTGTCATATCGGGCGAAAACTGCCTCTGCAGTTTGCGCCGGATGAGTTGCGAGATGAATGCTAGGCAGTGCGCTACGACTGGCAGTTCTGCAACCCGCCGACTAGCCAGAGGAACGGGCGGGCGACGAACCGGGCGGAATGCCTAAAACACTACGCCGGAAGGGTGGACCGATCCGGCTACTTCGATACTTCCCTGAACCGCCACAACTCCGAACGCAGAGTGTCGTGCACCGCGATGATGTCCCCATCAGGCGTCCACCCTGGTACAAGATTGTCTCCGCGCCTATCAGTCGGAATCACTTTGATCGTCCGGCCGTCCAGGATTGCCGGTTTGTAGTCGAAGTCTTGCGGCGTGACGACGCAAAGCAAAATGCGGCCATTCCGGTCGATAGCCGATGCGGATAGGCTCACGGTAGCCAGCCGCATTCCGGCCGGAAGTACAATCGGCTCGGCGGCCCCAGACGGGAGTTGCATGCGCGATATTCCCCGGCTGTTGTGAATCACCAGCATCCGCCCCGCCGGGTCGACCGCAAGGTCGTCACCCTCCGCAACCCGCACCGGCGTTCCTCCCGTGTCCGGCATCGAATATATCGTGTGTTGAGCGGCGTAATAAATGGTTTTGAGACCAGGTGAAAAGGCAACCGCCGTGGCATTGCCGCCCGGAACCGGAACCTCCCGCCGGAGCACACCGTTGCGAACCGAGGCGAAGGCGACTAACCGCTTTCCTGGGTGGCCCAGCAGAAGCATCACTTCATCCGCGCCCGCTGCCGACGCATACGCGGCCTCGCCGGCGTCCGCCTGCAAAAAAGGGCGAAAATCGGTGCCTATCTTTCCGGAGAGGAGTTGCAACTTGCCACCGAAGGGGCCCACGATCAACACGCGGCCGTCGGTCAAGGGGAGCACCATGCTCTTGTGTGGTGGGGGACCGGGCGATTCCGTAATAAATCTGCCCGACACGGCGAACCGGGAGATGGAAGGAGTCATGTCGGCCGAGTCTGCATAGATCGAACCATCCGGTGCGGCATCCATATAAAAAGGCGGCCTGCCGTTCGAGAAGGAGAGCACTGGCACGTGTCCCGCTTTCCCGCTTCTCTGCACCCGGATCAGTTCGAAGCTGTTTTGTTCCCTGCCCAGCATCAGGAAGCCGCGACCGTCGGGAGTCGGCGCGAGTGGAATTCCAAGCTGAAAATCGATAGGGTCGACCGGCGCTTGCGGGTCGAGCCTCCGGGACCTGCGCGTCGCGAGATTCAGAATATACGTCTGTGCGCCGCCGTCGAGGCCGGCCTCCTCGGTGGCGCCGATAAAAACGACCTCTTTGCCGTCCGCGAACGCGCGGAATGGGGGGCCGCTATCGAAGAGATCCAAATAAGCCGGGAGCGGCTCGGTTCGGCCCGACTCCGGCCAGAATCGAAATACCTGGTCATGTCCGCGCGCCGTCCGCTTGAGCACAACCAGGCTTCCGTCGGGCAGGGCCTGCGGCGCCCAGCCGTCGTCGAGCAGGAGCGTCGGTTCGCCGCCGAGCGGCGGAATCGAGTAAACTCCGGAGGCCCGCTCCCAGAAGCGGTCGAAGAATAGGCGCGATCCGTCGCGCGCCCACGAAACATTGACGACGGAGCCATTGCCAGTATCGTGCGTCAGAATATTCCAACTCCCTCCGTCGGTTTTCATAATAGCGACCTGTGTCTGCCGGCCGAGGAGAGCGAGCAGTGCCAGCATCTGGCCGTCCGGCGACACGCGCGGCGAGAAGGCGACCACCGGGCCGCCGAGACGCGTACCGGACCACATCGGCGTTTCCGTGCGACGCACCGACTGCCACCACGATCCGGCCAGCCCACCCGCGGCGACGGAAATCACGATTGCCGCGGCCCATAGCCATCGCGGCGCCGTGCGCCGGACACTGCCGCCCGCTGCCGGCAGAGCGGGCGTTTGTGACAGACGATCCCGCGTCTGCCGTAACTCCTGGTAAAGGTCGCGTGTCGAGTCGTACCGCTGGTCGGGATCTTTCGCCAGGCAGCGCTCGATGGTCCAGCGCATCGGCGCGGGGATCTCGGGAGGCATCGGCTCGGCTTCCTCACGGATGATGGCGGTCATGGTTTCGGCCGCACTGGCACGCTGAAACGCGCGCCTTCGGGCGGCAAGTTCGTACAGGACCAGCCCGACAGAGAACTGATCGCTTCGGTGGTCGAGTTCCCGCCCGCTTGCCTGTTCGGGACTCATGTAAGCCACGGTCCCGACCACGGTGCCGGGGTCCGTGACGGTTAACATGCGCGTGGTGTCGCCGGCCACCGTGGCAGGTCGCTTCGCCAAACCGAAATCGAGAATTTTTACCCGCCGATCCCTGGTGACCAGGATGTTGCCCGGCTTCAGATCGCGATGAACGATTCCGGCGCGATGCGCGGCGGAAAGGCCATCAGCGATCTGCATCGCGATGTCGAGGAGTTTGCCTAGGTCCTCCGGCGCCCGTACCGGTTCGCCTTCGACGAACTCCATGACCAGGTAGTTCTCGCCGACGTCATAGATCTGCGCGATATTCGGATGATTCAGGGCGGCGATGGCGTGTGACTCGCGCTCGAAGCGCTCGCTGAACTGAGCGTGCGAGAACTTGAGCGCCACAATGCGATCAAGACGCGTGTCGCGGGCCTTCCAGACTTCTCCCATGCCGCCCTCACCGGCGGCGGAGAGTAGTTCATAAGGTCCCACGCGATCACCGGCCGAGAGTCCCGCCATCGAGTGTATTATCTTACCAATTTGACTTGTGATACGAGTGCGGTGTCGATGGCGCCCACGCTCTCGTCTCCACCAGCCGTGCGCTTTGTAGGCTTTCCAATGTCGCGATGGGGCGAGCCGGCCTCCGGTCTGGCGGTGTGCTTGCGTGGCACCACGTGGGCGGTTTGTCGCCATGTCGGACTTTGGAAGGCAGCAGCCCTGATGACCGACAGATCGTCGCTGAGTCGCGCAGCATTTACTGAGAGTGTGCCGCACTCCTTCCGGTTGAAACTGGCTGATGTTAACGCCCGTGGGCCATGGAGTCACGTACTTCCTCCCCCTTGCGCCGGAGCGTACATTTTTGGACAATAGAGTCTGAATATTCACTCCCCGGAAAGTGAGACAGACGCATGGCGCTTCCCCAACTTCCCTCCCGCTTCGGCGCTCTGGACGCCGCGTTCCTGAATTTTGAAACCAAGGAGATGCCGCTGCACATCGGCGGTGTCTGCGTGTTCGACGGCATCATCCCTTTTGACCGGTTCGTCGCCACCATTGAATCCAAGTTGGATCAGATCCCGCGCTATCGCGAGATAGTGGTGCGGCCATTCTTGAACATTGGCTATCCCACGTGGCAATTCGATCCGGACTTCGAGATCCGCCGCCACATCTTCCATGTGAAGCTGGATCCGCCGGGCACGATGGAACAGTTGCGCGAGCTGACGAGCCGCGTTTTTACGCCGCTGCTCGACCGCCAGAAGCCGCTGTGGGAGACCTACGTGGTGGAGGGTCTCCAGGGCCGGCGTTCCGCGCTGATCTGCAAAGTGCACCATTGCATCGTGGACGGCGTCTCGGGGATCGGGCTGCTGAACGTGATCATGGATGCCTCTCCCGATGAGCGCCCGCTGCCGCGGCGCAAGCCCTACCGCCCGCCCAAGCCTCCCGACGGCGTTTCGCTTTTCCTGGATGGCCTCACTGACAGCCTGGCGCAGATCCCCCAACGGCTGGCGGAGACGCGCGACGGCTTGCTGGGTTACGGCGCGCTGCTGCTCAATGACGGCTTTGCGGCGCTGGGCCTCGAGCGCGTGGTGGATCGCATGCCGGAACTCCTGTCGCCGGTCGAGCATCTCCCCTTCAATCGCCCGTGTTCAGGCGAGCGGCAGGTGTATTGGACCGAGTTCCCGCTCGACGATGCGCGGGCCATTGGCAAGGCTTGCGGCTGCACGTTGAACGACGTGATCCTGGCGGTGGTAGCGGGCGCGGTGGCCAAGTATACAACCCTTCACGGCCAGACCGTGAAGAACCGTTTCTTCCGGCCCATGGTGCCGGTGAATCTGCGGCCGCCTTCGGAAGCGATCGGCGCTTTCGGCAACCTGATTTCGCTGCTGCCGGTCTCCTTGCCGCTGGGCATACACGATCCGGTGGCGCGCGTGCAGAACATTCACGAATTGACCCTGGCGATGAAAGGCGCCCGCATGCCGGAGTTGTTGCGCTTAAGCCTGGCATGGTTAGGTATGCTGCCGCCGCCGGTGCAGACCTTCCTGGCCAACAACCTGGGATGGCTCAATACCCCGATTCCGCTGTTCCATATGGTGTGCACCAATGTGCCGGGTCCGCAGATCCCGCTGTATACCTGCGGCCGCCGCATGGTGGCCTGCTATCCGCATGTGCCCACCGGCATGGACGTTGGCATCAGCGTGGCAATCGAGAGCTACGACGGGAGGCTCTACTTCGCACTCACCACGGACGCGCTGGCCGCGCCGGATGGCGGCGCGATGATCGGTCTTCTGGAAGCTTCTTTCCGCGAGCTACGCGAAGCTGCCGGAGTGCCCGGGAGCCAGCCGCGCGTGACGCGCCCGCGCGCCGCCCGCAAGGCGCGCCCCAGGCCAAAGGCGAAAACACCGAAACCGCAGGCGGAGCCGGCGCCTCCGGAAGCTCCCGCGCCCCCGGAGCCAGCTCTGACGGCCATCCTGGCAAAGGGGACCGCCGAGGAAGAAGCCCTGGAAGACGCCACGCTAGTTCTGGAGGAAGAGCTCGAGCCGGTGCTGTAGCCCTCGATTTGCGGTCCAAGACCGGGCCGCGAGCCGTCAAGGGCGAATACGAGTGCGCTATGTTAGAAAGAGCAATTGTAGATGCCATTCCGTATTCAACCTGTACACGAATTCTTGGTTCGTCCCGCTCTGCCGGAACAACTGTCCCGCATGCCGGAACTCGCTTACAACATCCTGTGGGCTTGGGAGCCGGTGATCCGTGCCTTATTCCGGCGGCTCGACGCCAATTTGTGGCGGGAGTGCAATTACAACCCCGTGCTGATGCTGGGGCGCGTTTCGCGGCAGACGCTGCAGCGGGCGGCCGCCGACCCCCGCTACATCGCGCTCTACAACATGGCTTGCCAGCGCTACGACGTGCACGTGCAGGGGGGCAAGCCGCGCACCGACGGCCAACTGATCGCATACTTCTCGGCTGAGTACGGGCTCTCCGAGTGTCTGCCGATCTATTCGGGAGGCTTGGGCGTACTCTCGGGCGACCATCTGAAGTCATCCAGCGACTGCGATCTGCCGCTGGTGGGCGTGGGACTGCTCTATCAGCAAGGCTATTTCCGGCAAGTGCTCAATCCCGATGGCTGGCAGCAGGAGCGCTACCCTACCAACGACTTCTACACGCTGCCGGCGGTTCGCGCGCGCGATGCGCAGGGCGAGAATCTGCAGGTCTTCGTGCGGCTGCCCACCGGCAAGGTGATGATTCAGGTGTGGAAGATGGCGGTTGGCCGCGTGACGCTCTATCTGCTGGATACGAACATCCCGGAGAACGAGCTGCCGCAGGATCGCGGCATCACGGACTCACTTTACGGCGGCGACACCGACACACGCATCCGGCAGGAATTCGTGTTGGGAGTGGGAGGATTGCGGGCCCTGAAGGCTCTCGGCCACGAGCCCACTGTCTTCCACATGAACGAGGGCCACTCGGCGTTTCTGGCGCTCGAGCGCATCCGCGTGCTGAAGCGCGAGCACGGCTTGAATTTCGAGGAAGCCCTGGAAGCCACCCGCGCCAGCAACATCTTCACCACGCACACGCCCGTGCCCGCCGGCATCGACTTGTTCGATCCGGGCCTGATGTATCACTACTTCAACGTCTACTGCACCGACATCGGCATCGATTTCGAGCAGTTGATGGCCTTGGGCCGCGCGAATCCGGCCAATCGCGAAGAGCGCTTCTCGATGGCCATTTTGGCCCTCAAGGCTTCCGCGCATCGCAACGCGGTGAGCAAGCTCCATCGCGAGGTTTCGCAGGAGATGTGGCACGGCTTGTGGCCGCAACTGCCGGTGTGGGAAGTGCCCATCAGCTCGGTGACCAATGGTGTGCACCTGACGAGCTGGCTCAACGGCGACCTGGCGGCGCTCTACGATCAGTATCTGCAACCGGACTGGCGCGAGCGCTTCGGCGACCCCGGCATTTGGGAGCAGGTGAGAGAGATTCCCGATGAAGAACTGCTGGAGGTGCATCGCCGCCGCAAACGCCGGCTGGTGAATTTCGTGCGCGAGCGGCAGCGCTCCTCGGCGCTGCGCCGGCAGGCTTCGGCCGTCGAGATGCGGCACACCGAAGAGGTGCTCGATCCGAACGCGCTGACTATCGGGTTCTCCCGGCGCTTCGCCACTTACAAGCGCGCCACGCTGCTGTTTCGCGACGTGGACCGCATCAAGCGCATCCTGTGTAACAAAGACATGCCGGTTCAGATCGTGATCGCCGGCAAGGCGCATCCGCGGGACAACGAAGGCAAGACCTTCATCCGCGACATCGTGCAGCTTTCGCGCGACCGGGACCTGTGGAAGCACGTGGTCTTCACCGAGGACTACGACATGAAGGTCGCGCGCGAGCTGGTGCAGGGCGTGGACCTGTGGCTGAATACGCCCAAGCGCGGCCAGGAAGCCTGCGGTACCAGCGGCATGAAGGCCGGAATGAACGGCGTGCTCAACCTGAGTATTCTGGATGGCTGGTTCGACGAGGGCTACGAGGTTTCGGGCGGATGGGCCATCGGCGACCGCGAGCCGTATACCGACGAGCAGGAGCGCCTGCACGCCAGCGAGATCTACTACCTGCTCGAAAACGAGATCGTACCGCTGTTCTACGAACGGCGCGACGCGATTCCGCGCGATTGGCTGAAGCGCGTGAAGCAATCGCTGATGGGCCTGTCGCCGCAGTTCGATTCGCGGCGCATGGTCTCGGAATACGCGCGCGAGTTTTACGATCCGGCGCATGCCGAAGCTCTCCGGTTGCGGCAAAACGACTACGAGGCGGCGCGCGCCGCGGCGGCCTGGAACCGGCGGGTGGCGGAGGTTTGGGATCGCGTCCACTTCGTCGAAACCGGCCAGGCCCCGGTGGGAACCATCATGAGCGAGCAACCCGTGCCGGTGCGCGCGGCGATCGATCTGGCTGGGCTGCAACCCTCCGAGGTGCGCGTCGAAGTCGTGATCGGGCGCGTGGGCACCGATGGCGGCTTGGAAGATACCGAGGTGATGGTGCTGCCGCCGGTCGGCCAGGACGGCACCGTGGCGACGTTCGAGAGAGAGATCATACCCGAGCGTACCGGACGGCTAGGTTATTCGCTGCGCGTCAGCCCGAACCATTATGACGATCCCTTGACGCGGCCGTGCACCAGCCTGCTGAAGTGGAGCGAGTAAGTACCGTCAGGCGCTGTTTCGCCTGGCCATATCTTCCAGGCACCGCGTCACCAGTGAGGTCCACCCGGTCTGATGATTGGCGCCCAAGCCGCGCCCGGTGTCCGCGTGGAAGTATTCGTAGAACAGCACTAAGTCGCGCCAGTGCTCCTCGCGCGCATAGCGCGGGTCGTCGCCTTGCCAGGGGGCCTTGCCATTACTGTCACGCAAGAACAGGCGTGCCAGGCGCGTAGTGATCTCACCGGCGACTTCCTTCAAGTTCAGCATGCGTCCGGACCCCACGGGACACTCCACCCGCAGATGATCGCCGTAGAAGTGGTGATAGCGTTCGAGGGCTTCCGCCCAAAGATAGTTCACCGGGAACCAGATCGGGCCGCGCCAGTTGGAATTGCCGCCGAAAGTGCCGGCGGTGGACGAGGCGGGCTCGTAATCCACGCGCTGCTCGCCGCCGTAGGTTTCGAGCGTGAAGGGGTGCTCCTTATGGAACTTCGAAAGCGAGCGGATGCCGTAGGGCGAGAAGAACTCGTTCTCGTCCAGCATGTATTTCAGCACGCGCAGCAGCCGGCCCAGCGACGGAATCGCCAGCAGGCGATGGGTGTGGCCGTTGGAGTCGTCCTGCTCCATGTAAGAGATCTGCTCGCACAATTCGGGCCGGTTCTCGAGGAACCACTCCATGCGCTTGCGGAAACCGGGCAGGCGCTTGATCACGTCGTAATCCAGCACTTCCACCGCGACCAGAGGCATCAGTCCGACCGCCGAGCGTACGCGCAGGGGCACCGTGGTGTGATCGATGTGGAGCTGATCGTAATAGAAGCCGTCGGCCTCGTCCCACAGGCCCGTGCCGCCCAGGGAATTCATGGCGCTGGCAATGGCCACGAAGTGTTCGAAGAATTTGGATGCCACATCTTCGTACTCCGGGTCCTGGGTCGCGAGCTCGAGCGCCATGGACAGCATGGTGAGGCAATAGAAGGCCATCCACGCGGTGCCGTCCGCTTGTTCGAGGATGACGTTGCCGGGCAGCGGCTGGGAGCGATCGAAGACGCCGACGTTATCGAGGCCCAGAAAGCCGCCGGAGAAGATGTTCTGGCCTTTGACGTCCTTGCGGTTCACCCACCAGGTGAAGTTGATGAGCAGCTTCTGGAAGACGCGGCCCAGAAAGACGCGATCGCGCCCGCCGCGCGCGCCGGTCATCTTATAAACGCGCCAGCAGGCCCAGGCATGCACCGGCGGGTTGACGTCGCCAAATGAAAACTCGTAGGCCGGCATCTGCCCGTTCGGGTGCATGTACCATTCGCGCAGCATCAGGATGAGTTGCTCTTTGGCGAATTGCGGATCGAGCTTGGCGAACGGGATCATGTGGAAGGCCAGGTCCCAGGCTGCGTACCACGGATACTCCCACTTGTCCGGCATCGAGATGATGTCGCGATTGTAGAGATGCTTCCAGTCGCTGTTGCGGCCGTGGTCGCGGCCGGGCGGGGGCGCGGGTTGCGCGGGATCGCCTTCCAGCCACTGCGCGACCGAGTAATGATAGAACTGTTTGGTCCATAACAGGCCGGCATAAGCCTGGCGCGCGATGCGGCGCGATTCGCCGGTATAGCCCTTGCGCAGCCACACGCCGTAGAACTCGTCGGCTTCGGCTTGACGCTGCCGGAATACCTGATCCGCATCCGGGGCGGCGGCCGACCCATCGGCGGACAGGCGCAAGTGGATCGTGGTGCTCGCGCCCGGATCCAGCTCCAGCCGGTACAGGGCGGCGGCCTTGGTGCCTTCGCCGGCCGGATTCACGGCGTCCTTGCGGCCGGCGATCACGTACTGATGGAAAGCGTCCTTCACGTAGGGCGAAGCGTTCTGCGCGCCGAAGAGCCGCTGCATGTCCGTTTCGTTCTCGGTGAACAGCAGCTCGGCGGCGCCCGGCGCCTCTAGCCGGAACTTCCCCAGCGAAGCATGCTCGGCGAGCATCGCGGTATCGTCCGCGCGGTTGATTTTACCTTTGGGCCAATAGCCTTCACCATGCCGGCCCCACGACCAGGTGTTCCGCAGCCACATCGCCGGCAGAACAATCAGCGTTGCGTGATCGGGCCCGCGATTAGTGGCCGTGATGCGGATCGCCAGATCGTCGGGCGCGGCTTTCGCATATTCGGCCACGATATCGAAATAACGCTGCTCGTCGAAGACGCCCGTGTCTCCCAGCTCGAACTCCGGCTGCTGGCGGGTGCGGCGGCGGTTCTCGTCGTAAAGGCGCGCATAGGGAAACTCGGCCTGCGGATATTTGTAGAGCGCCTTCATGTAAGAGTGCGTGGGCGTGGAGTCCAGGTAGTGATAGCACTCCTTCACATCTTCGCCGTGATTGCCTTCGCCGTTGGTCAGGCCGAAGAGACGCTCCTTCAGAATCGGATCGCGGCCGTTCCACAGGGCCAGCGCGAAGCACAGGCGGCATTCCCGGTCGCAGATACCCAGCAGGCCGTCCTCGCCCCAGCGGTAGGCGCGGCTGCGCGCGTGGTCGTGCGTGAAATAATCCCACACGGCGCCGTTTGCGGAGTAGTCCTCGCGCACGGTGCCCCATTGCCGTTCGGAAAGATACGGCCCCCAGCGCTTCCAGTTCTTCTCGCGGCGATCGTCGGCGGCGAGCCGCTCCAGTTCGGCGATCAAGGCCGGCCCGCCTCGGCGACGGCGATCACGTTCTTGATGCCGCCCGCCTTGCCCATCACCAGATCGCGGAAGTCTTCCATGGGATAGCGGCGCGTGATCACCGCCCGCACGGCATCCGGCCAGCGCGCGGCAAACACGCCGATGTCGCGCACGGCGTTGTCGAAGGCTTGCGGGCCGGCGTTCACCACTCCCAACACTACCTGGTTCTTCAAGACCATGTTGAACATGATGCGCTCCGTATCGAAAACCACTGGTTTGGCGCCGCGCGGAACTCCAGTCAAAACATAGATTCCGTTGGAGCCCAGATGTTTCAGCACCTCGAAGGCGAACTGCGGCGCACCGGCAGCTTCATAAATCACGTCGATGTTGCCCACCTCCACGGCCATCTGCTCGATGGATACCTGCTGGGAAGAAATATAGCGCGCGCCGATGGCTTCCGCCACTGCGGCATTGGGATTGGGCTGGATCTCGCGCGAGTAGACCGTGGTTTCGAAGCCGGCATTCGTCAGTGCCATCGCGCCCAGCAGTCCGACCGGCCCGGCTCCCAGAACCACGGCGCGATGCCGGTGCCCGCCCCACGGCAGCCGGCGCTGGATCTGGCACAGTTCGATCAGGGCTTTCTCCGCGATGGTGAGCGGCTCGACCAGTACGGCCACATCGCGCAGATCGCGCGCGACGGGATGCAAATGGCCGCGGTCCTCGACGACGTACTCGGTCATGAAGCCGTCCAGATCCTTGATGCCGTGCTCGCTGTACTGGCCAGTCATGCAAAAGTCGTAGTGCCCGGCGCGGCACGGCGCGCAGGCGGGGTCGTGGCAGGCCATGCGCACGGTGCTGACGACCAGGTCGCCCGGTCGCAGATCGTCGACCGCCGTGCCCGTCTCGACCACCTCGGCCAGCGATTCGTGCCCCAGGACGAAATGGTCCTTACCGGCCGGAGGGGTGCCGTAGGCGAAGGCACAGATGTCTTTGTCGGTGCCGCACACACCCACTTCGATCATGCGCAATTTCACTTCGGTGGGAGCGGTGATGCGCGGCTCGGGAATTTCGATGATTTCGACTGTTCGTCGGGCGGGGTAAACGGCCACAGCCTTCATAAGCTCGCCTACCATGGTGGCAGCCGGGCGGGCGGCGGTCAACTTGTAAGACGTAGCACGTTGACGAGGTTCAATGGGCCGAGGCCGGGAAACCAGCCTGGCGCGGTTTCGATAACCATGCGGATGGTTTCGAAGTCGCGCGGATTTTGATGGACCAGCGGCAGGCTGGCGGCCAGAGCGGTTGCGGCGATCAAGATATCGCAGCGCCAACGAACCATCCGATCCTGGCGCGACTCGGCCAGCCGATGAATACGCTTGGGCGGTGACGGGGGCTGCGGCAGAAGGGCCGCTAACTCGCCGGCGAGCAGGGCGACGGCGCCGTCTACCGGATGAACCACCCCTATGGCATCCAGGTAGAGCCGGCGCAGTGCGCCGATGGACTCGCGCTGTTCAGGCGCGGATTGAGCTTCGAGTAGCGCGTAACCGCGTATCCGCTCCATCAACGTGATGGCGCTGACATGCCATGGATATCGTCTGAGGTAGCTGGCGACCCATTGTTGCACGGGCGGGTCCGCCGACCGTTCGAGCCAGCTTTGCGCGCTCGTGTCGAACAGATATGGGCCGAAAGCAGGCTCAACCAAGGTTATTCATTTACCGGCTCGGATAGGACGATGCCGTCCAGCAGCACCCTCTGGTCCTCGCTTAGATCCGATAATGACTGGCGGTAGGTCTCCCAAATACGGAGGCGGCGATCGCCTTCGCGCTTGGCCTCGGTCCTGGCGCGCAGCCCTTCCTCGATCACCTCGGAGATGACCACGCTGAGGTTCACCTTGCGTGTCCGCGCTATGCGTTCCGCCGCGCACAAAGACTCGGCGGGCAAGGTCAGAGTGGTACGGCGCTTACCGGTCTTCACTGATGCATTATAGCATCAATAGTGTATCAAAGTGTATCAGATCGCGTGCGGCAGGAAACGCGGCGGCCGGCGCTGCCGCGTGGCTTGTTCGAAGGCGTAGGCCAGCCTGATCAGCCGTGCTTCGGAATTTGCTGTCGAGAAAAACGAAATGCCCACCGGCAGACCATGCACGAAGCCTGCCGGCACGTTGATGTTCGGGTAGCCCGCCACGGCGGCCGGCGTGGAACTGCCTCCTGGCACGTGATCGCCATTGATCAAATCCGTGCACCAGGCCGGACCCGCGGTGGGCGCTACCAGCGCGTCCAGGCGATATTTGGCCAGCGTCGCGTCGATGCCCTCGGCGCGCGAAAGCTTGTGATCCTTTTCGAGCGCGTCCACATATTCCTTGCTTGAAAGCGGCCCGCGGGATTGTGCCTTGATCATGATGTCCTGCCCGAAATAGGGCATCTCCTCGTCCCGATGACTGTCGTTGAACGCGATCACATCGGCGAGCGAATGCACGCGCGCCCGCGGGCCGAGCGCGCCCAGGTACAGGTTCAGATCGTTCTTGAATTCGTAGCTCAGCACGATGGATTCGGAATCGTCGAACTGGCCGGCGGTGGTGATGTCGGCCGGATCGATGATCTCCGCTCCGGCGCGTTTCATCTCCGCAATGGCCGCTTCGATCACGCGGTCGGACTCTTCGTTGAAGCCGAAGAATTTCTCGCGCGCCACGCCGATGCGCGCGCCGCGCAAGCCATTGGTGTCGAGCGATGAGGTGTAATCGCCGCCGGTGAGTGCGCCGAGCAGAAGCGCAGCATCCGTTACGGTGCGCGCCATCGGGCCGGCGGTATCCTGCGAATGCGCGATGGGGATGATGCCGGTGGCGGGTATCCGTCCAAGCGTCGGCTTGATCCCCACAACCCCGTTGAGCGACGACGGGCACACGATCGAGCCGTCGGTCTCGGTGCCGATGGCCAGCGCGCATAGATTGGCCGAGACGGCCGCGCCCGATCCGGAACTCGAGCCGCACGCATTGCGGTCGAGGGCGTAGGGATTCAGCGTCAAGCCGCCACGCCCGCTCCAGCCGCTGGTCGAATGGCTTGAGCGATAATTGGCCCATTCGCTGAGATTGGTCTTGCCCAGAATGACCGCACCCGCCGCGCGCAAGCGCTGCGCCACCACGGAATCCTTGGACGCGATCGAACCAAACAGAGCCAGCGACCCGGCGGTGGTCATCATCTTGTCCGCCGTGTCGATGTTGTCCTTGATGAGCACGGGAAGCCCGTGCAGCGTCCCGCGCGCGCCTTTCGCTTTGCGTTCGGCATCCAGTGCGGAGGCAATCGCGAGCGCATCCGGATTGAGCTCGATCACCGAATTGATCTTCGGGCCGCGCTGATCGATCGCTGCGATGCGGTTCAGATATTGTGCCGTGAGCGCATGCGCGGTGAGGCTGCCGGCAGCCATGCGCTTCGCGAGCTCGCCGGCCGTTGCTTCTTCCAGTTCAAGGACGGGAGGCGCGGCCCATGCGGCAGCGGCCAGCGCTGCAGAGCTCAACAGACTGCGGCGGGTGAAACTCATAGCTAATCCGTAATCTCGATGCGCGGGCCTTCCTGCGGTCCGATCTCCTCGATGCGCGCGATGGTATTGCGGGCCAGGGTGAGAAACTCCGCGCTCGCCTCGTCCCCCAGCGTGACGGGCTTACCTGAATCGCCGCCGATGCGCACGGCCGGATTGAGCGGCAGCTCGGCCAGAAAATGCACCTGCATCTGCTCGGCGGTGCGCCGTCCGCCGCCGTGGCTAAACACGTCGATGCGCTCTTGGCAGTGCGGGCAGACCAGGTAGCTCATGTTCTCCACGATGCCCAGAATCGGCACCTTCACCTGATGAAACATGTGCACCGCCTTGCGTGCGTCTTCGAGCGAGACGTCGGACGGGGTGGTGACTACGATCGCCCCGGTGATGGGCGCGGTTTGAATCAGGGTGAGCTGCACGTCGCCGGTGCCCGGAGGCAGATCGATCACTAGGTAATCCAGATCGCCCCAATCGACGCCGCGCAGAAACTGCTGGATGACGCTGTGCAGCATGGGGCCGCGCCACACCAGCGGCTTGTCGCCCGGATTCAGGAAGCCCATCGACATGAGCTTCACGCCGTATTGATCGAGCGGCTGGATGCGCTCGCCGTAAGCCATGGGCGTGCGGTTGATGCCCATCATCAGCGGCACGTTCGGGCCGTAAACATCGGCATCCATCAAGCCGGTGGGGTGGCCCAGCTTGGCGAGGCCCACCGCGAGGTTCACGGCCACTGTGGTCTTGCCGACGCCGCCCTTGCCGGAGCCGACTGCAATCAGGTTCTTCACACCAGGAATCGGCAACTTGGGCATTTGCCCCGGCTGATTTGGACTCATGCAGACTATGTTAGCAGCAGGTCCGCCGATGTACCCTGATTTTGAGGACTCGTGCTGCGTGAACTGATGCCACTACTGGTGGCGCTGACAGGAGCCACGGTGGTGTACATCCTGCGCGAGCGCCGTCGGCGCCGGATACGCATCGCACCGCCGCGTCCGGATCTCACCATGCGGGAGGTCTCGGATGCGCCCGCGCTGCTCGAGATCGAGCGTGGCGCGTTGGCCGGCGCCGATCCACATGCCGCCTTCCGCCGCGCGGCGATCGAGCACATGGCGTTGTCTTTATATCTGGAAGCCGCGGCTGCATGCGGTGCGGAGAATACGGACGATCTGCTGCGCGCGCACACGCAAATCTGGCAGGCCGTACGCGAGTATCTGCGGCTGAAGTACGACGATGCGGTGCCCGATGATTGGTTCGATCACTTCGTCAGCATGGCCGGACCGTACATCCACGAGAAGGTGCGCCTCACGCGTGAATTCGCCTTGTATCTAGACGAGGGCGCCAACTACCACGCGCGCATTTACGACGAATTATTGAAGGAACTCATCGGCGAAGCGCTGGCGGCGCCGCGTAAGAAGCAGTTCGTGCCAGCCGATCTCTCACGCGGCGCGGACAGGAAGCCTTAACGATTCTGACGGGCGTCAAACGCGCCGCAGGCATGCTCGAATTCCGCAGCCAGGCGCCGATCGAGATTCCGGTACTGCGTTACCACTTCACAAGCCCAGCGCACATAGGCGGCGCGGCGTTCCGCACTCCAGTTCGCAGGCGGACTCTCGACAATGCTCCGAACATTTGATGTTTTGTCCGCCGCACTCAGCGTTTGCGCGCGCAGCGACTTCTGCGGCGCGTTCTCGATCTGCAACGCCTTGCGCACCTCTTTCGGCAGCGACTTGTCGTCGGTGACCTCCGCGACCAGCGAGGCAACATCTTCGCCGAAGCGCGCGGCAATCTCTTCGCGGTTGACGCCCACATCCTCGATGGCGTCGTGCAACAACGCCGCCACGATCAGGTTCGTATCCAGATCGGCGGCCGTGCGCGCCAGCAGTTCCGCGACTTCCAGCAGATGATTCACGTAGGGCTCGGCCGACGGTCCTTTGCGGCGCTGCATCGCATGCTTTTCAGCGGCAAAGCGGGCGGCGGCGAGGATCTGGCGGACAGCATCGAGGCATTCCGGCATCTGTTCCTATTATGCCCCGCGCCCCCGTTACACTCGCAACGTATCGCCTTCGCGCGCGACCACCGCGTAGAGCACCGGCGCCAGAAAGACCGAAAGCAGCAGGCGCGATGCCAGCCCGCCGACGATTACGATGGCGAACGGTTTTTGCGAGTCGCAGCCGATGCCGGTGGACATCGCCGCTGGGAGCAATCCGAAGCACGCGACCAACGCGGTCATCGTGATGGGCCGCAGACGCAGCAAGGACGCCTCAAGCGTGCCCTGAGGATGTCGTGGCCTTCCAGACGCAGCTTGTTGATGAACGAATAGAGGATGACGCTGGTCTGCACGGCGACACCCATCAACGCGACGAATCCCAGCATCGACGAGACGCTGAAGTTGGTGTGCGTCAGCCGCAGCGCGAGCAACCCGCCGACCGGCTCGGTCACCAGCACGCT
>DATKNQ010000064.1:0-7222 GCA_035541265.1 Bryobacteraceae bacterium
GTCGCGCCGCCAGGCGGGATCGTCCACGCTGTGCGCGGTAAAATCCGGCAAGCTCGCCACGGGCATCGCATGTTTCACGTAGCCGAATTCCGGACGGCTTAGCGCGGAAGTGAGTGGCCAGACGGTGGCAATCCGCCGCCCGGGATAATCGCGCGCGACAAACTGCGCAGCCTGCTGCTGAAGCGCGACGAAGTCCGTGAACGCGAGGTTGTTCTCGAACGGGAACGGGTATGGCGGGTTCCAGAAATTCCCGGCGATCAGCCCGGCCAGCAGCGCGATCTGCGCGGCCAGCTTGAGTGGCGCCCGAAACATAAAGATGCCGGCGGCCATCGCGGCGTAGACCATGGGCAACACCGGCAGCAGGTACCGCTCGAGCATGGCTCCGCCTACAGCGCTCAGAAACAGGACATGGGTCGCGACCATGAGCCAGGCGATGCGCCACGCCCGCGTCGCAAAGACGCCGCCGCGCCAGGCGGCCAGGATGGCAATCGCGCCGATCCAGTGGAAGTCCTGGAAGAAAAGGTAATAGAGGCGCCGTCCCAGGGCGAAGACGAACCGCACCGGATGCAACGGGTAATAAAGGTTGTACTGGGTGAACTCGCTATTGCCAAAGAGGTGGCCGGTGGCGCCCGCCAGCACCGCCAGCCATGCCCCCAGAACCACGGCGGGCAGTAAGAACCACGCCGCCGCGCGCACGCGCTTCTCGTGCAGCAGCCAGGCGCCCAACACCAGTGGGACGAGCAGCCCGGTCTCCTTCACCAGCACCAACGCGATCGACGCCAGAGCCGCCAGCCGCGTCTTCTCTTGTAGGAACAGGAGCAGCGCCAGCGAAGTAAACAACATGGCGGGCATGTCGAGCTGTGCCAGCATGGCCTGCGCGAAGAACAACGGCGAAACGCAGAGCAGGAACACTGCCAGGAAAGCGGGTGAGCCGCGAACGTTCCGGCAAAGCACGATGGCCAGGAGGAAGGCGGTGAGGATCGCAAGCGACGCCAGCAGCAGCATGGCGATGCGTGTCTCGAGCGGCGCACAACCGGCCACCGTCCAGAATGCCGCCAGGTAAGCCATCACGCCGGGTGGATGCACGTTGGGTACTGTCGAATGGGGAATCCAGGCGCCGCCATGGAAGATATCCAATGCGGCGGGAACGAATTGCCCCAACTCGTCCCAGTAATACGGCAGCCGCAACAGCGGCGCGTGCGAGACAAACGCGATCAACGTAAACAGAACAAAAAAGAAGAGGTAAGTCTCGGGACGAATACGCCTGCGGCCCGGCGCCTCGTTCACTGGACGGTCCCGGCCGGCGGGTGCGGTTCGAGCTTGATCTCACCAAACGCGGTTTCGTATTGCGTGATGTTCTGCTGCATCACGTTGAGCAATGCTTTAGCCTGCTGCGGGCTGAGGTAGATGCCTTGAAAATTCTGGATAGTCACGTTGTCGGGCGCCGTCTGATTCACGAGTCCGAAGAGCAGGAAAAAATCCCACAGGTTGACGCGGATCTGGACACTGTTGGCGTAGCCCTCCCGGTACTCGGGCAGGTTACTCATTTGAATCTTCGGCGGCGGCGGCTGGCTCATAAGGTTTATGGTGACACAAACCACTGCCCACGGGCGGCGAGCGGCGGCGTCACCCGCTTTCAAAAAAGTTTGTAAATTGGCAAAACCTCGACCCCGGTTTTTGCGTCCGATGAGGTGAGAGAGGAAGAGGCTATGAAAGCACTCGTTGAGAAAGGCGTAAGCGGTCTGGCACACTGTCCGATTTGCACCCATACAGTGCCGGCCGTCATCGATATTCTGGGGAAGCGGGCGATGGTCGCGCCGGGACAACGTTGTCCACGGTGCAGGTCTTCGCTCGACGTCGCCATCGTTGTACAAATACCAAAAGCCGCGTAAACCGGACAGTACTTTTTGGGTTTGGCACGCGGCGGATTACGCGCTATAGTGTAGGCAGGCTCGGAACAGATGAAAAGAAAGACGCCACCCAAATCCGAACCGGTGATCGCCCCGGAGATTCTGGAGCAGGCCAAACGGTCGCTCGTGACCGACAATCTGCGTAAACCCGGCAAGTGCTCGGTGTGCGGAGCAGAAACTACGCTCAGCACCGGAGAGCCACTCTGTTGGGTTTGCCGGCGTCTGAAGATCAGCGCTTGGCGCGACGTCGAGCAGCAGATGCCTGTTCAAGAATGAGGCGCGCCCAGAGGCACGCCGGCGCCAGTTGCTAGGGCGTGTTCGTATACAAATCCGGCCGCGATTACATCTTCCGCAGCTAATCCGTTTGACTTAAAGAGTGTAACCTGCGCGCGCTGGGTGCGCGCGAGCGTTCGGCCTGTTACCACATCCTTCAATTCCACCAGCCTCGGACCGCTCCAGTCAGCCTCCTCGAAAGCCAGCAACAGGTCTCCGGATTCCATGCGCGCCTGCTCGATGGAATCGACCGCGATCACGTCCGCGCGCTGGACAAGTTCGGTTGGAATCTCGCGTCGGCCCGCCTGGTTCGATCCCATCGCGTTGATGTGTGCTCCCGGGTCGACCCAATCGGCCGAGAGCACCGGCTCCTTGGCATAGGTGGCAGTTACCACGATGTCCGCACCGCGCACGGCCTGCTCCGCCGTTTCCACAGCGCGCACCACCGTGCCAAGATGCTCGCTGGTCTCCGCCGCAAACGCTTCGCGCTTTGTGGCCATCCGGCTCCAGACGCGCGTCTCGCGGATCTTGCGCACGGCCAGCATCGCCTCGATCTGCGTGCGCGCCTGGAAACCGCTGCCGATCATCGCCAGCACCGCGGCATCCTCGCGCGCCATGTAGCGCGTCGCCAGACCGCTGGCCGCGCCCGTGCGGATCTGCCCCAGGTAGTTCGCTTCCATCAGCGCCAGCGGCTCGGCATCGGCCGCGCGGTACAGCAGGAAAAGAAAATGCGCGCCGAATTTAGGGTTGGTCGCGTAAATCTTCGCGCCATAATAACGGCCATCGCTCCCGGCCATGTAGTGCAGCACCGACCCGGTTGGCAAAAACAGGCGCCGCCGCGGTTGGTTGAGGGCCTCGCCGCCGGCCAGCCGCTCGAAAATCGTCTGCATCAGCCTGATCGATTCCGCCATGGGCAGCAGATCGCGCACTTCTTTTTCCGTCAAGTAGAGCATGCTCATTTGTTCGCTTCGATAGTTTGCGCCACGTCTTCCCATTCTGTCATCAGGGTGACCAGATCGGTGCGGCGCGCAGTCAGCAGATCGTTGACGCGCATGGTTTCTTCCACGCTGGTGAAGTTCGACAATGCCGCTTCGTAATCCGCGATTTCCACTTCCAGACGCGTGACCTCGTCTTCAATTTCGCGGCGGCGCTCCTTGAGTTGGCGGAGTTTAATGGGATTCAGGCGCGCCACTTTGCGGCTCGCGGCGCTGGGTGCTGGGTTCTGGGTGCTGATGTTCTGTTTTGTGGGCTCCGGCCCGGGTTCGGGCTCAGGCTGTGCCTGCTGGCCTTCTTTGCGCCACAGGTAATCTTCGTAGTTGCCTGGGAAGACTTGCACGTTGCCATCGGCCACTTCGAAGATGCGCGTAGCGAGCTTGTCGATGAAGTAGCGGTCGTGCGAGACGAACACCACCGTGCCCGTGAACTCCTCAAGCGCGTCCAGCAGCACCTCTTTGGCGCGCATGTCGAGGTGGTTGGTGGGCTCGTCGAGCAGCAGAAAATTCGAGGGCATCATCAGCATGCGCGCCAGTGCGTAGCGGTTGCGCTCGCCGCCCGACAGCACGCCGATGGTCTTGAATACATCGTCTTCCGAGAACAGGAAGCAGCCCAGGATCGAGCGCAGCTCCGTGTTGGTGGCGCGTGGCGCGACGGTTCCCAGATCATCGATCAGCCGCGCGCTCGCATCCAGCTCCTTGTACTGATCCTGTGCGAAGTAATCCGGCTGCGCATTGTGGCCGAGCAGGTACTCGCCAGAGGTGAGCGGTTCGGCGCCGGCCAGGATCTTGATCAGAGTCGACTTGCCCGCGCCGTTCACACCCACCAGCGCCACGCGGTCGCCGCGCTCGATCACGAAGTTCACGCCCGCAAAAACCGGCGTGTCCGCATAGCTCTTCGCCACATCCTTGAACTCGGCCACGATGCGCCCGCTGGGCTTCGGCTGGGGAAAGCTGAAGTGGATGGTCTTCTCTTCGGGCGGCAACTCGATGCGCTCGATGCGGTCGAGTTCCTTGATGCGGCTCTGCACCTGCTTCGCCTTGGTGGCCTGATAGCGGAAACGGCTGATGAAGGCCTCGAGCTGCTTGATCCGGTCCTGCTGGTTGGCGTAGGCAGCTTCGAGCTGCGCGCGCCGCTCGTTTTTTTGCTGCTCGTAACGCGTGTAGCCGCCGGTATAGAAATGCACGCCTTTATTCCACAGCTCGACGATTTTGCGCACGGTGACGTCCAGAAAATAGCGGTCGTGCGACACCAGCACGTAGGCGTGCGGATAGCTCCCGAGGTAGCCTTCCAGCCAGTTGCGCGCTTCCAGATCGAGATGGTTGGTCGGCTCGTCGAGCAGCAGCAGGTTGGGTTTTTCGAGCAACAGCTTGGCGAGCGCGATGCGCATCTGCCAGCCGCCGGAAAACTCTTCGGTGCGCTTGGTCCACTGCTGCTGCGGAAAGCCAAGCCCGGAGAGCACCATGCCTACCTGCGCTTCGATGGCAAAACCGTCCCGCGCGCGGAACTCGCTTTCGGCGCGGTGGAACCGTTCGGCAACCTGGGCATACTCGGGGCCGCAGGGGTCGAGTTCGGACATCTGCCGCGCCAGGCTCTCCTGCTCCTGCTCGAGAGCCATCAGACCGGCGAACACGGTCATGCACTCGGCGAAGACCGTGCGGCCGGATAGCGAAAGTCCTTCCTGCGGCAGGTATCCGACGCTGGCGCCTTTCATGGTGCTGATGGTGCCGGCATCCAGACCGTCCATGCCGGCCAGAATTTTCAGCAGCGTGGACTTGCCCGTGCCGTTGGCGCCCACAATGCCGGCGCGTTCATTGGGGGTGACCAGCCAGTCGAAATCTTCGAAGAGTGTCTTAGGGCCGAAGCGTTTGGCGGCCCCGCTGAGTTGGATCATGTGGCGTGGAATTTCCGCGCCGGGCGCGGACGGTGCAAATACCAATTGTAATCCGCACAGACGCCATTCGAAGCCAGTCCACTCCCGGAACGTTCATTCCCATAACCGGACACTTTGGACTTTGTTTGGGCGGCCCGCCTAACGTTTTTCGGCTTACGGAGTCATAATGTTACCGACCTCGGGATAATTGGCAGGCGCCGTGCCTTTGTCTCCGCGGAACCGAACATGGATGTAATCCGCAAAGATGCCGCCAAGAAACGCCTCATCAAGCGTATTATCACGGGTTTAGTGATCCTCGCCGTGCTGGTGCCGGTGGGGTATTACGTGGGCGTCCCGTTTGTCTTCGCCGGTAAGCTGAAGCCTGCCGCGCCCAGTGTGGAATTATCAACTCTATGGCCAGACACGGTTCGGCGCGGTCCCATGATCCGTGACGTGCGCGGCTTGGGAACCCTGGTGCCGGAAGACACGCTGTTGATTCCCGCGCAGACCGACGGACGAATCGACAGAATTTTGATCAAACCTGGAACCCCGGTCAAGCCGGACAGTATTATCCTTACGATGAGCAATCCGGAGCTGCAGACGGCCCTGCTGGATGCTGAGTACACGCTAAAGGCCGCCAAGGCCTCCTATACCGATCTGCGGGTGACGCTCGAGAAGCAGCAGCTCGACCTCAAGGCCAATGCGGCACAAGTTGCCGCCGATTACCATTCCGCGCAGCTCAAGGCCGAGCGTGACGACGCCCTGGTGAAGGAGGGGCTGGTCGCTCCCATAGACGCCAAGATCTCGGACGTCACTGCGCAGGAGCTGTCAACCCGCAACGGCATAGAGGAGAAACGGCTGAGCATCAACCAGGAATCGGTGGAAGCCCAGTTGGACGCGCAGAAAGTCAAAGTGGATCAGCTCGAAGCGCAATACAGACTGAAGCAGCAGCAGGTGAATGAGCTCAAGGTCCGTGCGGGCACCGAAGGCATGCTGGAAGCGCTGCCCACCCCCGTCGAGGAAGGGCAGAAAGTGACCGCCGGAACCGCGCTCGGCAAGATCGCACAGCTTTCGAAGCTGAAGGCGGAATTGAAGATCGCCGAGACTCAGGCGAAGGATGTGACCATCGGCCAGCCGGCGGTGGTCGACACGCGCAACGGTCTCGTCAACGGCCACGTGATGCGCATCGATCCCGCAATTCTGAACGGCACCGTGACCGTAGACGTCAAACTGGAGAACACCGAATCGCTCCCAAAAGGCGTGCTGCGGCCTGATTTGAGCGTAGACGGCACCATCCAGTTGGAGAAGCTGGACGATGTGGTCTTCATGGGCCGGCCGGTATTCGGACAGGCGGACAGCAAGGTCAGCCTTTTCAAGATCGAGCCGGACGGCAAGTATGCCGACCGGGTGCAGGTCACGCTGGGCCGCGCGTCGGTGAATACGATCGAGGTGCGCAGCGGGTTGAAGGTAGGCGACCGGGTGATTCTGTCGGACATGTCGGCTTGGGACGCCTACGAGCGAATTAAATTGAACTGAACCCCGGTTTCAAACGTATTGGAGATGAAATGAACAACGACGGAAGAGAATCGCTGATTCGCCTGGACGGCGTGACCAAAGTGTTCGTAACGGATGAGGTGGAGACGCATGCTTTGTCGGGCATCCAGCTCGACCTGAAGAAAGGCGAGTATCTTTCGATTGCCGGCCCGTCTGGTTGCGGCAAGTCGACACTGCTGGCCATTTTGGGGTTGCTGGATACGCCGACCGACGGTACATATACTCTGAACAGCCGCCCGGTGAGCGGCTTAAAGCTGTCGGAGCGCGCGCGCATCCGCAACCGCGAGATCGGTTTTATCTTCCAGGCGTTCAACCTGATCGGTGATCTGACGGTGTACGAGAATGTGGAACTGCCGCTGACCTATCGCGGAATGGGCTCGGCGGAACGCAAGAAGCGCGTGCAGGAAGCTCTCGAGCGGGTGGGCATGTCGCACCGCATGAAACACTATCCTTCGCAGCTCTCGGGCGGCCAGCAGCAGCGTGTGGCCGTGGCGCGCGCCCTGGGCGGCGATCCGGTAATTCTGCTGGCCGACGAGCCAACCGGGAACCTGGATTCGGCCAACGGGGAAGCAGTCATGAACCTGCTGAAGGATCTGCACCGCAATGGCGCCACCATCTG
>DATKNQ010000065.1:0-7517 GCA_035541265.1 Bryobacteraceae bacterium
CGGCGAACCTGCGGAGCTACATGCAAAGGCTATCGGCACGGCCTCACCACGTGGGCTCGCCGTACGATAAGGACAACGCGGAGTGGATCGCAGCAAAGGCTCGCGAATGGGGGCTCGACGCGCAGATTGAAACCTTCGACGTGCTGTTCCCGACACCTCGCGAGCGGTCATTGGAAATGATCGACCCCACGCGCTACACGGCGAAAATCGCGGAGCCGCCGGTTGCCGTGGATCCGACGTCGGCGCAGCAGGCCGAGCAGTTGCCGGTCTACAATGCGTACTCGATCGATGGCGACGTTACCGGGCCGCTGGTATATGTCAACCACGGAATCCCGACGGATTATGAAGAACTCGACCGGCTGGGCATTTCGGTGAAAGGTGCGATCGTGATCGCCCGGTACGGCGGGTCTTGGCGTGGAATCAAGCCGAAAGTGGCGGCGGAACACGGCGCGATCGGCTGCCTGATCTACTCGGACCCGCGCGATGATGGATACGCCGCCGGCGACACCTTTCCGAACGGACCGTTCCGCCCGGCGGACGGTGCGCAGCGAGGAAGCGTGATGGACATGCCGGTGTATCCGGGCGACCCGCTGACGCCAGGCGTCGGCGCCACCAAGGATGCGAAACGGCTGCCGATCGCCGAGGCGAAGACGCTCACCAAGATCCCGGTGATGCCGATCTCCTATGGCGACGCGCAACCGCTCCTCTCAACTCTTCGTGGGCCGGTGGTTCCAGTGCCGTGGCGTGGCGCTCTGCCCATTACTTATCACGCGGGACCAGGGCCTACACGGGTTCATCTCAAGCTGAAATTCAACTGGGACATCAAGACGCTCTATGACGTGATCGTGCGCATCCCTGGAGCGGTGTATCCGGATGAGTGGATCATACGCGGCAATCATCATGATGCGTGGGTCAACGGCGCAGACGACCCGCTTTCTGGCCAGGCGGCGCTCCTCGAAGAAATGCGCGGATTGGCTACCCTTCTGCGGCAGGGATGGAAGCCCAAGCGCACGATCATCTATTGCGCGTGGGACGGCGAGGAGCCCGGGCTGCTGGGTTCCACGGAGTGGGCCGAGACGCATGGGGAGGAACTGGCGCAGCACGGCGCGGTGTACATCAACTCAGATTCGAACGGCCGCGGTATCCTCCAGGTGGAGGGGTCGCACACATTGGAACAATTCCTCAACGGTGTTGCCAAGGACATTCAGGACCCCGAGACGAAGCTGTCGGTGTGGAAACGGCTGCAGGCATGGCGGCTGGTGAATCCGCCCGACAACGCGCCGCCGGCGGAGCGGCAAGAACCCCGTACGCGGCCCGATCTGCGCATCGGAGCGCTCGGCTCGGGTTCGGATTACACCGCGTTTCTGGATCATTTCGGCGTGGCGAGCATGAACGTGGGCTTTGGCGGCGAGGACCAGGGTGGCGTCTACCATTCGGTCTACGACGATTTTTACTGGTACACGCATTTCGCGGACAGCGAGTTCGTGTACGGGCGGGCGCTCGCGCAACTTGCCGGGACCGCTGTGCTGCGGTTAGCCGATGCGGAATTGCTGCCCTTGGATTTCTCGAACTTCACGGAGACGATCCGGCGCTACATCGATGAGGTGGAGAAGCTCGCGCGCGACGCCCGCGAGCGTACCATTGAACGCAATCGGATGATTGATGAGGGCGTGTACGCGGCAGCCAATGACCCGCGCCATCCACGTCTGGCTCCGCCCAAGGAGCCAGTGCCGCCGTTCCTCAACTTTGCGCCGCTGGAGAACGGGTTTGTGGCGCTCGATCGAACCGCGAAAATGTACGACCAGGCACTTGCGCGCGCTACCGAAAACGGTGGAGCGGGGCTGGCACGCGCGGCGCTGCGCGACGTGAACGCAAAGCTGATTGCGGTGGAGCGCGCGCTTACGCTGAAGGACGGCCTTCCCCATCGCGACTGGTTCAGGCACCAGATCTACGCGCCCGGCTTCTACACGGGGTATGGCGTGAAGACGCTGCCGGCCGTGCGCGAGAGCATCGAACAGAAGGATTGGAAGCTGGCCGACGAGGAGATCGTGAAAGTGGGCAAGGTGCTCGAGAACGCGGGTGAGACGATCCAGGGGGCGGCCGCGGAGTTGTCGCGCGCGCTGCGCTAAGACCGGTATCACGAAGCAGCCGGGTATTGGGACCATGTGGGCCGCCCACGCTGTGTTCAGCCCGCTCGTGCGATTGTGCTGGCGCTGGGGCCGGCCCTGGCGTAAAATTCAATCCCGTTCACCAAATCTCGAAAGGGAAGTTCTCTTTATGAGAAGACTGCCTGTTGTTCTTGCCGTCGGCGTTTCCTGCCTTCTGTTTGCACAAGAGAAGGTCGATGAAGCCACGGACGCCAGAATGCGAAGCGAAGAGATGGAGCATTCCCAGCTTATGCACACGCTGCACATGCTGACGGACCGCTATGGCCCGCGCGTTACGGGAACGCCGAATCACGAAGCGGCGGCCCGATGGGTAGTGGCTGAAACCACGCGTTGGGGCTTCAAGAATGCCCATCTGGAGCCGTGGGAGTTTGGCCATCCAGGGTGGTTGAACGAGCGCGCTACCGGGTACATCGTTGAGCCGGTTCGCCAGAACCTGAAATTCGAAGTGCTGGCCTGGACGCCGTCAACTAACGGCACGGTAACGGCATCTGCGGTGCAACTCGAACTGCCGCGCGGACCCCAGATCCCGCCGCCAACAGACGCGGCAGACGGAAGTGGCGGCCGGGGCGCGGCTTTCTTGGGCGGCCGCGGGGGCCGAGGCGGGCCGCAGTACCAGCAAGCCACGAGGGAGCAGTTGGAGAATTGGATGGCCGCCAATCGCGAAAGAGTCCGCGGGCGGGTAGTCATGATCGGCAAGGCGGCAGTGATCCCAGTCAACTTCGCCATCCAGGAAAAGCGCATTCCTGATGATCGCGTTGCGGCAATGTACGATCCCAATAATCCAAACGGTGGCAGAGGGCGTGGTAATTTCGGAGGCCGGGGACGTGGCGCTTCCGAGCCTGGACGAATGACGGCGCAAGAGGTTTCCGACGCGCTGGATGGCTGGCTCGTTGTCAATGGCGCCCTACTGCGAATGGACGATGCCGCGCGTGGAGAAGGCATCATCGTGGCGCAGCAACACCGGGCCTACGATCCGTCCAAGACGATCCCAACGGTGATCTTGCGCAACGACGATTACGGCCGCATCGAGCGGCTGCTGGCGGATCGCGAAGACGTGAAGGTGGAGTTCAATATCGTTAACCAGATCTACCCCGAGGGCAAGACGAGCTACAACGTAGTGGCGGAGATTCCTGGCGCCGACAAGGCTGATGAAGTTGTGATGTTGGGAGGGCACCTCGATTCCTGGCACGCGGCGACGGGAGCGACTGACAATGCGGCTGGCTCGTCGATAATGCTTGAGGCGGCGCGGCTCATTCAGGTGCTGGGCTTGAAACCGCGGCGAACGATCCGGGTGGCGCTCTGGTCAGGCGAGGAAGAAGGTCTGCTGGGTTCGCTGGCCTATGTGAAACAGCACTTCGGCACCTTCGAAAACCAGAAGCCGGAGTTTTCCAAACTGGACTGTTACTTCAACGTGGATTCAGGCACGGGCCGCATCCGCGGCGGCAGCATCTTTGGACCACCGGAAGCGGCGGCAGTGCTGCGTCCGGTTCTGATGCAGTTCAAGGAGTGGGGTGTAGGCGGAATTAACGTCACCGGCAGCCGCAATACCGGCGGCACAGACAGCACGTCGTTTAACAATGCCGGGCTCCCGGGCGTGGGACTCCAACAAGACCCGATTGAGTATATGGCCATGACGCACCATACGAATCTAGACACCTACGAACGCATGATTCCCGAAGATGTGAAGGAAGCGGCCGTTGTGGTCGCTTCGGCGGTGTGGCACGTGGCCAACCGCGACGCGATGGTGCCGCGGTTTACGAAGGAACAGATGCCCGCACCAGTCGAGCCCAGGTAGCTTTCCAGCATGTGTCGCCGAATTGCATTCGTGCTGTTGACATTGATCGGGCTGCCTGGCGCGACATACGCATGGGGGTGTTCCGGGCACCACATCGTGGCCTTGATTGCCTTGCACCACCTCAACCCCAGGGCCCTCGCAGGCGTAGAAGAATTACTGACAGCGCAAGCGATCGATCCAAGCATCGCGCGATACTGCAAAGACGAAACAGCCGACCCGTTTGTTGGCGGCGCAACGTGGGCGGACGATGTCAAACGGGCGGAGGGCACCGGGAGCTGGCACTACATAGACATTCCGCGCGGAATCGCTCAAGGTGACCCAAATCAATACTGCGAGACGGTGGGTCCACTTCGGAATGGCAACAGGCCCGGATGCCTGCTGAGCGCGCTCCACAACCAACTGGCGATTCTCGACAACGGCAATCAGGCTGATCGCGCGCGCGCCCTCCGGTACGTGATTCACCTGGTTGGCGATCTGCACCAGCCTCTGCACGTGAACGACAACGCCGATCGCGGCGGAAATTGCGTGCTCGTCCAGTTCCGGACGAAATCGACCAATCTCCACTCACTTTGGGACTCCGGCATTCTCGACGGAGTGTTGTCGGAGCGCCATCTCACCGAACAAGACTTCGCTAGGGAGTTGGACAGTCGTTTCCAGCGGCACTTTGAAGACTGGGCGGGCGGCAAGCAGACATTGGAACGGTGGGTTTGGGACGTCCACAAGATCGGAGTAAGGCTCACCTACGGCAAGCTCCGGCCGCCGGTGCCCGTTGAGGCATCCAAGCCGGTGGACGACTGCACCGCCGAGTCCACGAAGACCCGGGCACTGAACATCGTCATCGGGCCGGACTACCAACGGAGCGCGATGGAGGCTATCGAGCCCCTGTTGACTATGGCAGGTGATCGGCTGGCAGGACTGCTGAACCGAGTTTGGCCGTAAGCGTCTGAGGAATCCATCTTGAGCGGCATGCCCAACGCATACGACACTGGCGGCATGGCATCACGACGAAGCACTGAAGAGATTCAGCAGATCCTGGAGCAGTATCGAGCAAGCGGCCTGTCGCAACTGGAGTACTGCCGCCAAACCGGCATGGTTCTCAGCACGCTTGGGCGTTACCTCCGACGGAGCCAGCGCCCTGAACAACAACTGGTCAGAGTAAAGGTGGAAGCGCCGCCCGAGCCAGGCACAGCCTTTGTGCTGATGCTCGGCAATGGCCGGCGCATCGCGGGCGGCTGGGGATTCGAGGACGCGGAACTGGCCCGCCTGATCCGGGTCGCGGAAAGCGCGTAATGTTCGGAGTGGGCCCGGCAACCAAGATCTACATCGCAGTCGAAGGTGTCGACATGCGGAAGGGATTCGACGGCCTGTTCGGGTTGGTGCGCGACCGCCTCGGTCAAGATCCGCTGAGCGGGCACTTGTTCCTATTCGCGAATCGCGCGAGAAGCCGGCTGAAGGTCCTGGTGTGGGACGGCAGCGGGCTGTGGGTCTGTGCGAAACGATTGGAGAAGGGGCGTTTTCGCTGGCCGGCAGCACAGGACGCGGGCTGTGTGGTGATGCGGCCGGAAGAACTGGCGATGCTCGTCAACGGACTGGACCTCGCTGAAGCACGGCCGCGCAAAAACTGGTTGCGGCGCGCACCGGCAGCATAAAACATTTTTGAGTATTCGCGTGCGAAATGACTGGAAGTTACTCGCAGTCTGACTTACAATCTAACTTACTCTTGTTGTGACTCCCTTCGACCCCCAAGCACGCATCACCACTCTCGAACGCGAGTTGGCATGGGCGCAACTGAAGATCCAATCGCTCACTGAAGAGCTGCGGCAGTACCGCGTGAAACTGCTGGGGCCGCGCAGCGAGACGTTGAGCGATCTACAGTTGGAATTGCTGGCCGACCAGGAGCCAGGCACGACGCTGGATGAGGTAGCGGCGGAGGCGCAGCGCCCTCCACTGCCCGAGGCGCCGCGACGCGAACGCCGGCCGCATCCGGGGCGGCAGCGGCTGCCGGAAAATCTGCCGCGGGTCGAGGAAGTGGTCCCTTGTGCGGAACAAGCGTGCCGGCAGTGCGGCGCGGAAACGACTGTTATCGGCTACGACGAGAGCGAGCAGTTGGATGTCGAGCTGGCACGGTATTTCGTGCGCGTGACCAAGCGTGAAAAGCGCGCCTGTCGCTGCTGCCAGGGCGGCACGGTGACGATGCCGCCGGTGGCGCCGCGCATCGTGGAGAAGGGACTGGCCAGCGATCGCGTGGTGGTGGAAACGGTGGTCGCCAAGTACTCGGATCATCTGCCGCTGTACCGGCAGGCCGTAATCCTGGAGCGGGACGCGGGAGTGGAGATTGGCCGGGCCACGTTGGATGGCTGGGTGATGCGAGTGGGCGAGTTGGCGGAGCCGGTGGTCGCGGTCATGCGACAGGATCTACTGCGCGAGTCCTATCTGCAAGCGGATGAGACGATCGTTCCGGTGCAGATGCACGACAAGCGCGGAGCGGATCACCAGGCTTATCTGTGGCAATACGGTAAGCCAGGCGGAGAAACGGTATTCGATTTCCGCATGGGGCGAGGCCGCGAGGGTCCACAGAAATTTCTGGGCCAGTGGGAGGGCATCTTACAAACGGACGGGTATCAAGCCTATGACGGCATCGGCGGGCCGAGGCTGGTGCATGTGGGCTGTTGGGCGCACGCCCGGCGTAAATTCGTTGACGCGGTGAAGGTGAATCGCGACGATGCCGCGGCCGTCCAGATGGTAATGCGCATGGACGCATTGTTCTTGGTGGACCGAGACGCCCGTGAAAAACAGATGACGATCGAGGAGCGACTGGCGTCGCGGCGCGAGCACGCTGAGGTCTGGGCGGAAGAGATTCGCCAGGAATGCACCAAGCTGGCGCCGACCGTGTTGCCGAAGAGTGCGCTGGGCAAAGCGGTCGGCTACACCCTGAACATGTGGCCGAAACTCCGCCGCTGCTTCGACTATGCGGAGGTCGAGCTGTCCAACAACCTGGCGGAAAACTCGATGCGGCCGGTGGCGCTGGGACGCAAGAACTGGCTGCACGTCGGCAGCACCCAAGCCGGACCGAAGGTCGCCGCGATCCTGTCGATCGTGGAATCCTGCCGCAGGATGCGTGTGCCGTTGAAGGACTATCTGCTGGCTATCCTGCCCGGCATCAATTCCCGGAAACTCTCCGAAGTCGCGCAGCTTACGCCCAGCCGCTGGTCAGCCGCCCACACCTGATCCCACCTGGATTCGCCATGCGCTTACGTTTGGCCTTGAGAAATATGCGCATTACCGTTTTCATTCTTGCGTCTGCGGCTACCTTTGCCATCGCGTCTATGCCTGCGCGCCTGAGCGCGCAACCGCAGCAAGCAAATCCCAAGGCCGTGGCTTTTTTTGGGCGGGTTGAATCGATCGATTCCGACAAGAAGGTGGTCACTGTGAAGCACGGCAGAATCGCCGGCTATGCGGAGTCCGGGACAACGGAGCATCCCGTCGACGAAGAGGCCGCCCTCAAGCGCCTGCGGCCAGGTGACGATATTCGCGCAACCGTCTATGCGAACGAT
>DATKNQ010000066.1:0-44498 GCA_035541265.1 Bryobacteraceae bacterium
CTTGAACAGGCCGGCAAAACTGTAGCAGCCCATGTCGCCGTAAGAGCCGCAGCCGAAATCGTACCAGCCGCGCCAAACGAACGGCAGATATGCGTGATTGAACGGGCGCTCCGGCGCGGGTCCCAGCCACATGTTCCAATCGAGGCCCTCGGGGACCGGCTGCGCTTCGAGCGGACGCGCTACGCCTTGCGGCCAGAATGGGCGGCTCGACCAGTTGTGCACTTCGCGCACGGCGCCGATGGCGCCGTCCGCGATCCACGAGGAGATGAGCTTGGTGGCGTCGCTCGACGGGTTGTTGACGGGCAGGGAAGTGGCCACCTTCATTTCACGCGCCATGGCAGCCATGCGGTGCGCATCGCCGATGCTGTGGGTCATGGGCTTCTGGCAGAGCACGTGTTTGTGTTGCTTCATCGCGGTAAGCGAAATGGGTGCGTGCCAATGATCGGGGGTGGCCACGTAGACGGCGTCGAGATCCTTTTCCTTCAGCAGCAGTTCGCGATAATCCACATAGGCGGCGCAGCCTGTATAAGATCCGGAGCCGTTGCCCTTGCGCGATCCGTAATACGCCTCGATCAGACGCTTGGCCGGTTCGCGGCCGCCCATGCCGAGGCTGGTGGTGAAATCGTGCGTGAGCTGCGCTTCGCCGGGTGAGGCTAGGTCCTCGCCCCAATACTCATAGCCGGGACCGAGCAGACGACGCGCCGATTTCAGCAGATCGTTCGAGCCGTACTCCGCGTAATCCTTGCTATAGCGGTTGACGTCGCACACCGCGACCACCTGGACGTCCGGACGCGCCAGCAGTTCCATGGTGACCGCCTGACCTTGCCGTCCCAGGCCGATGGTGGCCAGCGTGATCTTGTCGCTGGGCGGGACGAACGGCGCGCCCAATACGTGACGCGGCACGATCATGAACGTGGCCGCGGCGGCGCCTGCAAATGCGCGGCGTGAAAGCTCATGCTTTCCGGAGTTCTCCATCGCAACCTCCCGATTGTGGCGGATGCCACGAGGTTCATTATAGTTCCGGTCGACGCGCAAAGGGCCGCCCCGTTTTGCGCGTTCGTCAGAGGGAGTGCGGAGCGCTACTCGTCGCGCAGGGCGGCCATCGGATCGAGGCGCGCGGCGCGGCGCGCGGGAATGAAGCTGGCAGCCACAGCGATCGCCGCCAGCAGCAGGCCCGCGGCGACAAAGGTCGAAGGATCGTTGGCCTTCAGGCCGAACAGCAGCGAGCGGGCACTGCGCCCGGCGGCGAGCGATAGTCCGGTTCCGATGACGATGCCGATTGCCAGCATCCGGCCGGCCTCACGCATCACCATCGCGATCACCTGTCGGCGATCTGCGCCCAGCGCCAGCCGGACGCCGATCTCGTTTCGGCGGCGCGCCACCATATAGGAAACGACGCCGTAGAGCCCTACCATCGCCAGGATCGCCGCGAGCCCGCCGAAGAAGCCGGAGAGCGTGGCCATCATGCGTTCCTGCAGGAAGCGGTCGCGAACGACTTGCTGGAAGTTTCCGAACTCGGTGATGACCTCTGGATGGTCGTGCGCCAGCTTGCGCTTTAGCGTGGCTATCAAGGCATTCGAAGGCACTTTGGAGTAAATCAGCAGATTGGCCCAAGGCCCCTGGTTTGGCAATTGGGTAGCCGGCGCGAAGGCCTGTATGGGTGAGATGCCGCGCACATCGTTGTACTTGGTATCCGTCACGACGCCCACGATTTCGTACACGGTGGAGGGGTAATTCGGCTCTTCGCCGGTGCGAAGAGTCAGCCCTATGGGATCGCGGCCGCCGGCGAACTTTCGCACGAACGCTTCATTCACGATTGCTGCGCGTGTGGAAGTGTTTGAGTCGTTCTGGTTGAAGGCGCGGCCCCACATTACGGGAATGCCCATGGTTCTGAAGTAGTCCGGGCTGACCCAGGTGAACTTGGAGTCACCTTCCGTCGATCCGACGCGCACGCCGTGCGTCCAACTGCCGCCCCAAAGCGGGACGTGGGTGGTGCTGGCGGCGGTCAGCACGCCCGGCGTCTGCTGGACCTCCTGGAGCAATTGGCGCTCAAATTCCATCCAGCGTTCGTGCGGCAGGTTCGATTGCCAGAATCCCAGGAATGCCGAGGTAATGCCGGCTTCTCGCATTCCCGGATTGAATGTCATCAGGTTGCGAAAGCTGCGCACGAATAGCAGCGCGCCAACCAGCAGCAGCAGCGACACGGAAATCTGCGTGACGATCATGGCGCGCTCGAGCGAGAACCGCTCGCGCGATGCGGTCATGCCGCGGCCTCCGGCTTTCATCGCCGCGGACGGCTGCGAGTTGCTGGCGCGCAGGGCAGGCACGGCGCCGAAGATGATGCAGGTGAGGATCGCCGCAGCCCCCGCGTAAAGCATCACGCGCCAATCCGTAATGACGCGCAGTCCGGCTTTCCGGCCTTCCGGTAAGACCGCCCAAAACAGCACCCGGCATAGCGTTTGCGACAGCGCGACGCCCAACGCCGCGCCGATGATGGCCAGCAGGCAGCTTTCCGCCAGCAATTGGCGCAGCAGGCGCCCGCGTGACGCTCCCAGCGCCATGCGGACGGCGATCTCGCGGCCGCGCGCGCTGGCCCGCGCAAGCATCAGGTTCGCCAGGTTGGCGCAGGCGATCAGCAGCACCAGGCCTGTGATGCCCAACAGCAGCCAAAGAGACTTGTCGTAGGTCTGGCGCAGTTCACTGACGCCGCCCGAGGCTGGATACGCGGCCAGGCGGAAATTCCGGTACATCTGCTGCGAACTGGGCTCGCGGCCCGGCGGAACCGTTGCTTCGAACAGGCCCGGGCTGAGTGCGCTCATGGCGGCGGATGCGCGCTCGCGGGTCCACCCCGGTTTGAGACGTCCCATCACGGAGACCTCGAAAACATCGCGCCGCAGCGGCTGGTTCGGCTTGCAGAACGGCATCGCCAGGTCGAAGCTGTCGCCGACAACCATGCCGAAGAATTCCGGCGGCGTCACGCCGACGACCTGGACCAGGTCGCCGTCCGCGTAGAGCTTGATGCCGGACCCGATATCGCGGCCGCCCAGTTCGCTTTGCCAATAGGAGTAGCTCGCCACAGCGACTGGCTCCGGGCAGGCGCCTTCATCCTGTGGTTCGATGAGTCGCCCGCGATACGGCGTGACTCCGAGCACGCGGAAGAAGCCGCCGCTGACCAGAAGCTCGTTGAAGTGGCGCATCTCGGCGCCGCGGCCGATGTAGCGCTCATTCGCGCTCCAGGCAAAGACGCCCGAGAAGACCTGCTGTTTATCGCGAATCAGTTCCCACAGCGGGCGCGTCAATTCTCCGTACGGCTGATTGAGGCCCATGCCGTGGTTGCCGCCGGCGATCTTCACCTCGGCCAGTTCTTGCGGGCGCGCGACCGGTAGGCTACGCAAGCGGACGGCATCCAGCAGTTGGAAGATCGCCGTATTGGCGCCCATGCCGAGCGCCAGAGAGAGAATCGCCACGGCGGCGAAACCGGGACTGAGGCGCAGCGTGCGCACCGCATAGCGCAGGTCCTGCCAGGCGCCTTCGAGCCAGCCGATCGTGTTCATGCAGTGAATCTCCTCCTGCACGAGTCCGGTATTGCCAAACTTGCGGTGCGCCGCCGCGGCAGCTTCAGCCGGCGGCATGCCGCGCGCGGTGTTGTCGGCAGTCTCGATTTCGAGGTAGGCCGAGATCTCGCGGGCGCGTTCTTCGTCCCACCACCGGCGGCGGAAAAATTGCGTCCAGGTCATGACAATGTCACTCTTCCACCGGCCGCAGCACCTGGTTGACGGCGCGTACCACGCGCTGCCAGCGGCTGGTCTCGGCGTGCAATTGCTTGCGCCCGGCGGCCGTGAGACGGTAATAGCGCGCCTTGCGATTGTTCTCCGAAGTTCCCCAGAACGACGCGATCCAGCCGCGCGCCTCCAGGCGGTGCAGCGCGGGATACAAGGATCCGTGCTCCACCAGTAGGACGTCTTCCGAGCGCCGTTCGATGGCGTAGGCGATCGTGTGCCCGTGCGCAGCTCCTGGCGCTAGCGTATGCAAGATCAGCATATCGAGCGTGCCTTGCAGGATTTCGGATTCGGGTTGTTTACGTGCCATGATCGCGAAGCATCATTGTACTCCGGAAGAGCTTCTACTGGAGTGCGCTCATAGGCATATACGCGGCGCGCGCGAAAAAGTTAGGCGGGCGATCGAAGAAGCGGCCTTAGCCCTGGACGCGCCTGGCCCGGCCGGCCCAGAACATCTCGCGCAGCTCACGCTTGACGATCTTGCCCGTACCGGTCTTGGGCAGCGGCGTCTCCAGGAATTCGAAGGTGCGCGGGATCTTGAAACGCGCGATCCGTTGGGATAGAAACTCGCACAATTGGTCCGCGGTCAGGGCTTGCCCTGTCTTCAGCACCACGAAGGCTGCCGGGATTTCGCCCCACTTGGCATCTGGCGCGGCGACCACCGCGCACTCCAGAACCGCCGGGTGCGCGAAAATCGCCTTCTCCACCTCGAGCGAGGAGATATTCTCGCCGCCGCTGATGATGATGTCTTTCTTGCGGTCCACGATGTGGATGTAATTTTCTTCGTCCCAAACGGCCATGTCACCGGTGTGGAACCAGGCGCCGGACATCACGGCAGCCGTGCCTTCCGGGTCTTTAAAGTAGCCGTCCATGACTTCGTCGCCGCGGATGACCACCTCGCCGACGGTCTGCATGTCGCGGGGTACGTCGTTCATGTGCAAATCCACGACGCGGATCTCGACTCCGGGGATCGGCCAGCCGGCCATGGCCTGGTGGCCCAGCCGGTCGGCCTCATCGGCGTATTCCACTGTGCCTTTACGGCGCGAGCTGCTGGCCACCGGACAGGTCTCAGTGAGTCCGTAGCCGCTCATGGCGGTGCAGTGGAAAGCCTGCTCCAGGCGTGCCAGCAGTTCCGGAGAAGACGCGGCGCCGCCGATGAAAATCTCCTTGAGGCTGGAAAAATCGTACTGGCCGCGATCCGGCGCATTCAGCAGCGCGTTCGCCATGGTCGGGACCAGCGACATGGCGGTAGCGCCTTCGTCCTGAATCAGGCGGAAGACCAGGGTCGGATCGAAGCGGCGCACCATCACCTGTTTGAGGCCCATCATGGTGGAGGCTTGCGGGCGGCCCCATCCGTTAGCGTGGAACAACGGGATCGTGTGCAGCTCGACTGCCGAGTCGTCATGGTTGAACGTGCCGGCGACCGACAGGGCGTGCAGGTACAGCGTGCGGTGCGACAGCGTGACGCCTTTCGGCGTCCCCGTGCTGCCGCTGGTATAAAAGAGCTCGGCGATCGCGTTTTCGTCGAAAGACAGAATGTCCGGACGGCCGATGCGCCCGCGGCTCAACAGTTCCTCATAGGTAAGGTCCGGCAGAGGGCCGGCCTCGTTGATAGTCACGTAGCGCTGAATGCCCGGGCACGCCTGGCGGATGTGCTGCACCAGGGGCGCGAAGTCGTTTTCGAAGATCAACATGCGCGCTTCGGAGTGATTCAGGATCGAGACCAGTTCGATCGGTGTGAGCCGGACGTTCAGCGGCATGACAATCGCCTGCGCCAGCACCACGCCGTAGTAGCCTTCCAGCAGCGCGTGATTGTTGAAGCTTAGGTAAGCCACCCGGTCGCCCGGGCGAATGCCCTCGGCCTGCAGCCCGGCCGCCAGCCTTTCGCAGCGCTCGCCGAACTGGGCGTAGGTGAAACGGTCGGCGCCGCAAACCACGCCCACCTTCTTGCCATAAAGATCCACGCCGCGGTATAAGCACCGGACCGGCGTCAGCGGTATGATCATATGCCTCCTGCTTCAGTATGCGGAAACAGTCCTGGAGAACATCCTATATCGTAATCTCACATTGTGCGCTAGTCTTGAATTCGTTTCCGCCTTGCGCTATCTTTAGGATTCCATAGGAGCAGGCTAAGCTAAACAAACCCTGATATCCTGTTTGGGGAGCTGTCCCCAAGTCTTTCCCCATGTCTGGAGGCATTTCATGCGAGCAGTATCTCTGAACACGCCTGGCAAGCCTGCGCGGCTGCCGGCTCTCCGCGCAGTCCGCGCGCTTCTCGTTTTGCTGTGGATGGTGCTATTGGGCGTACCGCTCATGGCGCAAAGTGAGGGAGGCGAGGCCAGCCTGGACCTTCCGAATCTATCCGACACCAAGACGGCCAGCTTTCTGGCCGGTATCAGCGGCCACCATCTGCTGTTGTTCGGGCTGATCTTCTGCGTCTTGGGAATGATCTTCGGACTGATCATTTACCAGCGGCTGAAGCATATGGCCGTGCACAAGTCGATGCTGGAAGTGTCGGAGCTGATCTACGAGACGTGCAAAACGTACCTTATTACGCAGGGCAAGTTTCTAATCTTGCTCGAGTGCTTTATTGGCGTCATCATTGTGTTTTATTTCGGATTTCTCCAAGCGCTCCCCGCTTATAAAGTCGGCACTATTCTTTTGTTCAGCGTGATCGGCATTTGCGGCAGCTACTCGGTTGCGGCCTTCGGCATGCGTGTGAACACGTTCGCCAACTCGCGCGCGGCATTCGCCAGCCTGCGCGGCAAAGCGTATCCCTGCTACGACATCCCCTTGCAGGCCGGCATGAGCATTGGCATGCTGCTGATCTCGGTCGAGCTGATCATGATGCTCATCATCCTGCTGTTCATCCCGCACGATCTGGCCGGCCCTTGTTTCATCGGATTTGCGATCGGCGAGTCGTTGGGTGCGGCGGCGCTGCGCGTGGCGGGCGGCATCTTCACCAAGATCGCGGATATCGGCGCCGACCTGATGAAGATCGTGTTCAAGATCAAAGAAGACGATGTGCGTAACCCGGGCGTGATCGCGGACTGCACGGGAGATAACGCGGGCGACTCGGTGGGGCCATCGGCCGATGGCTTCGAGACTTACGGCGTAACGGGCGTGGCCCTGATCACCTTTATCCTGCTGGCGGTGAAGCAGCCCGAGATGCAGGTGCGGCTGCTGGTCTGGATTTTCGTGATGCGCGTGATGATGATCATCTCTTCGGCGTTGAGCTACTTCATCAACGGCATCTTTGCCAAGGCGAAGTATGGGGAAGTCGAGAAGATGAACTTCGAAGCTCCATTGACTTCACTGGTGTGGCTGACTTCGCTGATCTCGGTGGCGCTGACTTACGTCGTCAGTTACTTCATCATTCCGAACCTGAACGGCGATTCGAGTCTTTGGTGGAAGCTTTCGACGGTCATTACTTGCGGCACCCTGGCCGGCGCGATTATTCCGGAAGGCGTGAAGGCGTTCACTTCCACGCAATCGCGGCACGTGCGTGAGATCGTGAATTCCGCGCGCGAAGGCGGCGCCTCGCTAACTATTTTGTCCGGTTTCGTCGCCGGGAACTTCAGCGCCTACTGGCTAGGTTTCGCCATTCTCTCGCTGATGAGCATTGCGTACGGGGTCAGCACGCTGGGCCTCGCCAGCCTCATGGTGGCGCCCGCGGTATTCGCTTTCGGCCTGGTGGCGTTCGGCTTCCTGGGCATGGGCCCGGTGACCATCGCGGTGGATAGCTACGGGCCGGTCACCGACAACGCGCAATCCGTCTTCGAGCTTTCCACCATCGAAACGCTGCCTGGCATCGAGGCCGAAATTCAGCGTGACTTCGGTTTCAAGCCGAACTTCGAGAAGGGCAAAGATAACCTGGAAGAGAACGATGGCGCCGGCAATACTTTCAAGGCTACTTCAAAGCCGGTGCTGATCGGCACGGCCGTGGTGGGAGCCACCACCATGATTTTTTCGATCATTGTGGCGTTGACGAACGGGCTAACCACCAATTTGGCGAACCTTTCGATTCTTTACCCGCCGTTCCTGCTGGGCCTGATTACCGGCGGCGCGGTGATTTACTGGTTCACGGGCGCTGCCACGCAGGCGGTCTCGACGGGTGCGTATCGCGCGGTGGAGTTCATCAAGCGCCACATTAAGCTGGAAAGCGCCGAGAAAGCTTCTGTCGCGGACTCGAAGAAAGTAGTGGCCATCTGCACGCAGTATGCGCAGAAGGGCATGCTGAATATCTTCATCGCGGTCTTTTTCGCGACGCTGGCCTTTGCCTTCTTCGAACCGTTCTACTTCATCGGCTACTTGATCTCGATCGCCACGTTCGGGTTGTTCCAGGCGATCTTCATGGCCAATGCCGGCGGCGCGTGGGATAACGCGAAGAAAGTGGTGGAGACCGAACTGAAGATGAAAGGCACCGAGTTGCATGCCGCGACCGTGGTGGGCGACACGGTGGGCGATCCGTTCAAAGACACCAGTTCGGTGGCGCTGAACCCGATTATCAAGTTCACCACGTTGTTCGGATTGCTGGCGGTGGAACTGGCGGTATCGCTGAACGCGAAGCAGGGCAACACGCTGTCGTCCGTGCTGGGCGTGATCTTCTTCCTGATTTCGGTGACGTTCGTTTACCGCAGCTTCTACGGCATGCGTATCGAATCGAAGTAGGCACCCCAATCCCGCCGCGTGGATTGCGCATAATGTATCCATGCGGCGGTTCCCAGGGTTGCTGGTCTGGCTGGCAAGCTGTCCGGCGCTGCTGGCGCAGAGCGGGCAGAACGTCCTGCTGGTTGTGAACAGGGCCGATACGCTTTCCCGGCAGATCGCCGGCTATTACGTTTCGAAGCGCAGCATCCCGGCGCAAAACGTCTGCGAGCTCGACCTGCCGCACACCGAAGAGATCACCTGGACGACATACACCGAGCGGATCGAGCGGCCCATCGCCCGCTGCCTCGCCAAGGGCAACCTGCGCGAGCAGGTGCTCTACATCGTGACGACCATGGGCGTGCCGCTGAAAGTCAGCGGCGCCGGCACGCAACTGGCTACGGAATCCTGCGCGGTCGATTCGGAACTGGCGCTGCTCTATTCAAAGATGCGCGGCAGACAATTCCCGCGCGCGGGCAGCGTACCGAATCCCTTCTACCGGCGGCAGGACGAGCCATTTACGCACGCGAGTTTCCCTATCTACCTGGTCACCCGACTGGCGGGCTACGATTTCGACGATGTCAAAGGCATCATCGACCGGGCCCTGGCGGCCCGCAATGAGGGGAAGTTCGTCTTCGACCTGAAATCGAGCGACGATTCCACGGGCGACGATTGGCTTCGGACGGCAGCTTTGGCACTGCCGGAGAGCCGCGTGGTGATGGACGAGTCGGCCAAGGTGCTCACGGGCGAGCGCGATGTGATCGGGTATGCCGGCTGGGGATCCAACGATCCGAACCGCCATCAGCGCAATCTGGGTTTCCACTGGCTGCCGGGCGCGCTGGTCACCGAGTATGTTTCGAGCGACGGCCGCACGTTCCAGCGGCCGCCGCCCGGTTGGAACATCAGCACGTGGACGGAGCCGGGCCTCTGGTTCGATGGCTCACCCCAAACTTTGACTGCCGATTACATCCACGAGGGAGCCACCGGCGCCTCCGGCCATGTCTACGAACCATATCTGGTATTCACTCCGCACCCCGATCAGCTCTTTCCGGCCTATTTTCACGGCCGCAACCTGGCCGAGAGCTATTACCTCGCGATTCCGGCATTGAGCTGGCAAAATATCGTGATCGGCGACCCGCTCTGCAAATTGAAATGATCCCGCGCTAGAGTCTGGTAATGGCCTCACTTGAACAACTATTCGATCTTTCCGGCCAGGTCGCGCTGGTGACCGGAGGATCCCGCGGTCTCGGCCAGGAGATCGCCGAAGGGCTGGCTGAAGCCGGCGCATCGCTGATGCTGCTGGCACGCCGCGAGCAATGGCTCACGCCTGCAGTGGAAGAGATGAAGCAGCATGGCGTGCGCTGCGAAGGCGCGGTCTACGATGTCTCGAATCCCGCCGATGTCGCGGCCGCCGTCGCGCGGACGGTGGAAGTGTACAGAAAGATCGACATCCTGGTGAACAACGCCGGCGTAACCTGGGGCGCGCCCGCCGAGGCGATGCCGCTCGAGAAATGGCAGCAGGTGCTGGCCGTGAACCTGACCGGCGCGTTCTTGTTTTCGCAGGCTTGCGGCCGCGAGATGATCAAGCGCAAATACGGCCGCATCATCAACGTGGCCTCCATCGCCGGCTTGAAGAGCTCCATGCCGCGGGGGATTCATTACGCCGGATATGCTTCATCGAAGGCCGGATTGCTGGGACTGACGCGCGAACTGGCCGCGCAGTGGGCGCCGCACAATATCCGGGTGAATGCCATTGCCCCCGGATTCTTCCCCTCGCGCATGACGGAAAAGGTGCTGGAAGCCGCGCAGACCTACATCGAGGCGGGAATTCCGATGGGGCGGGTGGGCCGCGCCGGCGAACTGAAGGGCGTCGCCGTGTTCCTGGCCGCACCCGCATCGGATTACATCACCGGGCAGACCATCGTCGTCGATGGCGGCGCGACGATCGTGTAAGACGCCGCGCTTAGAATTCGGCCAGACCACCGTCGACAAACAGCTCCGTGCCCACCACAAACGACGCGTCTTCGGAAGCCAGGAACAGCGCCGCGCGCGCGATCTCGTCCGACTGGCCCAGCCGCTTCAGAGAAACTCCCTGCGCGAGCGCTTCTTCAAACTTCTTCGCCGCGTCGGAAGGTAGTCCCATCTTGCCCATGATGGGAGTGGCGACTGGACCGGGGCTGATGGTGTTCACGCGGATGCGGCGGGGAGCCAGTTCGACGGCCAGCGTCCGTCCAAACGATCGCACGGCGGCCTTAGTGGCGCTGTAGACGCTCATGCCGGCAAAGGCTTTCTTGCTGACGACCGACGCATTCAGCAGAATCGCGCCGCCGTCGGGGATCAGCGGGAGCGCCTTTTGGACCGTAAAGAAAAGACCTTTCACGTTGGTCTGAAACTGCTCGTCAAAGACCTGCTCGTCGACTTGGTCGAACGGCATAACCTTACCCCCGCCTGCGTTGGCGAACAGGATGTCGATGCGCCCGAAGTGGGCTTTCACCTGCGCGATCAGGTTATCGATATCGCTCAACTTGCCGGTATCCGACTTGACCACCAGGGCGCCGGGACCCAGTTCCTGCTGCGCCTCGGCCAGCGTTCCAGGGCTGCGTCCGGTGATCACCACCTGCGCGCCCTCCTGCTGAAATAACTTCGCCGTCGCCAATCCGATGCCGGTGGTGCCCCCCGTGATTACGGCGACTTTGCCATTCAACTTTCCCATGTTTCCCTCCATCCTTTCTGGAACGATCGTTCCATACAGCAATGGATGGCGGAAGCGCGAAAGGGATTCAATCTTTCTGCACTGCGACAAGGGTCGCCTCGACGATGCTGCGCACCTCGCGCGCCGTAGCGCAGGTCTTGGCCGTGACGCGCAGTCCGAAGAGCGCATTTGCCAGGAAGCGCGCCAGCGCGCGCCGGTCGCGGCCGGGCGGAATCTCGCCGTGGCGCTCCGCCTCCGCCAGTTCGCGCGCGAAGAATTGCTCGAGATGCAGGCGCGTGGACCGGCCGACGGCCTGCATCTTTTCATCTTGCGCGGCCCGTTCGACGATGGCGTTGACGATCATGCAGCCGCGCACATCCGCCGCGGCCTGTTCGCCGGCGAGCCGCAGCGCGGCGCGAATCCTGGCCATGCCAGCCGGTGCGCCGGCGGCCGTCTGTTGGACATTCTGATCGCAGGCGAAGCGGTCGAGCGCTTTCTGGAACAACGCGCGCTTGTTGCCGAAGGTCTGATAGAGGCTCGCGCGATTCACGCCGGTGGCATCCACCAGGTCCTGCACGGAAGTCGCCTCATAGCCTTTCTCCCAAAAGACGCGCGAGGCCGCCTGCAGTGCCTCATCGCCATCGAACTCCCGGGTGCGAGCCATGCTTGCATCTTACCGCCAGCCTTGCTTTCGGTACGGCAAGCGTTTTAGCATCACCTAAATGGGAGGTTTTCCGTGCCCTCGAAAATGAGCCGCCGCAGTCTTTTCCGTTCGGGCGCCGTACTGGCCGCCGCGGGTGTGTCCGCAAGCATGCCGGAGCGCAGTGCCGCCGCGCCGCACGTGCTGGAAGTGGGTGAGAACTTGTACCAGTCAATCGGCGTGACACCGCTGATCAATTGCCGTGGCACGTACACGATCATCACGGGGTCGCAAACCCTGCCCGAAGTGAAGCGGGCCATGGAAGCGGCGTCCCACGCTTACGTCCACATGGACGAACTGATGGACGCCGTGTCGCAACGGCTGGCCGATCTGACCGGGGCGGAATGGGGAATCGTGACTGCGGGTTGCGCCGCGGCATTGACGCATGCCACGTCCGCCTGCATCGCGGGCGGCGACCCGGAAAAGTTGCAGCGCGTGCCCAGCCTCACGGGTCTGAAGCATGAGGTCGTGGTGCCGCGGTACTCTCGCAACGAATACGACCACGCCGTGCGCATGCTGGGCGTCAAGATGGTCGAAGTCGAGACGGCCGCGGAATTAGAAGCCGCCATTGGACCGCAGACGGCTATGATGATGATCCTCTCCTGCCCGGAGGCGGAGAAGGGCGAGCTGTCAATCCCGAATGCGTGCGCCATCGCGCGGCGCAAGGGGGTTCCCGTGATTGTGGATGCGGCCGCCGAAACCCTCACCATCCCGAACATTCACCTGCAGCACGGTGCGAACCTGGTGGCGTATAGCGGCGGCAAGTGCCTGCGCGGTCCGCAAGCCGCCGGCCTGCTGCTGGGCCAGAAGGACCTGGTGCGCGCGGCGTGGATCAACAGCGCGCCGCATCATGCCTTCGGCCGGTCGCTTAAAGCTGGCAAAGAGGAAATCATGGGCATGCTGGCGGCAGTCGAGATGTGGGTGAAGCGCGATCACGATGCCGAGTGGAAGCAGTGGCAATCGTGGCTGGATCATATCGGCGGGCAGGCCACGCAAGTTACCGGCGTGACCACCGAAGTCCTGCAGCCGGAAGATCTGTCGAATCACGCGCCGCGCCTGCGGATCGGTTGGGACGCCGCGCGAATCGGTATCACCGGGACCGAGGCCGAGGAGATTTTGTATCACGGCCGGCCGCGCATCGCGGTGAACGGCGGCACTGGTACGCGGCGCGATAAGCAGCCCAGTTCCATCACCATCATGCCCTACATGATGATGCCGGGCGATGACCAGATTGCCGCGGCCGCGATTCACAGGCTGCTGGCGAATCCGCCGCACATCAATGTTCCGGAGCCGGAGGCGCCGGGCGTCAACGTTACCGGCGAGTGGACGGCGGAACTGATGTTCATGTCGGGCTCGTCCCAGCATCGCTTCGAAATCGAACAGCACGATGGCACGCTCAGTGGCATGCATCACGGCAGCTTCCTGTCGGGCAAGCTCACGGGATACGTGGAAGGACGGCGCGCCACCTTCCGCGCCCACGAGCGCATCGAGGGCGCCACGCTGCACTATGAGTTTGCAGGCGACGTGGCAGGCTCGCGCATGGAAGGCGTCGTGCAACTCGGCGAGTACGGCGAGGCGAAATTCACCGCGCAGCGTGCCTGAGCGCGCATGTTCCGCATTGTCACCATCGAGCGGGAATACGGCGCCGGGGGGTCGGCCATCGCGCAGAAACTGGCCGAACGCCTGAACTGGAAACTGTACGACCAGTCTCTCACGGCGGAGATCGCCCGTCTGGCGCAGTGCGATCAGCAGCACGTGGCGCAGCTTGAAGAGCGCGTCGATCCGCTCTTTTACCGGCTGATGAAAGTATTCATGCGCGGCAGCTACGAGCGGAGTTTGCCGGTGAGCGGGCTCGAGCACCTGGATGCTGACAGCATGGTGGTATTCATGCAGCGCGTGATCGCAGGCGCGGCCCAGGCGGGCGATTGCGTGATCGTGGGCCGCGGCGGACCGTACTTGTTGCGCAGTCGCGCCGATACGTTTCGCGTCTTCATCTACGCGCCCCTGGCCGAAAAGATCCGCCGCGTGAAAGCGCTTGGCAAGTCCGAAGCCGAGGCGTTCGAGCTGGTGGGAGCGATCGATCAGGAACGCGCCACCTTCGTTAAGAAATATTTCGGCAAAGACTGGCCCAGCCGCGACCTGTATCACCTGATGGTGAATTCGGTGGTGGGCGACGAAGCCATAATCCGGACCATCCTGAATGAAATGGAAACGCTGAACCATGCAGAAAGTCAATCTGGCTGAGAAGCTGTCACAGATTCAGGATCAATGGCAACCGAGGATCGCGGGCGAACTGAACGGCCAGCAGGTGAAGTTGGTCAAGTTTCAGGGTGAATTCGTCTGGCATCACCACGACAGGGAAGACGAGCTGTTCCTGGTGGTCGACGGCAGTTTCCGCATGGAATATCGCGAGGACGGCCAGGAGCGCGCCATCGACGTGCATGTAGGCGAGTTCCTGATCATGCCGCGCGGGGTGGAGCATCGCCCCGTAGCGGCGGAGGAAGTGCAGGTGATGTTGTTTGAGCCTGCCGGGACGCTGAACACGGGCAACGTGCGCAACGCGCGGACAGTCAACGACCCGCGGCGCGTTTGAGCCGGTCGCGCACGCCGGCCCATTCCGGTGTGTCAGGCGGGTTCTCGACCGCGATCCAATCGAACGCTTGGGTATCCAGGCGATGCAGTTCGGCGTACAGCCGCGCGGCGTAGGCGGCCGGTTCGGCGGGCATCTCGCGTCCGAGGCGCAGCCAGGCGCCGTGGCCTGACGGGGCGGCGTCCGTAGCCGAGAGCAGCACCAGCGGCGTGCGCGGGCGGTAGTGACGCGGATGCATCCCCGGCGAAGCATGCGGCCCGGCGGCCGCGCTCTCCGCGATCTTCACGGGGCCGATCAGCGCTTCGATTTCGGGTAAGGGGATGACGCCCGGCCGCAGCAGCAGCGGTTCCGGGCCGGCCAGCGAGAGCACGGTCGATTCGATGCCCACGCTTGACGGGCCGCCATCCAGCACCAGGTCTACGGCATCGCCGAGCAACTGGCGGACGTGCGCCGCGGTTGTAGGCGAAAGCTGTGTGAATGGATTGGCGCTGGGCGCCGCGATGGGTACGCCCGCCGCGCGGATCAAGGCGAGCGCCAAGGGATGCGACGGCATGCGCAGCCCTACGGTATCAATGCCCCCGGTTACGATATCGGGAATGATGGGCTGCTTGCGCACAATCAGCGTCAGCGGCCCGGGCCAATAGCGCTCCGCCAGGCGGCCGGCGGCTGCTGGCCATTCGCGCGCCAAGCCGCGCGCCATCGCGATCGAATCCACGTGCACGATGAGCGGACTCTGGCGCGGCCGCCGCTTCACGGTGAAGATGCGTTCCACGGCGGCAGCGTCGAGCGCATTGGCGCCCAGCCCGTAAACCGTCTCCGTGGGGAAGGCAACGAGTCTACCGGCGCGGATCAGTTCCGCGGCGCGCGCGAGGATTTCGGCTTGGGCCATTACTCTGGCAGGTCGTCCTTGCCGTCGCCCGCCGTCTTACCGGTCTTGCGGTAGACCAGGTAAGCGTGGATTAGCGGCTCGAGGTCGCCTTCGAGCACGCGATCGACATCGCCGATGGCCAGCTTCGTGCGATGGTCCTTAACCATGCGGTAAGGCGCCAGCACGTAACTGCGTATCTGGCTGCCGAAATTGATGTCCAGCTTGGAGGCTTCGGTCTTGGCCGCTTCGGCGCGCTTCTTTTCGAGCTCGAATTCGTAGAGACGCGCGCGTAACTGCTTCATGGCGCTGTCGCGGTTCTTGTGCTGCGAGCGTTCGTTCTGGCATTGCACCACGATGTTGGTGGGGAGATGCACGATGCGCACCGCCGAGTCGGTCATGTTTACGTGTTGGCCGCCGGCGCCGCCCGAGCGGAACGTGTCGATGCGCAGATCGTCGGGCTTGATATCGATCTTGATTTCGTCATCCACCTGCGGATAGACGAACACGGAGGCGAACGACGTATGCCGGCGGGCGTTGGCGTCGAAGGGCGAGATGCGTACCAGCCGGTGCACGCCGATCTCGGACTGCAACAGTCCGTATGCATTGTCGCCGTTGACTTCGAAGGTAACCGACTTGATACCCGCGCCCTCGCCCTCCAGCCGGTCGGTGATCACCGTGGAGAAGCCCTCGCGCTCGGCCCAACGCAGATACATGCGCATCAGCATCTCGGCCCAGTCCTGGCTTTCGGTGCCGCCCGCGCCCGGGTGGATGGTCATAATGGCGGAACGCTGATCGTTGTCGCCGGAGAGCAGCATGGCGGTCTCCACGCGCTCGATGAACTGCGCGTAAGCGGCCAGATCGCGCTCAATGTCGCCATTCACGCTTTCGCCTTCGCGCGCCAGCTCGAAGAGCGTGTCCAGATCCGAAGTCAATGTGGCGATGCGTTGCTCGTTGCCGAGGCTTTCCTCCAGGCGCTTGCGCTCCTGCATGATCTTCTGGCTTTTTTCCGGGCGGCTCCAGAAGTCGGGCGCGCCGACCTGTTCCTCGGTGGCTTGCAGTTTGGATTTTAGAGCGGACGGGTCAAAGATACCTCCGCACGGCCAGGGCCTGTTCGCGGAGGGGATTGTATTGCCGTTCCAGTTCGTCTAGCGGGGTCATTTCAATTCAATCTTAGCAGAGCCCGGGAGCAATCAGCGCTCGCCCGCGTGCGCCTGGCCCCCGGGAAAACAAGGGCTCCACTGGCCCACCTGGCCGAAGTTCAGTACGGCCACTACGCCGCAGCGTGTATCGCCTTTGCGGCGGCGATGCACGATAGTGCGTTCGCAGCCGCCTAGTTCCGCCGCGCAGCGGTACACATCGCCGCTCAAACCCGGCCGTTTGTAGACCAGGTTGATTTGTCCGCAGAAGGGGCACTTCATGTCTCCGGCGATGGGATGATATTTCATACAACACTCCTTATGCCTTGCGGCATAAAAACATTATGACTTAATTCTGTTTCGGCGTAAAGAGGGTGATACCGCTTGTCAATAGGTGGCGCGGCCGCCGCTCGCGTCGTAGCACTGGCCGGTGACGAAGGCCGCGTCGGGGCTCGCCAGAAAATGCACCACGGACGCGATCTCCTCCGGAGTGCCGGTGCGGCGCATGGGGATGCGCTCGGTCATGTACGCGACCTGCGCCGGGGTCAGTTGTTCGAGAATCTTGGTGCGCACAACGGCCGGCGCGACCGCGTTGATGCAGATGCCTTCGGTGGCCACTTCCTTGGCGGCCGACTTCGTGAATCCAATGACAGCCGCTTTGGTGGCGGAGTAGCCGCACATTTTGGGATTGCCTTCCTTGCCGGCAATCGACGCAATGTTTACGATGCGTCCATAGCGGCGCGCGCGCATGTGCGGCAACACGGCGCGGCAGCAATAGAAGACCCCGTTCATATTGACCGCGATGACTTGCTGCCAGTCCTCGTCGGTGACCTCCCAGACAGGCGCGGTGCGGCCGGCGATACCTGCGTTGTTGACCAGGATATCGATGCGGCCGGTACGGGACAGCACCTCGGCGACGGCGGCGTTGACCGAATCCGCCTCGGTGATGTCGATGGCGACGGGGAAGGATCCGCCGCCGATGGATTGGGCCACTTCCGCGGCGCCCTCAAAGTTCAGGTCCGTGACGGCGACGGAGGCGCCGGCGCGCGCCAAGCGGCGGGCGATCGCTTCACCGATGCCGGTAGCCGCGCCTGTGACGATGGCCGTTTGGCCGGTCAGTTCGAAGAACATTTACTCTTCTTTTACCATTAGTACGGCCGCTGCGCGGTGCCGCGCCGGCAGGTTACGATGGGCACGTGAGAGTATTTCTGTCGTTGGCGGGTTTGGCGGCCGTACTGGCTACGGCGCAGCTTCAATCGGTGGCGGAGGAACCCAGATCCACGCGTGATGGTGTGTACACAGATGCGCAGGCGGAACGCGGCCAGGCCGCTTATAAGAAGTCCTGCGGCACCTGCCATGGCCAGGCGTTGACCGGTGCGGGAGCGACGGTGCCGCCGCTCGCGGGATCCGATTTCACGGACCAATGGGCCGGCCAGACCGTTGACGACTTGTTCGAGCGCATTCAAACTACCATGCCCGGGGATCATCCGGGAATGCTCGCGCGTGCCACGAACGCCGATATTCTCGCGTACGTGCTGAAGGTCAACAAGCTGCCCGCGGGCAAGCAGGAACTTCCCGCCGCTGCGGACGCTCTCAAGCAGATCCAGTTCGAGGCCGCGCAATAATTGTGCCGCGGATCACAGGCTTTTTCTGGAGTTGGAGGAAGCATGCATGCGACCGCACGAACCGTAGCAGGCAACAGCCATGAAGTGGAATGATGACTCCGAGCTGTTGCAGATCGCGCGCACGGAGTTATTCAGCGCCGTGATCGGCGACGTCATGGATAAGTTGGGCCTCCGCCGCCAGTTCCTGCCTCAACCCATTCAGCCGCTCCGGCGCGAGATGGTGGTGGCCGGGCGCGCGATGACGGTCCTCGAAGCGAACTTCTTCGAGGACGTCTGCGAAGGCTCGCCGAATCCGATCTCGGCCAAGAGTTTCGGATTGATGCTGGAAGCCCTCGACGATCTCAAGACGAACGAGGTGTACGTCTGCACGGGTGCAGCGCCGCGCTTCGCTCTGTGGGGTGAACTGATGACCCGGCGTGCGCTGCGATGCGGCGCGGCGGGAGCTGTTTTGGACGGTTTTTCGCGGGATACCCGAGGCGTGCTGGCCTCCGGTTTCCCCGTATTTTCCCGCGGTAGCTATGCGCAGGACCAGGGCCCGCGCGGCAAAGTTGTGGATTTCCGCGTACCCATCGAGATGGAAGGCGTGCGCATCGAGCCAGGCGACATTCTATTCGGCGACATGGACGGTGTATGTGTCGTGCCTAAGGCCGCCGAACGCGATGTTTTTGTGCGCGCCCTGGAGAAGGCGCGCGCGGAGAAGACCGTCGGGAGAGCCCTGGATGACGGCATGACGGCTGGCGAGGCATTCGCTAAGTTCGGAATCCTTTGACTGGCGGCTAATATTAACAGGCGGACCGGCCGCGCCGGCCACACAGTTAACATTAACGAACGGGAGCGTTGAGTTAAGAGCGTGCTCGAGAGGACACTAAACGATGTTCGTGGCCGTCGCCCTTCTCGCGGCGTTGCCAGAAGAAAAAGGAGACTCGCAAATGAACACATTAGTACGGCTCTGGCGTGACGATGCGGGCCAGGATCTGATCGAGTACACACTGTTGATGGCTTTTGTTGCGTTGGCTTCGGCCGCGCTGTTTATCAGTTCCGGCGCCAGCATCAGTTCAATCTGGAGCACGGGTAACGTACAACTGAGCGCTGCGGCGAGCGCAGCAGGTAGCTAAACCTGACCCGCGGGGGACAGCGGGAATCAAACGTCGAAGTCCAGGGCGATTTAGAATGAGCGCCACTCAGCAGAGTTGTCCCCCGCGCGTTTGGAAAGCTTAGAAGTGGTGGAAGCTCCCTTCAGCGTCTTTTGAGCTTTCCTTCGACTGTTTCTCCCAAGTCCGGCTGACCATCTCCTTCGATCCCAACCCGACCGCGAGCGCCAGCGCCAGGACAATTCCGCCGAAGAGAATCGAGAAGGCCAGCTTGACGATGTCGCCGCCGATGCGCAGGTGTTCGAGGGCCATGGCCGCGGTCAGGACCAGCACCAGCCATTTCACGCCCAAGCTCAGCAGCCGGGCGGACTGCATCTGCATATTCACTGCGCCGATGAGCACTCCCCGCGCCAGATAGCGTGCCACCAGGCTGCCGAAGAACAGCAGGACAAGTGCGGCAAAGGCGTTGGGGAGGTAATTGAAAACCTGCATCACCAACTGCGAGGCCAGGCCCGCCTCCAGTGCGCCCAGGCCGACCAGCAGGCCCAGGAGAATGGTCGCCCACGCAACCACCCGGCCCGCCAGACGCGTCGGGCTTTTTGCGGGCGACCACTCGGCCAACGCGGAAAGTCCCCATTGCTCGAGGCGCGCGTCGAAGTTGATGCCGCGCAAGGAGCGCTCGACGAGCCATTTCAGGATGGCCGCCACCACGCACGATCCGAGCACCGCCAGCACCAGCGCGAGCATGCCGGGCAGGATGTTCGCCACACCGGTGATGACTCGCCGGGTCGCCTCAGTCAACGCTTCATTCACCTGTTTCCACACGATTTCCCCTTTCGATGGCCGCTTACGGATTGAAGTTCTCGGGCCAGCGCCAGCGGGAGATCAGGTACGGTTTGGATGATTCGTAGGCCAGACAGAAACGCTCCAGTCTGCGGTCTACTTCCGCCTGGTCCGCCTCCCGCATTTCCAGCAAAAAAGATGCCAGCCACCCCAGATACAAGGGCGTCAACGCCCGCAGCAGGTGCTCGCGATGGATGACCCGCAGCCGGTAGGCCAGGGCGTAATCGTAGATCGTGCGCACCCACACCTCGTCGGGCATGCGGAAATAGTTCGCATCGGCCCGCGCGATGCGTTTCAACTCCAGCAGCGTCGCGGGCGATAGAACCAGACCCCATACCTCCAGCAAATTCTGATAGCCAAGCCGGTAAGAATCGATCATCTTCTGTACGTCGATCGCGGCTGCCTCACCGGAGACTTCTTCCGCCGCTCCGAAAACGGGAACAGGTTCCGAGCCGCGGGCCCTTTGCCAGAAGGCCACGTCGCGCTCCATGGCTTGGAACAAAGGCCCCAGCACCTGAACCAGCACGCCGCTCAGGTCGTGCGCGGCATCGGCAGTCTCGCGGACCTTCGGCCCCAACCTGGCCTGGCAGATCCGGAAACGTCCGCATATGGCCTGTGTTACAAGCCAGATCTCGACGCCGAATGTTCCCATGTCCTGGCTCCAGGCGTCCTGGGCCAGGTAGTGGGCCATCAGCTTACTGGAAAAGCCAAAGTCCCCGCCGATGGGCTGGCGAATCCTCTTGCCGTAGAGCGCGCGCGTGAGCGGATAGACGATGCTCTTGTTGATCGTGCCGTCGAACTTATGGCGCACATGGTCGGGCGCCACGAAGTCGAACTGTTTTTCCAGGACGGGCCGGGCCATCGCCGGTACCCAATCTGGCGTAATGCTGGTCACGTCCGGCTCGAAAATCACGCAGGCTTTGGCCCCCAGGGTATTAGCGGCATTGAGGATCGCGCGTAGTGCGCTGGTCTTGCCGGTGACTCCGGCATGCGGTCCGGATAGTTGGTCAGCGGGTTTCACCGAGTACGGCAACTGCAGCAGTCCGTCGCCGCTCACGGCCTCGCGCAGTTTTGCTGGCGTCCCGTCGGCGGAGCCGCCATCGGCGTTGACAATCAAACAGCGCAGCGAGCCGAAATGCGCCGCGAGACCGCTCCGGATTGCGTCGCCGGTATGCGCGATTGTGCCGGCGTTGTTGTAACTGGGAATCCCGGCGACGAGATCCATCGCGCCGAGGGCCGCCAGGCGCTCCTGCGTGGACTCGGCGAGAACACCCGATTCGGCCATTTACCGGCGCTCCTCGCCGTCCAGAGCCAGGATGCCACTCAGCGGAATGCGCAGCCAGGTGGGCCGTCTATCGAGATCGTACTCGAGTTCGGTGAGCGCCTGGTCGAACAGGAAGGCGTCCAACAGAATTTCGAAATGGGCCGGGTCAACGGGCAGCATGCCGTGGCCGGCGGTGCTCCCGCGATAAGTATCCAGGAAGGTCGCACAATTGGTTTGTTCCCAGAGCCGGGTCCAGGGCGACAGCTTCGCGGCATCGTAGGGCCGGCGTGCGATGTGGTTCAGATAAGCGGACTGCGCCGCCTGGCTCAAAGAGCGGAGCATGTTCGCCACATCCCGCAGTGGGGAAGCTTTTGCCCGCCGCTCGGCAGGCGGCAGCGCGGGATCTCCTCCGAAGTTCAAAACCACGAAGTCGTTCTTCACTCGTAATACGTGCGCGAGATGGTAATCACCGTGGATCCGGATGTTGAGGCACGCCAGCGGCAACTTCTCCAAAGTCCGGAAGCGATCGAGCAGGCGGCGTTTCCGGGTGAGCACCTGGCCGGCCATCTCCATCCACTCATCGGGAACGGCCGAAAGGCTGCGCTTGAGCTTTTCGAACGCAGTGGCCGCGTGCGCTTCGAGGCGTTCCACGAGTTGTTGGAGATCCGCCACGCGCACTGGTTCCGGACGGAGGTCCGGCTCGCAGGTGTCGCAGGCCAGCGCGATATGCATCTCCGCCGTGCGGCGTGCGAGCGTGGCTACCGCCTCGATATAGATGCCGATGGCCTCTCTGGCCGCTTTTTGCGCCGCCTCGCCAGCGGTGCCCGGGACGATATCCAGCGTGGCGCAGTGTTCGTAGTAACGGCCCAGATCCTCGGTGGTCCACTCCCAGCCGTCGCCTTCGTTCTTGACCAGTTCCTCCAGAATCGCTAGCGTGCCGGCCGGCCCATGCGCGGGCTGATACTCAAGCGTGCCGCCGAACTTGGGAACACTCGCCAGGCCGCGTTCCTCGGCCAGATATCTGGTCAGTTCGCAGTCCGGGTTGGGGCCGGCTTCCAGCCGGCGGAGCACCTTGAGGATCACGCGATCGCCGTAAACCAGCGGGGTATAAGCGCTGTCGGCCGGCTCGCGATCTGAGGGTGGCGTGGGGTCCGGGGACCCGTACAGGCTATTCAGCTCTTTGCCCGGCAGGCCTCGAACTGCACCTTCGCTAGCGGCGTGCGTGCGGCCTTCGACGATCAACTGGAGCAGCGCTTGGCGAAACGGTTCATCGAATGTTGCGTCGTAGATGATCCGTTCGCCTGCCTCAGTGTCCCACGCGGCCAGCACCGCATCCGGATTGGAATCCGCGATCCACCCGGAATCCTCGCCTCTGGCCAGCTTCAAAGGCACGACGTAGGTCTCCGGATCACCATCGGCATACTTCACGGCCGCAAGCAGGATCGCCGCGCCCACTTCGTTGAGGAGCAGCCAGTCTTCGACCACGATCTGTTCCACGCTGCGCGCCGCGCCTGCGAACCAGCGCTGGCGATACAGGAATTTCGGCAAGTAATCGCTCTCGATCAGCCCACGCGCCGGATCTGTCAGGGCGGACTGCCATCCCGTTACGTTTGCGAGAGCGTCCTCGGCGCGCTCCTCCGTCTCCGGAGTTTCGACTTCGAGAGGGCGAGCCGACTGCTGCAGCTCGAACCAAAAATAGCCATACGGACCCATTGTGAGCTGGTAAGGCGTCTTGCGGATCTCCGGAAACTCGACGAACCCCATCATCTCTACCGGCAGCATACCTGCAAAGCGTGACAGGTCAAGCTCCACCGGCTGCGCGAATCGTGAAAGGTTGGCCACGCACAATACCTGCTCACTCTCCGAACCGCGCACGTAGGCCAGTATCTTGCGGTTTGCCGGGTGCAGGAATTCCAGCGATCCGCGGCCGAAGACCTTGAACAGCTTACGCAACGCGATCATGTTGCGCGTCCAGTGCAACAACGACGAAGGGTCGCTCTGCTGCGCTTCCACGTTGATCGCCTCGTAGCCGTAGACGGGGTCCATAATTACGGGGCTGTATAGCCGCGCGGGATTGGTGCGCGAGAATCCGGCGTTGCGGTCGGCGTTCCACTGCATCGGCGTGCGCACGCCGTTGCGGTCGCCGAGGTAGATGTTGTCGCCCATGCCGATCTCGTCGCCGTAATACAGGACCGGCGTGCCGCGGAACGAAAACAGGATGCTGTTGAGCAACTCGATGCGCCGGCGGTTATTATCCATCATGGCAGCCAGGCGCCGCCGGATTCCGATGTTGACTCGCATCCGCGGATCCGCGCTATAAGCAAAATACATGTAGTCGCGTTCCTCGTCGCTCACCATCTCAAGTGTCAGTTCGTCGTGATTGCGCAGGAACAGCGCCCACTGGCAGGCGTCCGGAATCTCGGGCGTCTGGGCCATGATCTCCGTGATCGGATGCCGGTCTTCCAGGCGCAGGCCCATGAAGAGCCGGGGCATCAGCGGAAAATGGAAGGCCATGTGACATTCGTCGCCCTCACCGAAGTAACTGCGCACGTCGGAGGGCCATTGATTGGCTTCTGCCAGGATCATCCGGTTTAGGCTGTGCGCATCCATCTCGCGCCGGATGCTCCGGATGACGGCGTGCGTCTCGGGCAGATTCTCGCAATTGGTCCCCTCGCGCTCGACCAGGTATGGAATCGCATCCAGGCGTAGCGCGTCCACGCCCATGTCGAGCCAGTAATCCATGATGCTGATGACTTCCTCGAGCACGCGGGGGTTGTCGTAATTCAGGTCCGGCTGATGGGAGAAGAAACGGTGCCAGAAATAAGCCTGTGCCTGCGGATCCCAGGTCCAGTTCGACTTCTCGGTGTCAGTGAAGATGATGCGCGCGCCCTGGTATTTCTGCGCGCTGTCGCTCCACACGTAGAAGTCCCGCTCGGGTGATCCCGGCGGCGCCGTCCGCGCCGCCTGAAACCACGGGTGTTGATCGGAGGTGTGGTTGATCACCAGCTCAATCATGACTTGCATGCCACGATCGTGCGCCGTATCAAGGAAGGTCCGGAAATCGTCCATCGTGCCGTAGCTGGGATGGACATTCCGATAGTCGGCGATGTCGTAACCGTCATCCCGCAGCGGCGACGGAAAGAAAGGCAGCAGCCACAAACAGGTGACTCCCAAGTCGCGCAGGTAATCGAGCTTCTGGATCAGACCCTGGAAATCGCCGATACCGTCGTTATTGCTATCGAGAAATGCCTTGACGTGCAGTTCGTAGATAATCGCGTCTTTGTACCAGAGTGGATCGCTGGCGCTTCCGGGTTTGGGCACCTTGTCTCCGTTCAAAGGGCCGTCTCCAGCAGGACGGCGCCGGGCGTGGCGAAACCGATCTCGAGCGGCTCGGTTTGAATCGCGGGTGGCTGGCCATCCGGCGCGAAGCAGGGATCTTCGGTCATGAAGAGCAGACGCCACGGTTCACGGCCGGGACGGGCGATAGGGTGGCCGCTCAGGTGAATGATTCCCTCGCCGCGCAGCCGCACGACGGCGAGCCATGCATTCCGCGGGCCATCACGCCGCACGGCGAGCGAATCCTGGCCGAGTGCCTCGACGGCCGCCGCTCCGCACACTCGCCGGCGCAGTTTCAACAGCTCGCGATAGAGCCGCAGCGTAGCGGTGTGCGGCTCGCGGTGCCGCTCTTCCCATCGCAAGCCGCTGTCGAGGAATGTTTGAACGTCCTGCGGGCCGGGAACGCGATCGCGTTCTTCGGACGAAGCAAAGGCCGCCAGATGGCTGAACTCCCGGTGTCGCCCCTCTGTCACTCGCCTGCCCAAATCTGCATGGTGATCCGTGAAATATCGAAACGGGCTGCCGGCGGCCCATTCCTGACCCATGAAGAGCAGCGGCGTTTCCGCCAGCAGCAGAAGCAGCGTGGATACCGCCCGGTAAGCTTCCAGAGGGATCGTGTGGTGCAGGCGGTCGCCGAACGGGCGATTACCAACCTGATCGTGGTTCTGGATGTAGAACACGAAGCGCTCCAGGGCAATACCGGATGGGTCGCTGCCGCGATGCTTTCGGTGATGCGGTGAATACTGGCCCTGGAAATACCAGCCTTCGCGCGCGGTGCGGGCGATAGACTCGGCGGCTCCATCGAAATCGCCGTAATAGCCAGTCGTGTCGCCAGCCACCGCACGCCGTACATGATGATGGAAATCGTCGGACCAAACAGCATCGAGACCCCATCCGCCTTCGTGTTCCGGCTGCAGCATCCGGCTCAGATTGCGAATGTCCTCGGCGACGACGTGTGCCTGGCGGCCGGCCTCCGCGGCGCTCTCGTGCACGGCGTCCGCGATCGACGCGACGATGTTCCGCGGGCTATCGTCCACGATGGCGTCCGTGGCGTCGAGGCGCAGCCCGTCGATGTGGTAGGCGTTCACCCAATAGAGCGCGTTCTCGATCACGAAGTCGCGTACCGCGCTGTTGCCTGGACCATCGAAGTTGATGCCCGCGCCCCAAGGGCTGCTGTGCCGATCGGAAAAGTAGTCGCGGCTGAACTGGCCGTGATAGGCGCCATCCGGTCCGAAGTGGTTGTAGACCACGTCCAGAAATATCGCGAGGCCCACTGCGTGCGCTTCATCGACCAGGCGCTGCAAATCTTCCGGCGTGCCGTAACATCGCGCCGGCGCGAACAGGGAAACGCCGTCGTAGCCCCAGTTGCGATCACCCGCGAAATCGGCCACGGGCATCAACTCGATGGCCGTGATGCCGAGCTCCTTCAGATCGGGGAGACGCTGCGCGGCGGCGCGAAATGTGCCTTCGGGTGTGAAGGTCCCGACATGCAATTCGTAGAGGACGGCGCCAGGCAGCGCGATGCCGCGCCAGTCGGCGTCGGTCCAGGTGTAGTGCGTCGTGTCGACCACCTGCGACGGGCCGTGCACACCGCACGGCTGGAAGCGCGAGGCCGGATCGGGGAAAAGCCCGCGCCCGTCGATCCGGTACCGGTAGAGAGTTCCGGGTTCGACACCCACGGCGTTGGCGTTGAAAAACCCCTCCGCATCCTTGGCGAGCGCGAGCACACTCGAACCGGCCTCCGGCGGCTCGAACACGGCTTCGACCGATTCGGCGTCCGGCGCCCAAACGCGAAAACGGGTCCCCCGGCCCACGAAGTTCGCTCCGAGTGTCGGCTTCCACACCTTCAACAGTCTCCCATCATAGCCCTATGACCTTTGTACCCCGCGGTCGCGCCGCGCGTTGCGCTGCCGGAGGGCAGATCTGTACGCTATGTTACCGCCGCGATCTTTGGAATCTGAGTTGCTAAGGCAGCAGAGCAGCTCACTTCGGTCACCAGAAAGGACTCAGGAATGTCAAACGGCTTCGAGCGGAACATGACCTTTTTTCTATTCGGCGCACTGCTCGGCGGCGCCGCCGTCGCGCTGACGACCCCCTTTACGGGCAAGCGCGTGCGGCGGACACTGCGCAACGCGATCGAGAGTTACTCAGACGAACTCGCGGACACGACCCGGAGCTTGCGCCAGACGAGCGAGCGTCTGTTGCACGAGGGCGAAAAACTCGTGCGGAGCGCGGAGAAACGGTTGGCCTGACGGCGCGCGCGGGCAATTCTGGCGTGCGAATCCGGCGCCGCGCTACAATTGCCCACATGCGATTCGTTACATTCCAGCGCGATAAGCACCCCGAGCCGGGCGTTCTCCAGGACGACAATATCGTGGCGATCCGCAGCGCCGGATTTGCCGATGTACAGTCCGTCATCGCTGGGGGCGCCGATGCGCTCGACCGCGTCGGGCGCTGGCTCTACGATCCGCCATGGGGAGAAGTCATCAAAGCCGCGGATGTGGCCCTGCGCGCTCCTGTGATGCGTCCGGCCAAGATCATTTGCGTGGGCCTGAATTACCGGGAACATGCGCGCGAAACGAAGATGGAAATCCCGGAGGTGCCCACCATCTTTGCCAAGTTTCCGAACGTGGCGATCGGTTGCGGCGAGCCCATCGTACTGCCGAAAAATTCCAGCAAGCCGGACTACGAGGCGGAGATGGCGTTCGTCATCGGCAAGCATGGCCGCCACGTCCCGGCGGAAAACTGGCAGGAGTACGTATTCGGCTACACGAATTTCAACGACGTGAGTGCGCGCGATTTCCAGATGCGCACGTCGCAGTGGATGATCGGTAAGACGTTCGACACCTTCGCGCCCATGGGACCGGCCATCGTGACCGCCGACGAGGTGCCCGATCCGCATGCGCTCGAAATCAGCACGATCATCAACGGCGAAGTGCTGCAGCATAGCAACACCAACGATTTGATCTTCAAGATTCCGGAGCTGATTGCGTACCTGTCTAGCGTCTTCACGTTGGAACCGGGTGACATCGTGGCGACCGGCACGCCTTCCGGCGTAGGCTTCGCGCGCAAGCCGCCGCGCTGGCTGAAGCCTGGCGATGAGGTGGTGATTCGCGTGGAAGGACTAGGCGATTTGCGCAATCCGGTGTTGGCGGAAGAGTAACTACGGCACTATAATTCGCAACAGGCGCGCCCGATCGCGAGCTTGAATCGTAAGATCGCCAGAGCGTGCCGGAACCACCCAAACCTCGCCGGGCGCGAAGGCTTCAGCGCCGAATAGACCGTTGCCCTCGAGGCAGATGAGCATCTCCGCGGCCGGCCCGGGCGTGTATTGCCACGTGCCATCGATTGCGAGTGATTCGGTGCGGAAGTAGGGACACTCGACCAGCAGGCGCCGCCCGCCGCCCAAATCCACTGGCATGCTCGCTCCCGGATGACGCCCCAGGTCCGCTACGGCCAGCGCCGCATCCAGATGCAGTTCGCGCGGACGTCCGTAATCGTAGAGCCGGTAGGTGGTGTCGCTGTACTGCTGGATCTCACACAAGGCGAGACCTTCGCCGATGGCATGCACTGTGCCGGCCGGCACAAAGAACGTGTCGCCGGGATGCGCCGGATACCAGTGCAGCAATTGTTCGATCTCGCCCGAAAGCGCCGCCGCTCGCGCTTCGTCGCAGGAAAGGGGCCGCACGAAGCCCAATGCGAGCGATGCGCCGGGGGCCGCCCGCAGCACGTGCCACATCTCGGTTTTGCCCGGACCGGCGGCGGAATCGTGTGGATGCACCTGTACCGAGAGCTTCTCCGACGTGAACAGGAACTTCACGAGCAGGCGCGCCTCTTCGGGCGCGGTGAACCACACTTCACCGGTCTTCCGCTCCGACCACGGATACCAGGGCTCGGTATCCGGTGTGCCCCAGACTTTTTCGAGTGCCGTGGAACTCAGGCGACGGACCGTCACTGTTCCACTATAAAGCGGTGCAGGCGGTCGAGGCCGCGCTCGAGTTCGTGCATCGACGTGGCGTAGGAGATGCGTACGTGCTGGTTGGTGCCGAACGCTTCGCCCGGAACCACGGCGACGGCTGCTTTCTCCAGTAGCTTTTCGGCGAATTGCACGCCGCTCGATATGCCGTTCCGGAAGGCCACGCCGACGTTCGGGTATGCGTAGAAAGCGCCGCGCGGCTCGGCGCAGGTCACGCCCGGAATCGCGCGCAGCCGGGCAATCACGAAGTCGCGGCGCTGTGCGTACTCGGCCAGCATCGCGCTTACCGATGCCTGCGGACCGCGCAACGCCTCGACCGCCGCCTTCTGCGCGATCGAAGTCGGATTCGACGTCGAGTGGCTCTGCAGTTTCATCATGGCCCCGATCACGGGCGGGGGCGCCAGCGCGAAGCCGATGCGCCACCCGGTCATGGCATAGGTCTTCGACAACGATCCGGCCACCACCACGTTGTCTTTGGCGCCGGGAAGCGATGCGATGGAGAACGGCTCACCGCCATAGAGGAAGTGGCAGTAGCATTCGTCCGTCATCAGCACGATGCCACGCGCGGCTGTCATGCTGTAGATCTTTTCGAACTCCGTACGATCGAGCACCGCGCCGCTGGGATTCGACGGCGAATTGATGAAGACCATCTTGGTGCGCGCGGTCAGGTGCGGCTCGATCATCTCCGCGGTGAGCACGAATCCCTGCGCTTCGTCGGTATCCACGAATACGCACTTGGCGCCTGTGTAGTTCACGACGTCCTTGTACGTGACCCAGTAGGGCACCGGGATCACCACTTCGTCGCCCGGATTGAGCAGCGCTTGCGTCAGTCCGAAGATGGCGTGCTTGCCGCCCACCGTGATCAGGCATTCGGCGGGCTGATAACTGGTGCCGAAGTCCGCCGCGTGCCGCTCGCATACCGCCTTCTTCAGTTCCAGAGTTCCGCCCGCGTTGGTGTACTTGGTGAAGTTCTGTTCCAGGGCGCGAACGGCGGCGCGCTTGATGTTATCCGGCGTGGGAAAGTCCGGCTCCCCGGCTCCAAAATCCACCACGTCCACACCCTGTGCGCGCAGTTTTTCCGCCTCGGCGGCCACGCGCATGGTGGACGATACGCTGATCAATGAGATGCGTTCCGCGATTTCCTGTTTGGTTTCGACTAACATTGCGTTCTCCGGTTCTTCCTAAGATTTCTCACGGCGGCCGACTCGCTGGCGCAGGCGGACCTCCACCGGCGGCGGCACCAGTCCGCCGATGTTGCCGCCCAGTCCAATCACTTCCTTCACCAGGCGGGAGCTGATGAAGGAATACGCCTCGCTGGCCATCAAGAACACCGTTTCGATATCGGGCCGCAGCCGGCGATTCATCAGAGCCATCTGCAACTCGTACTCATAATCCGAGATGGCCCGTATGCCGCGCACCAGGACCGTGGCGCCGCGCTGTCCCGCGTAATCCACCAGCAGGCCGTCGAAGGAGTCCACCGCCACGTTCGGATACCCGGCCACAACCTCCCGCAGCATTTCCATCCTCTCTTCCACAGTGAACAGCGGCTGCTTGCTCTCGTTGCGCAGAATCGCCACGATGAGCTGATCGAAAAGACGGTACCCGCGTTCAATCAAATCCAGGTGGCCGTTGGTGATCGGATCGAACGAGCCTGGATATATAGCGATCACCCTTGGCGGCTTCGTGGCCGCATGAGCACGTTCAGTCTTGCTGGTTATTCTTCGATTCTACCGGAACCGGAGCGTGGTTGCTCGCCGGCCGGCGCAAGCGTTCGCCAGGTCATGCGAAGACCGGCGGGGATGCGGAACTTGCCACCGTTGACAAAAATGATACCCGCGCCCGGAATGCCGCCCTCGATCACCACCTTGGTTGCGTGACCATCGAAATAAGTGGCCAGATGGACGCCGGCCGATTTGCGATCCACGTCCACCAGCGCCGCTTGGACCACGGCATGCGCGCCCGCCCACTCGATTTCCGAGATATCGATTGCCAATGTGTAGGGTGCCGAGGGAGAACTCCGGTCCAGCTTGCGAATATGCCCCATGACCTCGGCCCCCGCCGGTACGGCCACGTCTCCGCTGTGCACTTCCTCGAGCACGCGGGCATGCAGCGTATCACCGACCGCAGCAGTCTTGGAATCGATGACGGTCTCGAGTCCGATGGACAATAGCAACGCGGCGGGCAGCCGCACTTCCCGGACCGGCTTCTTGGGCGCCTCGGGCAGGGAAGCTGGTGCATCGAAGCTGATGGTGGATTGCGCGCCGTACTCGCGGCAGGCGGAGAAATCGATCACGTCCCGGTTCGACTCACCGGAGAAGTGAGTCATCTCGAACTCCGAGCGCTGCGGAAGCAATACATTGCTGTCGCCCATGTGGACGCGCATATAAGTCATTCGCATCACCGCTTCCTCGAGGCGCAGGCTATAAGGCAAGGCGTCGCCGTGCACATCCAGGCGGAGCAGATCGAGAGAGACCGGATCGAACCAGAAGGAGCCTTTCACGGGCACGGCCTCGGTGACATCGCCTGCGGTGAGACGCAAGCTGCGCTCACCTGGCAGATTGTGAAAGTCGTAGCGCGAGGCCCGGCGGCCGTCGATCGTTTCGTAACCGCTGAATGTGATGACGCCTGCGCCATCGACGAATAGCCGGTGCGCAAACATATTAAAGAGTCCCGAGCCGATCGTGCCGCCGACCAGCGCCGTGACGTCCCGGTCCTCGAAATGGTGCGATCCCGGCCAGGCAAACAACTCCTTGCCTCCGACGCTTGAGACCTCAATGCGCACGGTATCGACAGGCTTGAAACTGCGTGTGTGCGCGTCGCGATGCGCGCGCTCGACGGTCTCGAGACAGGTATAATTCGGAATGCCGGTGATATCCTGCCGGACCTTCTCTTGAAAACGCGCCAACTGGTCCGGACCAGGCGATTGCGCGCCGGCTAAGCCAATCAGCGAAAGCGCGCTCAGAAAAATGTGCCAAATTCTGTCGGGCATGTTGGTACCTTCAACACACTAATATCAATTCACTATTGTAAAGTTCCCATCCCCGCGATAACATTCGAACTTCCAGTGAGCAGTAAAAAAGGTCTTAAAGTATATAAAAGGGTAGGCCGAGCTGGCAGGAATCTGAAGCTCTGGTGGATCGCATCCGCCGGAACGCTCGTGGCGCTGGCTTCCGCCGGCATGGTCCACCCGGCTACCTACGTTTACACAGCTACGCCGCGATTCGTTCCGGACGCTTGGGCGTGTGGGCAGGAACGCTTTCCGCGTGGCGCCGCCATCCGCCTGATCGCGGCTCAACAAGCGCGCGAGCTAGCGCCGGCATTCTTTGCGTCCGCCGATCCGGAGGTTTCATTCGACGGCCAGCGGGTGCTTTTCGCGGGTAAGCAGCGGCGCGGGGATCCCTGGCAGATCTGGGAAACCGCCGTGACCGGCGGGGAGCCGCACCGCATTGCCGCGTGGACGGAAGACGCGATCCGTCCGCTTTATCTGCCCGAGGGCAGGGTCGTTTACGCGCGTAAACTGGCGGACGGCTATCAACTGGAAGTGCTGCCGCTGGCGGGCGGCCAGCCGCTGCGCATCACCTATGCGCCCGGTAACTGGCTGCCCTGCGATGTCCTGCACGATGGGCGCGTGCTCTACGAAGGGGCACACCCGGCGGCAGATTCCGCCGCGCACGAGCTATATACGGTCTACCCGGATGGCAGCGGTGTGGAGGCGTATCGCTGCGATCATGGCGTGAGCCGGCATGCCGGGCGGCAGCTGGCTTCGCGGGACATCGTGTTCGTCACCGCCAAGGGTTTTGCGCGCTTTACTTCGGCTCTCGCCACGCAGGTGGAGGCGGCGTCGGCTGGCGGCGGTGAGTTCGCCGGTCCGATGGCGGAGTGGACGCCCGAGCAGTGGCTGGTTGCTTTCCGCCCCAACGCGACGGCGGCGTATGCGATCTACAGCTTGAATCCGGCCGATGGCGCGCGGCATAAGATCTCCGACCGGCCGGGCGTCCAGCCGGTAATGCTCGCCGCGCGCGAGACGCCTCTCCGGTTTCCCTCCGGATTGCATGATTGGCCAGGCGCGAATGTGCTCTGCCTGAACGCTTACACGGCGAAGCGCGAGATAGCCGAAGGTTCCGTCGCGAGCGTGCGGCTCTACACTCAAGGCGCCGAAGGCAAGCCCGTTGTGCTGGGCGAAACCGCGGTGGAAAGCGACGGCTCGTTCTTTCTGCACGTGCCGGGCGACCGGCCGCTGCGCCTGGAACTGCGAGATCGCGCGGGTCGCGTGATCGAAGCCGAGCGCGGCTGGTTCTGGATGCGGCGCGGCGAGCAGCGCGTGTGCGTGGGCTGCCATGCCGGTCCGGAACGCGCGCCTGAAAATGCGGTGCCGAAAGTTCTGCTGCGCGCCGACGTCCCAGTGCGGATGGACAGGGGAGGGAAGTGATGCGAATGATCCGATACGGGGCGTGGCTCGCGATGGCCGCCCTGGCCTGCGCCGCCGATAAGCCCGCTCCGGCGATCCGCTTCGAAGATGCCACCGCCGCCTCCGGTATCCAATTCACTCACAGCTTCGGCGCGCGCAAGCTGGGGTCGCTGCTCGAAAGCACCGGCGCGGGCTGTGTATGGTTCGACTATAACAATGATGGTCTGCCGGATCTCTACGTGGCCAGCGGCAAACCGCTGGGCGACGATATTCATCCGTACCCGCTGCGCCAGCCACCTGCCACGCCGCCGCACAATCATCTCTACCGCAACGACGGCAACGGCAAGTTTACGGATGTCACTGACCAAGCCGGGGTCGGCGCGGATCTGTTCAGTATGGCGGCCATCGCGGCGGACTTCGATAACGACGGCTTTGTCGATCTGCTGGTCACCGGCTACGGCCACGTGACGTTGTTCCGCAACAAGGGAGACGGCACCTTCGAGGATGTGACCGCTAAGGCGGGACTGAATGTGCCGGGCTGGTCGATCGGCTCGGCTTGGCTGGATTACGATCGCGACGGCTGCGTGGATCTTTTCGTCGGCAGATATGTGAAGTTCGACCCGAAGTATCGCGCTTACTACGCCGCCGATAACTACCCCGGACCGCTGGATTACGCCGGAACCACTAACATGCTGTTTCACAATAATTGCGACGGCACATTTACGGATGTCAGTGACAAGTCCGGCATTGCGAAGTATGTGGGGCGCACCATGGGCGCCACGGCGGGCGACTTCGACGGCGACGGCTATCCCGATATCTACGTGGCTAACGACAAGACCGAGAACTTCCTGTTTCACAACAATCGGGACGGCACGTTCAAGGAAGTGGCGGTCGAATCGGGCGTGGCCTATGGTCAGAACGGCGAGAATACATCGGCCATGGGGCCGGTGTTCGTGGACTTCGAGAATAACGGGCATGTAGGAATCTGGATCACGGATTCAAAGTACAACCGTTTGCTGCGCAACAGCGGGAAAGACTTCGACGAGGTGACCGAAGCAGCCGGTATCTCGCAGTTGACGGCGCAGTATGTCAGTTGGGGCTCAGGCGTTTTCGATTTCGATAACGACGGGCTGCGCGACATATTTATCGCGCACGGTGGCCTGATCCACATGATTCCGCAGGAGCATTCGCTTTTCCGTAACCTGGGCGGCGGGCGTTTCGCGGACGTATCGGGGGCTGCCGGCCCGTTCTTCGATGTGAAGACTGTCGCGCGCGGCGCGTGTTTCGCGGACTACGATAACGACGGCAAAGTGGATCTGTTCATGGTGAACCTGGGCGGGCCCGGTTACCTGCTGCACAACACATCGCCGGGGGCCAACCATTGGATCGCTTTCAAGCTGGTGGGACGAAAGAGCAACCGCGATGGTATCGGCGCGCGAATCGAGGTCACGGCGGGCGGAAGCAGGCAGCAGGCCGAGCGCGTCGCGGGAGCCGGCTATCTTTCGCAGAATGACCCGCGCGTGCACTTTGGCTTAGGCAGCGCGGCGAAGGTGGATAGCGTCACGATCACGTGGCCCAGCGGCAAAGTGCAAACACTGCGCGATGTCGCTGCGGACCGCGTGGTGACCGTGGAGGAGAAATAAGGTGGGGCAGGCTCGCAGCCGGGGTGCCCTCTGGGTCCGGCCTCAAAGGCCGGCCGGCACTGGACCAAGGGTATTGCCCGGGATCACTTACCAACCCAGCTCGAACGGGATTGTTCTCAATGTACCGCTGAATGCCGCAAAATTCCTGGCGATCGCGAACGAGGTGATCGTAGCTCTCATCCTGCCAGAAAGGCTGCCCAGTTCGGCTCAACAAGAGATTGACGCGTTTAGCAGGGGCGGTTTTCAAGGAACACAGCAGCCTGGATGCAGCAATCTGAGGTGTCACCAGTAAGTGAACATGATTGGACATGATCACGAACGCGTGCAGTTGGTAGTGGCCGATGCTGGCGCCGTATTTGAGAGAATCCATCACCAATTGTGCGATGGGCGGCTGCTCCATGAAGGTCGGACCGCTGCGCGCGGGGTCGAGGAGTCTATCCATCGCGACGCATGCTTCTCCGGAGACGACGTTCTCCGGGGGGAACGAGCGGCTTCCGGGGAGACTGCCTTACCGGCGAGAGGTCACGAACAGCGGCTGGCCGACGACGGAGAGGTGCGGGAGTTTTCTTTCGATGAAGCTCATGATTTTGTAGTGAGCGGCAGGTCTGAAGATTCTCGACGCAGGCGGCCTTTGAGCCTGCCCTACCTGCTCCTCCTGTTTGGCATCGGTGTGGCGCAGGCTGCCACGGTCCGCTATCCGTCTCCTATTGAGCTGGCAGTATCTCCCGATGGCTTGCGGTTGTTTGTCGTTTGCGAGGGCACTGACGAACTCGTGGCGGCCGATGCGCACTCCGGCAAGATCATCAGCCGTGTGCAGGTCGGGCACGTGCCGAAGGGGTTGTGGCTCGGCGGACGCTTCGCCTATGTTGCCGATTCCTGGAGCGACACGGTCACGGTCATCGATACGACCGCGATGCAGGTCACGCGCACGCTCAAGACCGGCTTCGAGCCGAATGCGGTCTACGCGAACGGTGATGCAATCTACACTGCCAATCGCATCGGCAGCGATATCTCAGTGATCGATGCGTCGAGCGGCGTCGAGACGCGGCGCTTGGCTGCCGGACGCGGCGCCAGCTTTCTGACACCGTCGCCCGATGGGCAATCGCTCTACTGCACACACATCTATCCGAACATCGGCCGCCATCGCGCGCCGCCCGAATCGGAGATCACGATCGTCGATACCGGGCACGGAATCGTGCGCGACCGGCAACCGCTGCATAACATCGCGGGCGTCTTTCACGTGGCGTTCTCGCGTGACGGACGCTTGGGGATCGCGTGCCAGTTGCGGCCGAAGAATCTCATCCCGCTGGCGCACGTCGCGCATGGTTGGGTTTTCGGAGATGCACTGGAAGTCTTCGGCCCCGACGCGGGCGAGCCTGTGCAGGTGCTGATCGATGAACTGGACCAGTATTACACGATGCCGTTCGCTGTGGCGATCGCGCCCGACAAGAGCGCCGCTTATGTTTCGACCACCGGCGCGAACAGTGTCACGGTGATCGACATCAAACGATTGCTGCAATTGATTCACGAGCGGCGCGATCTGGCGAACGACTTATCCGTATCGGCCCGCTTCGTGACGGCTCGCATTCCGGTGGGACGCAGTCCGAAGGGTATCGCGCTCTCCCCAGATGGTGCCTGGCTCTATGTCACCAATCGCCTCGATGACACGCTTTCAGTAATCGATACGGCTGCGCGCAAAGTAGTCCGCACGATCGGGCTGAGCGGTCCCGCGGAGATTACGCCGCAGCGCCGCGGCGAGCAGTTATTCTTCGATGCACGCTTCGCTTTTCACGGTGGCTTCAGTTGCTCGAACTGTCACTTGGAATCCACCTTCGACGGCTTGCAATGGGACCTCGAACCGGATGGCTTCGGCAAAGACATCGTGGACAATCGCTTGCTCGAAGACATCGACGGGACGCAGCCTTATAAGTGGAACGGCGGCAATCCGGATCTGGAGACCGAATGCGGTCCGCGCACCGAGAAGTACTTCTACCGGTCGCAGAGTTATTCGAAGGAGGAGTTGAGCGACCTGGTCGCTTATATCAAGTCCATCCCGGCGAGGCCCAATCGTTACCGGCTGCCCAACGGCGAGTTGACCGCCGCGCAGGATCGCGGCCGGGACATCTTCGAGCGCACCCGCCGCAAGAATGGCACGCCGATTCCGGAAGCGAACCAATGCGGATACTGTCATGCGGGCCGCCATTATACAAACCAGACACAAGTCGATGTCGGCAGCGGTAAGTGGTCCGACCGTTCGCCGGTAATCGATGTGCCGCAACTCACTAACATTGCGCTGACCGCGCCATATCTACACGATGGCTCGGCGTACACCTTGGAAGAGATCTGGACCGTGTTTAACCCCAACGATACGCACGGGGTCACCAATGACCTGACTAAAGACGAGCTCAACGATCTGATTGAGTACTTGAAGACGTTATGACTTACAGAATCGAGTGTGTGCTTGCAGTACTGCTGCCAGTGGCCGCCTGGGCGCAGCCGATGCCCCGTTACCACTGGCGCAACTTCTCGACAGCGGATGGCCTCCCGAACGATCGCGTCTTCAGCGTCGCCGTGGATGGATCGCGCATCTGGGCCGGCACGGAAAACGGATTGGGACTTTACGAGAACGGCAAGTGGAAGGTCTTTCGTCCGGCAGACGGACTGGCGCACCGAGTGGTGCTCTCGGTGGCCGTGGATAAGAAGACGCACGACGTATGGGCCGCCACTATGGGCGGGCTTAGCCGTTACTCCGCGGGCCGCTTCGATAACTTTACGCAGCTCAATAGCGGCTTGTCGAACGACGTGGTCTACGGCGTGGCAGTGCAGGGCGAGTACGTGTGGGCCGCGACCGCCGCCGGCGCCAGCCGCCTGAATACGCGTACGGGTGAGTGGAGCCTTTACAACGAGCGCAACACGCCGATGTATGAAATCTGGACCTACGGGGTCAGCCCGGGAACGACCAAGGTCTATTATGCCGTCTGGGGTGCGGGAGTGCTCGAATATGACATGAAGACCCAGCGCTGGAAGGACTACAACGATCCCGACGGCGAGACTGAATTAGTATTGTTCAAAGATCAGGGGCTGATTCACGAGATCACCACGTCGGTCAGTTGGATGGAGCAGGATAAGATCCTGTGGGTGGCTACTTACTTCGGCGCCAGCCGCTACGACGGCCGTAACTGGCATAACTTCATGCAGAAGGACAGCGGCCTGCCAAGTGACTTCTTGAACCAGGTGAAAGGCGTGGACGGCAATCGCGCCTGGTTTTCGACGGACAAAGGGCTGGCTTACTACGACGGCGAGAACTGGGCCGTCTACCGGCCTTCACTCGAGACCGGAAAGCCGGAAATGCTGGTGCGCGACGGCGCCGGCAAGGTGAAGCACGTGGAGACCGGCTCGGCTCCCGCGCATAACTACATTTTTGGAGTTGATTTTCAGGGGAACGATCTTTGGGTGGCTACAGCCAAGGGACTGAGTCACGGGATACGAATCGAACAGGAGGTTACTCAGAATGTTAGTGGAAGAAGTAATTAACGAGATTAGCGGCGCGTCCGTAGAGAAACGGGCCGTCACAGACCTGCGCGTGCTCAACGAGGCCTTCGATTACGAGCGGCCGAGTTCCTTTTCGCGTGGCATGCGCATCGACTTGAACGGCCTGGTGATCCTTCTGATCTCCGGGACGGCCAGCATCGACGAAAGCGGCGAGACGGTCCACGTCGGCGATTTCCGCGCGCAGTGCCGGCGGACATTCTATAACATCACGGGGTTGTTGGAATCGGAAGGCGCCACCTGGCACGACGTTGTGCGCACCACCTTCTACCTGCGCGACATCGACCGTGATTATCGCGAATTCAACGAAGAGCGCACGGCGTTCTACCGGGAGCAGGGCCTTAACCCGCTGCCGGCCTCGACCGGCATCCAGGCTAAGCTTTGCCGCCCCGAGCTGCTGGTGGAAGGGGAGGCGATCGCCATGTTCCGCAAACGGGAGCCGGAGCCGCGGGGGTGAGGATCGGCCCATGCGTGCCCTGCTGATCGCTCTCTGCTTGTCCGGCGTCGCGCTGGCGCAGCCGCAGGGTGCTTGTTCCTGCGGCGCGCATCCGCCGGGTCCGCCGCCCGTGCGCACTCTCACGCCGTACGCCAACGAGCCTGACGACTTGCGTCCGTACGCGCATTTCGCCGATCCCTACTTCGAAAACTACACTAAGACGGTCGAGTACAACGGCGCGGCCCGCGATATTCCCACGCCGAAGCTGAACGACATCTCCGAAGTGCGCATCGGCTTCCTGGGTCCGATTCACGATCACCCCGACCAGGCCCTTGGACAAATGATGCTGCACGGCGCGACCATGGCCGTCGATGAAGCCAACGCGGCGGGCGGCTATGGCGGCAAGCCGTTCCGCCTGATGCTGCACAACGACTCCGCGATCTGGGGCGCTTCCAGCAACGAAATCGTGAAGATGACCTACGACGAGCAGGATTGGGCGATGCTCGGCTCGATCAGCGGCGATACCACCCACATCGCGCTACGCGTCTCACTGCGGTCGGAAATGCCGATTGTGAACACGGCGGCAACCGACCCGACCATACCCGAGACGATCATCCCCTGGCTGCTGACCGCCATCCAGGACGATCGCGTGCAGGGCTATACGCTGGCGCGCCGCATCTACACCGACCTGGGATACAAGCGCGTGGCGCTGCTGCGCGTGAACGAGCGCTACGGACGCTTTGGTGTGATCAAGTTCCGCGACGCGTCGCGCCGCCTGGGCCACCCGTTGGTGCTCGAGCAGAAGTATATCCCCGGCGATACCGATTTCCATCATCAGCTCTCCGTCATCCAGGATTCGAACGTGGATGCCATCGTGCTATGGGCCGACCAGATTCCGGCTGGGAACATTCTGAAGCAGATGCGCGAAATGGGCATGAAACAACCGGTTTTCGGCGCCTTCCGCGTGTATGGCAGCGAGATGCTGCGCATCGCCGGACCCGCCGCCGAAGGCCTGGAATTCGTGTACCCGTACGATCCGGCGCGCGATGATCCGGTGTGGCTCGATTTCAACGCCCGCTTTGCGAAGCGCTTCGGTCAGCCGCCGGACGCTTTCGCGTCGCTCGGTTATGACGGCATGCGCATCCTGCTCGATTCGATCTGCCGCGCGGGGTTGAATCGCGCGCGCATCCGCGACGTGTTCTACAGCCTGGAGCGCTATCGCGGCGTCACCGGTGAGATGGTCTTCGATCCCAATGCCAAGAACATCGCCTCGCTCTTCTTGGGAACCATTCACAACGGTAAGGCGGAGTTCCGGCGCGAGCCGATGCAGAAGGCTTATGCCAGCATCAACGAAGAAACCGTCGCGTACAGCGGCCCGCCGCTGGCTGACAATCCCCCCGGTGAAATGGTGATCGGCATCTTCGGACCACAAGCCGGCCAACTGGCCGCCGATCCTGTTTTGCAGCGCGCCGCCGGGCCAAGATACCATTTCGTGGGCGTGGCGTCGGAAGGGGCCTGGGGCAAAGCCTCGACGGGCCTGGTCGCCATGATGGATGATCCCCGGCTGATCGGCGTGATCGCCACGGATCGCAACTCCAGCCACCTGGCCGAGCAGCTTGCGGTGAAGAGATTCGTCCCGTTGATTGCGCTCTCGGCCGATCGTGCCCTGACCGCGCTCAACATTCCGTGGATCTTCCGGCTGCCGCCGGACGCCTCGGTGGAACAAGCCGTGCGCACCTTCGTCGAGGCTACACAGAGAGCCGGGCCCAATCGCGGCCGCGTGCGCGAAGTGCTGGCATCCGGAGCGACGCTCGCCGGCGTCCGGTTCACGCCGCGCGGCGAAGCGCGCTAATGCGTCTTGATAACTTCTTTAGCAAGGTTTTACGAGATCCTTAGCAAGCACTAACGAGTTACTTATCGCCCGCCCGATACGATGGGGGGCATGATCGTCACGAAATTCGGCGGCTCCTCGTTAGAGTCTGCCGGCAGGATCGAACAAGCAGGCTCCATTGTTAAACAGCACTTGAATCGGAATCCCGTGGTAATAGTCTCCGCCATGGGTAAGACGACCGACCGGCTGCAGGAAGCGGTGCGTTGCGCCGCGCGCGGCGATTCCTATTCCGCCGGGCAGCAATACGAAGTGCTGCGGCGCATGCACTGCAACGAAACGCGTGTGTTACTGGGGCAGCGTGCCGAACCGTTCCTGCGAGACACCATCCTTCCCCTTTTTCACGAGTTGCAGGCGTTGCTGGCGGCGCTGATCGACGGCCGGCAGTTTACGCCGGAAATTCAGGATGAGGCGCTCAGCCACGGCGAGCGGATTTCGAGCCTGATCGTGGCCGAGGCGTTCCGCCACATGGGCATCAATGCCGCGCAGGTGGACGCGCGGAAGGTGATCGTTACCGGCGATCAGTTCACGCATGCCCAGCCGCTGTATTGGGACACCTACGCGCGATTGCGCCGGACGGTGGCTTTGGTGGCACGCGATCGCGTGGTGGTGATGGGTGGATTCATCGGCGCCACGCGCGAGGGCGTCACCACCACACTCGGCCGCGGCGGATCCGACCTGTCGGCTTCGCTGGTGGGCGCGGGCATCTCGGCGGACGAAATCCAGATCTGGACCGATGTGGACGGCATGCTGACCTGCGATCCCCGCATGCTCACGGGCGGCCATCGGCTGCGGGAGATCACGTACCAGGAAGCGCAGGAAATGGCGCGCTTTGGCGCGAAGGTGTTGCATCCTGCTGCGATCGCTCCGGTGCTCCGGCAACGCATCCCGATGGTCATCCGCAATTCGTACCGCCCGGAAGGGGAAGGCACGCGGCTGGTGCCGAGACTCGAGAACGAGCCCGGTATCGTGAAGTGCCTGACCTCGAAGAAGGGGATGGCTGTCGTGCGAATGCGAGTGCGGAATCAGGGTATGCTGTCGAGCATCACCGACGGGCTCGCCGGCCTTTTCGCGAGCAGCCACATTTCCGTCGATCTGATCGAGACGGACGCCCAAGGCATCTCGTTTGCCGTCGAAAACTGGCACGGATTGCCGGAAGTCTTGCGGCAGGTTGACGCGGCGGTGCATATTCGCGTGGAAGAGGACCGTGCGGCTGTCTGGCTGGTCGGCGAGGGGATCGCGCAGGTGCCCGCCACGCTGGCGCGCGCGCAGGCCGCACTTCGGGGAATGGAGGTGCGGCTGACGTCGCAGGGATCGTCCTCTCTGAGCCTGGGCTTCGCCATCCGCGAAACGGACTTGCCGGCCGCGATGGAAGCTCTGCATCGCGAATTCTTCGCCGCTCCCGACACCCGCATTTTCGCCGCGCCCGAACCGGCCGCCTGGCATGCGCCGCAGGCAGCCGCGCGCGTGCGGCCTGCCGGCCGGCCGCAACCGGCGATCGCGCACTAGCCGCGCGCGAGTCCGGGCCGTGCGCCGCGATATACTCGGGCGTATGCTCAATCCCGCGATCTTTCGCGAATACGATATCCGGGGCATTGCCGACGAAGAGTTGCGCGACCTGGATGTGGAGGTGTTGGGCCGTGCTGCCGGAACGTATCTACGGCGGCATGGTGGCGACCGCGTAAACCTCGGCCGCGACTGCCGCCTGAGCTCCGGCCGTTTGCACAACGCCTTGCTGTGCGGCTTGCGGGCGAGCGGTTGCCAGGTACGCGATATCGGTGTCGCGCCGACTCCTCTCCTTTATTACTCCGTCTTCCATCTCGAATCGCAGGCCGCCGTGATGATCACGGGCAGCCACAATCCGCCCGAGTACAACGGCTTCAAGATTGTGTGCGGCGCTTCCACGATTCACGGCGAACAGATTCAGGAGATCCTGCGATTGATCGAGCGGCGCGATTTCGTCACCGGCGCGGGCAGCGTGGCGAAGGTGGATGTGGCCGAAGACTACGTGAACGAAGTGGCGGCCCAGTTCCATTTCGCGCGGCGTATCAAAGTAGTGATCGACGTGGGCAACGGCACCGGCGGTCCGGTGATGCATCGCCTGCTTCGGAGGCTCAATTGCGATGCGACGGAATTGTTTTTCGAGATGGACGGCCATTTTCCGAACCACCATCCCGATCCAACGGTGGTTTCCAACCTGGCCGCGCTCGCCGCGGCCGTGCGCGAGCAGCATGCGGATTTGGGTATCGCGTTCGACGGCGACACCGACCGCATCGGCGCGGTGGATGAAAAGGGCAACGTGGTCTTCGGCGACCGGCTCATGATCATCTATGCGCGCGAGATACTGAGCCGCAAGCCTGGCGCGACTATCATCGGCGAGGTGAAGTGCTCGCAGTTGCTCTACGATGACATCCGCAAGCGCGGCGGCAACGGCATCATGTGGCGCACCGGTCATTCGCTGATCAAGGCCAAGATGAAGGAGTCGCACGCGGAGCTGGCCGGCGAAATGAGCGGCCATATGTTCTTCGCCGACCGCTATTACGGTTTCGACGACGCGCTCTATGCCGCCTGCCGGCTGATAGAGATCGTGGCGCAGTCGGGCCAGCCGCTCTCGGCGCAACTGGCCGATCTGCCGGAGACATTCACTACGCCGGAGATTCGCGTAGATTGCCCGGACGCGATCAAGTTCGACGTCGTGCGCCAGGTGACGGATCAGTTCCGGCGGACGCATTCGATTCTGGACGTCGACGGCGTGCGCGTGCTTTTCCCCGAGGGGTGGGGGTTGGTGCGTGCTTCGAATACGCAGCCGGTGCTGGTGCTGCGATTCGAAGCATCCACGTCGGAGCTGTTGGAGCGGTACAGGGAAGAGACGGAAGCGGTAGTCGCGGATGCCGTGAGGCAGGCGGAATTCCGGGCCAGTGTCTAATAGTCAGTTAGGTATCACGTAAAGCCAACATTGACCCGTCCCAACAACCAGTGAGATGGGCCAACCATACCCGTCAACCACAAAGTTGATCTGGCTGACTCCGGCGACCTCGAAGGGGGCCGGACCGGCATACTGCACGGTGACCGGCCAAGAGGTTGGGCTTCCAGGCAGCGAGAAAATCGGGATGCCCTGCATCATCGACGTCAAGGTCACCGGCAGCACATTGGCCGGCAACGGAAGCCCTATAATGCCGCCATCGGGTTGCGCCGGATCGATCGGCCCGAGCCCGGTGGCGTAGATGGTCACATAGCTTCCGATGGGTGCCGGGTGGAACGCCGAGTTGATGGTTCCATCCTGATTCACAACGAGCGTAGAACCGTTGAACGTGAAAACGCCTGGATGGGCATCCGCGGCCGTCCGCGTGATGCAGTTTGTGGTGACGCCATTGTAACTGACGCAAACGTCCACCTTCTGGCCGCTCGTCAGCGACCACGGGGCGATCGCGTTGATCTGGCTATCCTGCACGTATAACAGCGGTCCTGGCGTCCCATTGAAAGTCACTCGAACGCCTGCCAGTTCGGCCGGGAAACCGGTCTCGATGGTCACCGCCGGCTGCGCGCCGGTGGCCGGGCCCAGTCCCTCTCCGAATAAGCTGACTAGCTCACCGCCCGAGATCGCCGTGCTGTCGTAATTGGCGGCATTGCCTACACACGCGAGTTGCACGGTCGGCGCTGTCAGGTTCGGCGAGAATTGGATCAAAGCCGGCGACTCGCCGCCCGCCGTTGTCAACGTCACACTGAGCACGTCTACCGTTGAATTTGCGCTCACGGCCATGGCCGGCTGCAACCAGGAGAACCCCGCTGTGGACGGGATATAAGTCGCCTGCAACAGACTGCCGCTCGAATCGAGCACGGCGAGCGCGGAGTTCGCGCCGGCGGAACATGGCGTGACACTTTCCTTCGCCGGAAAATTGGCGGCCACCGGCGGCGCAATCAGGCCGTTCGGAACACCGGAGGCCAACACCACGTAGCTGTTGCCCGCCTCGTCTAGTGCCACTGCGGATGGCAGCGATGACCCAGGCAGGTCTTGCGAGAATATTAC
>DATKNQ010000067.1:0-23166 GCA_035541265.1 Bryobacteraceae bacterium
CGGCTCCCTCCATACTCAGCGCAATCCGTCGAAAATCGTTGGCATCCATGGGCATCGTCGTCACTATGCCGGCACGTGTAAGGTGCCCACCGCTCCCGAAGAATATCGCGCGGACGGACGGAAGCCGCGAGACCACATGCAGCCGTCTGGAGCAAACTGATCCAGCAGTTTATCATTTCAGGAAGGGCAGCACCTGTAGTAGCATCAGGGGTTGGTCGATATTCACAGCCATATTTTGCCGGGGCTGGACGATGGCGCAGCCACCCTGGAGGATGCCGTCGCCATGCTCAAGATGGCGGCCGATGCCGGGACCACCGACATTGTCGCCACGCCGCACGCTAACAACGAATACACCTTCGATCCCGAATTGATCACGCGGAAGATTGCGGAGGTGCGCGCCGCGGCCGGTACCGTGCCGCGCATCCATCGCGGCTGCGATTTTCACCTCACGCTCGAAAATATACAGGATGCGCTCGCCAATCCGGCCAAATATGCGATCAATCACCTGAACTACCTGCTGGTCGAATTCTCCGATCTGCTTATTCCCAGGACCACGCAGGATATTTTCGACCGCTTGCTGGGCGCCGGGCTGACGCCTATCGTCACCCACCCCGAACGGAACGGTCTGCTGCACAAGCGTCTCGATCAACTTACGGCCTGGGTGCAAAACGGCGCACTGGTACAGATCACTGCCGGATCGCTCCTGGGACGGTTTGGGCGCAGGGCTAAGGCCGTGGCCGATGAACTGGTCAACCGTAACCTGGTGCACTTCGTCGCCAGCGACGCGCACGACACGCAATATCGCACGCCCACGCTCTCCGACGCATATCAGTACGTACAAAAGACCTGGGGTGCTGCGTTGGCGGAAACACTCTTCAACACCGCCCCGCAGGCCGTCATCGCGGGGCGGCAGATTCAATTGCTCGACGATCCCGAACCAGAGCCGCACAAGAAAAAATGGTACCGGATCGGCTTCTGATCGCCGAAACCTGCAACCGTTTGCGGTGTCCAATGTTGTAAGCCGCAAAACCATGCCCGCCCTCCTTCGCACCAGCGAGCGCCTGATGGCGACGGCCCAGGTGGCCGGTGTGTTGGCGACCGGGTGGTTTGTGTGGGTCTCGCGAGTGCAGCCGCAAGCGGGCAGCCCTTCCGTGACCGGCATGGCGGTGGAAGCGCTCGGTTACACGGTGGCCGCCTGGTTCAGCGGCGCGGTGATCACGTTCTGCATTTACATGGTGGTTGCGCTGGCCGACCTTCCGGATGTGATTAACTTCTCCATGCGTTCCTCGGCGGCGGCCATGTGGTTTGCCCCGGCGGTAATCCTGTTATCGATTCCGGTACCCGCCGCATTGGCGGCCGGCCTGATCTTGATCGGCATTGCCACGCGTCAATTGATCTCACGCTGGGCGGCCATTGAAGCGCCGGTGCCCGGTCCCGTGTTCGTACCGGATCGCAGTCTGTTCCAGTCAACCGGTCCGGACACAGCCTTCCTCTCATGGGACGCCGCACCTGTAATCATGGTGTCACTCTGCGCGCAGGCCGGCGCCGTTGCTCTGCTCTGGCGCCATCAACTCACAGCCGGCGCCCTGTTCGCGGCGAGCGCCGCAACTCTGACTTCCCTTTCGATCGTGGTGGGCGCTTATCGGCCCGCGAAGCCGCCTGTGCTGCCAAATTCCATGTTGGGTATTGTCCTGACGCTGTTGTTGTCGGCTGCTCTTTCGTTCGGCGGCATACAAGTACGGCACAACGGTTGGGCCAATTCCGGAGCCGATTCCAACTCTGGCGTGCAGGCCGGAGGCCAGCCCGGCCGGTTCGCTTATACGAGGATCGTGCCGCCGCCCTCCGCCAGCGTAGCGATCGGGGACGGTTTTCCGGGAGTGATTTTGCTGCCGGAACCGAAGCCGCGCGCCGCTCTGGTGATGCCCGTGCTCGCACAGCCCACCACAGCGGGCGTTGTGCTGCCGGTAACGACTACCCTCGCATTCTCCGGCGAATACTGGTTGTACAAACCGCCCGCCAGGCGTCCACCGGTTACTTCGATCGTACGGCAGGGCGTGCCATCCGAGCTTTCGTTTCATACCACCGACGGCGCGCCAATGGAGATGGAAGCCTACCAGCGGCTCGACCGTCCGCTCGGCCTCGGATGCTGCCGCCAGATCCAATTGTCAATCATCGACGCCGATCCCTATCCGGGAACTGTGTCGCTGGAACTCGTGCTGATCGACACCTCAGCGGCGAGTGACAGCGCCGTGAGCTTGGGAACGGTGCTTGCTGCGAGCGACTCACTCGAACAGAACGTGAGCTTCAGCGTTCCAGCAACGGACGTCATACGGCAGTTCGATCTGATGAAAGTGATCTTCCACCGCGCGCGCCTGCGCATCGATCGCAGCGCGAAGATAGCTATCGACCGGTTTGCGTTCGTGCCGTGAGCGGCGCAGTGGGACATTAAATACCATTCAGCTTCTCCACCAACCGCAACCCCGCTCATGTGGCGTGCGTTTGAATGAGCAGGAGGACGCACGTATGAGTCTAAGACGAATGTTACTTTTAATACTCACTCTCGGCATTGTGCTACTAAGTGCGTGCGGCGGAGGTTACTATGTCGCGGCAGCGCCGCCGCCGCCGCGCTATGCCGTAGCCGGTTATGCTCCGGGGCCGGGATATGTGTGGACTGACGGTTACTGGGACTGGCGCGGCGGTAGCTGGTTTTGGGTCGCCGGGAGTTGGCGGCGGCCGCCGCATCGCGGCGCTGTTTGGGTTCCCGCGCACTGGGATCGCTACGGACATCGCTATCGCATGGTCCCCGGCCACTGGCGGCGTTAGCAACGCGGGTTCTTAACCGCACCGCCGGGCTGCCTTATAATCACGAGGATGGGGCCCGCTCCCACTCCTTACCTCGCCATGCACGCCGTCAATATCTACGTGCGCGATCAGGAGCGCAGCCTGCGCTTCTACGTGGATCAGCTCGGCTTCAGTGTGGCGTTCGATGCGCGGTTACAGTCCGGGGAACGCTGGCTGGCGGTCGCTCCGCCGGATGGGACCGCGGTGCTCTCCCTGATCGCGCCGAAGCCCGAGTCCCGGGAATCTAAGTTGATCGGGCGATCCACCCAGATTCTTTTTGTGACCGAGGACGTGCTGGCCAAATTCCACGAGTGGCGTTTACGCGGCGTGCGTTTTCAGAGCACGCCGCGATTGCGCCGCGTACAGTATCCGGGCGGTGCAGACGACACTCCGGCGTGGGGCGGAGTCTTTGCGCGGTTCCGGGACCTGGACGGAAACACCTTTGTGTTAGCGGGCTTCGACGCGTTCAGCCGGCAGGTGCAGGCAGAGCGGCAAGCGCGGGCCGCGCGGCTGGAAGCCGAGCGCCGGGCGGCACAGGAACTGGCGATCGCGAAACAAGTCCAGGCCCGATTGTTTCCGCAGATGCGGCCACCGCTGGCGACGCTCGAATACGCGGGCATCTGTGTCCAAGCGCGTCAGGTGGGCGGCGACTACTACGATTTTCTGGATCTGGGACGCGGGCGCTTCGGCTTCGTGATCGGCGACATCGCCGGAAAAGGCATGGCCGCCGCGCTGCTGATGGCGAACCTGCAGGCGAACCTGCGCAGCCAGTGCGCCATTGCGGACGATCCCGAATGCTTCCTGCGCTCGGTGAATCGCCTGTTCTACCACAACACCTCCGACGGCGCTTTCGCCACTTTGTTCTTTGCCGAATACGACGACGCTACGCGCCGCATGCGCTATGTGAACTGCGGTCACCTGCCGGCTCTGGTCCTGCATCGCGATGACACGCTCGACCGGTTGGACTCGACGTGCATGGTGCTGGGAATCCTCCCCGAGCTGGAATGTCCGGCCGGCGAATGCCGCTTGGCTCCGGGAGATCTGCTGGCGTTTTATACCGACGGCGTGACGGAGGCGCATAACGCCGCGGACGAGGAGTATGGAGAAGAGCGCTTGATCGAGGCCCTATGCGAACATCGCCGCGAGCCCGCCGAAACCCTGGTGGCTTCGATTGTCAAAAAAGTGCAGGCTTTCAACTCGCCCGAACAGCACGATGACATCACGCTGATCGTGGCGCGCTGCGGGTGATTCCGCGCCGCTACACCGCTTCCGGCTCAGCCGCTTTCACTTTGATCTCGACCGTCTTCGTCCCCAGATACGGATGCCGCGCGTGCAGCCGGATCGTGCCGGCGGCCTCCTTGCTGCGGACCCAGATGGCGCCCACGCCGCCCGCCAGCGAGAACGGATTCTCGCCCACAATTTCACCGGGTCCCTCGATGTGTAGCGCAATCGCGCCGGTCGAAAACGGCCGCGCGCCGCCGTGCTCGTTGGTCACGCGCAGCACCACGCGCGTCGCGTCGACGCCGTCTCCCATCAGTTCCGCATCGTCCGGCTCCACGTGCAATTCGCGATCGTAATCGTTGCCGGGCAGAGTCTTGGACGCGACCTTCGCGCCATTCAGGTAGCCGTCGATCCGCAGGTCGCCCCAATCCTCCAGGTGTTCGCCGGTCAGATCCAGCACGAAAGGCGGATGCGGCAGATGGCCGTAAGTCGCTTGGTCGGGATCGGCCTCGAACTTTAGCGTATCCTTCACGTAGATCTTCAGGTGATCGCAATTGGAAACGATCACCGCGTGCCGTATGCCGCCGCCTTCGGACTGATCGCCCTGTGACCAGTTGAAACACGGCTCGAGCACGATCTCTTCCTTGGGGTCGCACTGCGAGCGGTAAAACTGGCCGGCCGGCTTCGCGATGCGAAAAATATCGGAGACGCCGTGATAGCAGATCTTGTCGCCCGAGCCGAAGTTGGCGTGCGTGTTGTAGTCGAACGCGCACCAGCCGATGCCGCCGGCATAACGATCGTCGGAGGCAAGCTGGTTATGCACGCGCGCGTGCCGCAGGGCATGCTCCATCACGCGGTCGACGTTGTCGTAGCGCTTGGTCGGGAACATGTGGCCGTTAAATTCGGTATTCAGATAAAGCGGATGATTCGGCGGGCGCAGCGGGAAACCGAAGTCGTTCATGGTCATCACGTCCTCGAGCAATTCCGTATCGTACAGGTAGCGGACGCCGCCGGTCTGGCGGGAATCGTCGAGCTCGTGCGCCAGCGCGTTGGTGCGCGTGTAGAAATCGTGGTTGTCCTGCGATTCGTTGATGCGCACGCCCCACAGGATGATCGAGGGATGGTTCCAATCGCGGTGGATCATCTCGCCCACGTTGCGCACGGCGAGATCTTGCCACGCCTGGTCGCCGATGTGCTGCCAGCCGGGGATCTCCTCGAAAACCAGCAGACCGGCTTCGTCGCAGGCGTCGAGAAAGTGTGTCGACTGCGGGTAATGTGACGTGCGCACGATGTTGCATTTCAAATCGCGCTTGAGAACCAGCGCGTCGCGGCGCTGCACGCGCGCGGGCATGGCACCGCCCACGAATGGGAACGTCTGGTGGCGGTTCAGTCCGCGCAGCTTGATGTGCTGCCCGTTCAGCATGAAACCCTGCGGCGTGAAGCGGCCTTCGCGGAAGCCGATGCGCGTGGTGTACTCGTCGACCTCTGTGTTGCCCTGATAGAGCCGCGCCACCACGGTGTAGAGCTTCGGATGTTCGAGATCCCAGAGTTCGATGTCGCCGGGGTTGGCGAGCGTGAGCGGCTCATTGAAAGCGGGTCCCGTGGCGGCGGCGAGGACGCGCGCATCATCGCGCAACTCCGCCTTCACGGTCATCGAGCCGGAGGGGTGGCCGTTGAGCAGGCATTTCACCTGCACGGTGCGGTCTGAGGAGAGAACATTCACCGGCTTGGCGAACACATTCTCGATGAAGACCGGCGGCACGATACGCAGCGCCACCTCTCGATAGATGCCGCCGAACGTCAGATAGTCGATGTTCTCGCCGAAGGGCGGAATGTCGGGCCGCTCAGTCGAATCCACTTCCACCGCCAGCACGTTGGGCGCGCCCGCCTTGATGTACTCCGTCAATTCGAAAGAGAAGGGGGTGTAGCCGCCGCGATACTCGCCCAGCTTGTGGCCGTTGATCGTGACGGTTGCGGCGGTCATCACGCCCGCGAAATCGACGAAGACGCGGCGGCCGGGCGGCGGCGTCAGATTGAAGTGCCGCCGGTAAATGGATACGAACTGAAAATCCTTCTCATCGAAGCTGTGCCAGGGGAAAATGCGGTTCGAATGCGGAACGGTCACGCGCTGGAATTTCGCATCGTCGAAACCCGGCGCGGAGCAGCCCGGGACGGCATGTCCTCCATACAGCCAGTTCCGGTTCATCGGCAGAACCCGGCGATTGGTAGCATGCGATGTGGCGGATTGGGCATTCACGGCCGCCTGCCAGAGAGCCGCCGCGCCGCTCACGGCCGCGCCGGCCTTGAGGAAGCCTCTTCGGTTAAACGAGTCCATAACTACGGATGGTAGCGCGGCGCGCGGGCATGCGGCGGATCAGAAAAGATCCATCTGGCGCAGGCGCATGGGCCACAATCGCACCGGCGTCGGGGCGACTTCCAGTTCGCCCGAGAGCCACATCTGGCCGCGTTTGCGAGCGCGTGTGCGCCGGGCGGTGGCGGCGCGCTGTGCGGCGTTGCGCTTGGAATGGCAGCTTGGGCAGAGCACCGTGAGCGCCGTGCGATCCGCCGGGTCGGATGAAAGATGCGCCACGTTCAGCAGGCGGTGCGGCCGGTGGCACATCTGGCACACGTTGCCGGCTGCTTCCAGCATACCCAGCCGGAACTTGCGCCAGCGCGCATCGTAGTATTTCCGGTATTCGGCTCGGATCGGCATCGCAGAGGCGCCGCTAAGTGTCATTGTCCTCGAACGCGCGCCATTGTCAAGCGGCGCACCGCGCTACACTTGCTGAGAACATGCCGCTCAAGGTGGGCGAAGACGATATATTAGACAGAATCAGCCGCAAGGCTGGAGTGGCGCGCGGGTTGGTGTTGGGCATCGGCGACGATTGCGCGATCTACCGCCCACGCGGCTCGCGTGAGGATCTGTTGTTTACGACTGATCTGCTCCTGGAGGACGTGCATTTCCGGCAGGCCACGCATCCGCCGGAAACTGTTGGCCGCAAGGCGCTGGCCCGCGGGTTGAGCGATATCGCCGCCATGGGCGGAACGCCGCGCTTCTGCCTGGTTTCCCTGGCGGTGGGCGCGCGCGCTGACCGGCGATGGATCGCTCGCTTCTACAACGGTTTGCTAGGTCTGGCACAGGGCACGAACACGATATTGGCGGGCGGCGATCTGGCCCGCGCGTCGAAGACCGCATGCGACATCGTGGTATGCGGCGCGGTACCGCGGGGCGCGGCGCTGCGCCGCGACGGAGCGCGCGCCGGTGACGCGATTTTCGTTTCGGGACGGCTAGGCGGTTCGGCTCTCGGACTGGAGCAGGGAGAAGGCGCGGCGTGGAAGCGCCATCTGCATCCGGAGCCGCGGCTGCGTCTGGGCCTGTTTCTGCGGGAGCGGCTCCACGCATCGGCTGCCATGGATTTGAGCGACGGGCTCTCGATCGATTTAGCCCGCATGGCGCGGGCTTCCGGTTGCGCGGCTGCAATCGGGTTACCGCCGCGGTTTCCGGGCGCCAGCGCCGCACACGCTCTGCACGGCGGTGAAGATTATGAACTGTTGTTTACGGTGGGGCCGCGCGTGAAGGTGCCGCCCACTTGCGGCCATGTGCGGTTGACGCGGATCGGGGTGATGCGGCGCGGGATCCCCGGCCAAGTCTACCTGGGAGCCAGCCAACTGCCGCCGCTGGGATACGATCATTTCCGAGGTGCGCGATGACGATTCCCGATCCCGAACCGGTGCTCGGATTGATCGATGCCTTCCGGCGATCGAAGACCATGTTTACGGCGGTGTCGCTCGGCATCTTCGAAGCTTTGCACGAGAGGCCGGCGGACGCGGTGCGGCTGGCCGAGCGTCTGGGCGCGAGCGTGGAGGCGCTCGAACGTCTCTTGGACGCCTGCGTGGGAATGGGGCTGCTGCGCAAGCGCGACGGCAACTACGCGAACGAGCCGGTGGCGGAAGTGTATCTGTGCGATTACAGTCCTTGGTCGATGACCGGCTACGTGCGATACTCGGATGAAGCCCTTTACCCCATGTGGGCGCATTTGGAAGACGCCGTGCGCGAGGGTACGCCCCGCTGGACGCAGACGTTCGGCTGGCAGGGATCGCTGTTCGATCACTTCTTCAAAACCGAGGAACGCCAGCGCAGTTTTCTGCGCGGGATGCACGGGTTCGGGCAGTTGAGTTCACCGGCCGTGGCGGCGGCTTTCGATCTCTCGCGCTTCGGGCACCTGGCCGACTTGGGTGGCGCCACCGGCCACCTGGCAATTGCGGCCTGCGAGAGGTATCCGCAAATGCGGGCCACGGTCTTCGATCTGCCGCGGGTGATCGGGATGACGCAGGAGTATGTGGACGCGTCGCAGGCCCGCGGCCGCATCCGCATCGAGGCCGGAGATTTCTTCCGCGACGCTTTGCCGAAGGCGGATTTGTATGCTGTAGGACGTGTTCTGCACGATTGGCCGGAGGATAAGATTCGCGGGCTGCTGCGCAAGATCCGGGATGCTTTGCCGCCCGGCGGCGCGCTGTTGATCGCCGAGAAATTGCTGGCTGAGGATAAGGCCGGTCCGGGACATGCGCAGATGCAGTCTCTGAACATGCTGGTCTGTACGGAAGGCAAGGAGCGGACCTTGAACGAATATATGGTTCTGCTGCAAGATGCGGGTTTCGCCGGGATCGAGGGCCGGCGGACGGGCGCACCGCTCGATGCGGTGCTGGCAAATCGGCGCTAGGTAACTATTATCCGCCTGTTCGCATCACAGTAATTAATAAGGGTGTACTTTGTCCAAATCCGGCCAGGAAATTTCATGACGATTTGTTTACGCCTTGCCAGGCATACGCTCTTTTCGTGCGGCTTTTGTCTTGCCGTGATGACGTCGGCCTGGGCGCAGGAGGCCGGAGGTTCCACCCCGGCCGGAGCGCCCATCCAGAGTTCTCCAACCCCCGCGCAGAATCCGCAGCCGGAGAAACAAGACAAGCGTGTTTTCGGTGTGTTCCCCAATTACCGGACCACGGATGCGAATGTCCCGTTTCAGCCGGTCACCGCGCAGCAGAAGCTGATGATCGGATTGAAGGACTCGTTTGACTGGCCGGTATACCCTGTCGCGGGTGCGTTTGCCGCGCTGTATCAGATCGAGGACCAGAATCGTTCTTTCGGGCAGGGGATGGCGGGCTACGCGCGGCGGTATGGCACCGCGCTGGGAGATCAGGTCATCGGCAACATGATGACGGAGAGCATCGTGCCCTCCATCCTGCATCAGGATCCGCGTTATTTCCGCCTGGGCAGCCGCCGCGGAGGCGCGCTGTTCCGGACGGGATACGCGCTGTCGCGCATCTTTGTCTCGCGCACTGATGCCGGCGGCACCACCTTCAATTTCTCCGAGTGGCTGGGGAATGCCTCGGCGGTGGCGATTTCGAACGCCTATTATCCGGACACGCGCACGGCAAGCGACAACGCCGAGAGACTCTTCATCGCCTGCGCCACGGACGCCTTCTCGCAGGTGATGAAGGAATTCTGGCCGGATGTCAAGCGCAAGCTGTTCCACAAGGGCGATGCTGGCGCCCAGCCGTTGCTCAGTATGCCGCAGGCCAGGGTTCACTAGGACTGCCGTTCACCGCCCATAGCATGGCGTGTTGGGAATCGCGGCGCCGGCCAACAGACAGCCCGAAGGCGAGGACGCGGTCTGGAGCGGGCTTAGCCGGCAGCCGCACCTCAAGACTCGAGCACGGCGTCCAACGTGATTTTCGTATTGAAGAGCTTCGAGACCGGGCAGCCGGCTTTGGCGTTGGCGGCGGCTTTCTCGAAGGCCGCCTGGTCCGCGCCTGGAATTTTCGCCTTCAACTCGAGATGGCTGCCGGTGATGGCAAAACCGCTTTCCGTCTTCTCGAGCGAAATCGTCGCGGTGACTTCGAGGCGCTCGGCAGTCAGACCGGCGGCGCCGAGTTGTCCTGAAAGGGCCATGGCGAAGCACCCCGCGTGTGCCGCGCCCAACAACTCCTCGGGATTGGTGCCAATGCCATTCTCAAAACGCGTGGAAAACGAATATTGCGTATTTGAAAGCACGCCGCTGGCGGTCGAAATCTGTCCTTTTCCCTGTTTGAGGTCGCCCTGCCAGACGGCTGATGCGGTACGTTTCATGAATTCTCCTTCGGTCAGGTCTTAATCGAGTACCGTTAATGGATGCCCGCGCACGGGCGCCGGATACGGAAATTACGAGCCGGCCGGGCCGTCCGGGACGGCTCCGTTGGGCCTGTCGAGAGTGGCCGAGGAGAGGAGCACGGCTGTACGTACGGGCACTTCGATCCGGGACCAGGCTGAATCCCGTTCGGATGGCCGCCCGAGGTAGTAACCCTGCGCGTACTCGCAATCGAGAGCCTTGAGCTGCGCGAGTTGTTGCGCGGTTTCGACGCCTTCGGCAATGATATCCATACCGAGATTGTGCGCGAGCGCCACGATGGTCCGAATGATCTCCAGGCTGTCCTCATCGGCCCCGATGCGGCTGACAAAAGCGCGGTCGATCTTGAGCGTCTGGACCGGCAGGTGCTGCAACTGGCTCAGGGACGAATAGCCCGTGCCGAAATCGTCGATGTCCAGCCCGACGTGCAGATCCCCCAGGCGCTCCAGCAAGCGTGAAATCACATGGGAGTTCTGCATCATGGTGCCTTCCGTGATCTCGAAGCTGAGCCTGACGCCGCGTCCGCCCGGCCAGCTCTGCCGGAGGATGCGCTCAATATCCTGGATGGCGCGCAGTTCGGCAAGTTGCACGGGGGAGATATTCACGTGCAGAGTCAGCGGAGGGGCACCCTGCGCCCGTGCATGCCACGGATTGGCCGCCAGCCAGCGTTGCGCGTCCCGGCAGGCTTGTTCGAGAATCCAATGTCCGGCGGGCACGATCAAGCGGGTCTCCTCGGCCGCCGGGATGAATTCTATGGGCGGGATCAGTCCGCGCACGGGATGTTGCCAGCGCACCAGGGCCTCGAAACCGGCCAAACGGCCGCTGCGAAGGTCGATGATGGGCTGGTAGTGGAGCCGCAGTTCCTCACGCTCGATGGCCAGACGCAGATCCGTTTCGGTCTGCAGGCGGGTGACGGCCCGCTGGCGCATGCCGGTATCGAAGATCTCGAAACGGCCGCGGCCGGCCTCCTTGGCGTGATGCAAGGCGGTGGCTGCGTCCCGCATCAGGTCCTCGCCGTGCTCGTACCCGGCGGTGCTGGCGGCAATCCCGATGCTGGCGGTGACGAACACCTCGTGACCGTCCAGCATGAAAGCTCCGCGCATCTCGCCGCCGATGCGTTCGGCCACGGCTACGGCGTCCCCGCCCTGGCGGATCTCATCGAGCAGTACGGCGAACTCGTCGCCGGCCAGCCGTGCTACGCCGCAGTCCGCCTGTAGCCGGGCCACCGTGTCGTCGGCGCGCAGGCACTCGCGCAGGCGGTTGGCGAGGGATTGCAGCAGCAGATCTCCGGTCTGTTGCCCCAGGCTGTCGTTGATGTTCTTGAAGCGGTCGACGTCCAGCAGCAGGACCGCGAAGTCGCGATCCGGCCGCCGCCGGGCCTGCTCAATGCGGCGATCCAGCCGATCCATGAAGAGCAGGCGGTTGGGCAGTCCGGTCAGTGCATCGGCCACCTTGGACCCCGTGATATCCGTTTGCGATCCCGCGATCCGGACGGCCTCGCCGCTTGGGTTCCACACGGCCAGACCGCGGCTGAGCATCCAGCGGTAGGTGCCATCCTTGCAGTGCATCCGATGTTCGCATTCGAGGTGCGGCGTCGTGCGGCGGCAGTGCGCCGTCAGGGCCGCCTGTAAGCGCGGGAAGTCGTCGGGATGCACGCGGCAGAGCCACTCGTCGGGGCGGCTGCCGATCTCGTCGTCCCCGTACCCGATCATTTCCTTCCAGCGGGCCGACAGATAGATCTCGCCCTTTTCGAGGTCCCAGTCCCACAAGCCGTCGTTGGCGCCCCGGGCCGCACGGGCGTAACGCTCTTCACTTTCACGTAAGGCCCCGGCCAGCGCTTTCTGGGAGAGGTGAGTGCGGATGCGGGCCAGCGTTACCGGCATGTCCACCGGTTTGGTGATATAGTCGTTTGCGCCCGTTTGCAGGGCTTCCACCACGCTGGCGCTATGGCTCTCGGCGGTCACCATGATCACCGGCAGCTCGGTTGATGAATACCGTTGGCGAATGCTCTCGAGCACCTGCATGCCGCTCATTCCCGGCATGCGGATGTCCAGCAACACCATGTCCGGCAGGTCCTCCTGAATGGCGGCCAGAGCTTGTGGGCCGTCTTCGGCGAGGCGTACCTCGAAGCCCTGGCGCCGCAGGCGGCGGGAGAGCATATCGCGGTTACTGTCTTCGTCGTCGACAATCAGCAGGGCCATGTTACCGAGCCTCCAGGCATTTAGGGGGAGCGGGCGCGCAGGCCTGGCCTCCTTTTAACAGATCGGCAATTTCGGCCGCCAAGCCCACCCCGTCGCAGTCCCCTTTGCGAAAGATTCGCTGCACCAATCCATGCAGGCGCTCCCGATCGTCCCTGTCAATATCCTTGGCGGTCAGGACTACTACTGGGATCCTGCGCCACTCTTCGACCAGCCGCAGAGTGGCGATGAAGTCGAATCCATCCATGCCGGGCATCACCAGGTCCACCACGATCAGGCCTGGCTTCTGCCGCGTCAGGCAGGTAAGCGCCGCGCGCCCATCGGCCGCTTCAATCACCGAACCGAAGCGGCGGCGTAGCGCGCGAACCGTCATCTCGCGCGACGCCGGATCGTCGTCCACCACCAGTACGGGCGCCGCAGTCCATTCGGGCTGCCACTTCCGCAGCGCCTCGACCAGCCGCTCTGGTTCCACCGGCTTCTGGAAAAACTCCGCGGCGCCCAGCACGCAGCCGCGCTGCCGGTCGTCCGAAATGGTCACGAGCACCACCGGAATCGCCGCCACGTCCGGGTCGTTCTTGAGGGCCCCGAGGACCGTCCAGCCGTCCATCCCGGGCATGAAGACATCCAGGGTGATCGCGGCCGGATGGATCTCGCGGGCCCGGCGCAGCCCCTCTTCGCCGTTCGACGCCACCACCACGTCGAAGCCTTCCTTGGCCAGCGTGCGGCGCATGAGGTCGTGCACGGTGGGGTCGTCGTCTACTACCAGGATGCTGCCGGCGCGCGGCTCTACGGCACGGGCGATGCGCGCGGGCGGCGGGATTGCGGGCGCCGCGGCGACCGCCGGCCGCTGGCCGGCCAGCGGCAGCCGGATCGTGAAAGTGGCACCTTTGCCCGGTTCGCTGGCGGCCGAAATTGTGCCTCCCATCAGCTCGCAAAACCGCCGGCTGATCGCCAGCCCCAGTCCCGTTCCGCCGTATTTTCGCGTGGTGGAGGCATCCCCCTGCGAGAACGGCTGGAACAGCTTGCGCATTTGGTCCGGCGCGATTCCGATGCCCGTATCGGTGACGCGCCACTCCAGGTATGCAGCGCCATCCACGCTGACCGGAACCACGTTCACGCTGACCGTGCCGTCCCTGGTGAACTTGCAGGCGTTGCTCAGCAGGTTATAAAGGCTCTGCCGGAATTTGACGACATCCACGTGGATCGAGCCCACGCCTGGCGCGCAGTACATGTTCAACTGATTGCGGTTTTGGCGGGCCAAAGGCGCCAACGCGCCGGCCGCGTCTTCCAGGATCTGCGTCACCGTCACGTCTTCCCACAGCAACTCGGTCTTGCCGGCCTCCGCCTTCGACAGGTCCAGCACGCTGTTGATCAGGGTCAGCAGATGCTTTCCCGCCACGCTGATCCGCTCCAGGTCGGGAACCGGCTTCCGCAGGCCCGCCTCCTCGGCTTCCTCGCGCAGCATTTCGCTGTAGCCAATAATGGCGTTCAGCGGCGTGCGCAGTTCGTGACTCATGTTGGCCAGAAAAACGCTCTTCGCGTGCGAGGATTCCTCGGCCGCCTGCTTGGCGGCCAACAACTCGTCCTGCACGCGCTGACGGCTCGCAATCTCGTCGCACAGCTCCACCACGTGCCGCTCCAGGGCTTCGCGCGCGTAGTCCAGATCGCGCGTGCGGGCCTGAATCTGGCCCATCATCTCGTTGAAACTATCGACCAGGATGCCAATCTCGTCGTTGCCGCGCTTGACCGCGCGCAAGGAGTAGTCTCGCCCGGCGGATACCTGGCCAGCCATTTCAGCCAGATGCAGGGTAGGCTCGGAGATCACCCGCTGCAAGCGGGAAGAAAGCAGAAAGGCCGCCAGCAAGGCGAGCAGCCATACGCCCAGCACGATGCCGGCGTAACGTTCCAGACGGCCGTACATATCCCGCAGGTCCCGCTTGAGGTAGATCGTGCCGATGCGATCGCCGTCGAAAACGATAGGCTGGAAGTAGAGCAGGTGATGGTCTTCAAACATGGCTCCCGACGGAACCGGATGGCGCGGCAGGTCCCGGCGTGATTCGCCCCGTGTAAAGGCGGCAAACGGCCGGCCGTCGCGCGTGTAGACGCAGGCCGCCACCAGGTTCGGTTCGGCGCTCAGGGACGCCAGGGTCTCATTGGCGGAACGCCGGTCTTCAAACGTCAGGGCCGCGGTGGTGCCCTGCGCGGCGATCTGCGCGGCCGTGCTGAGCTGTTGCGTCACGGACTTGCGATAGGTGATCAGCTCGTAGGCGAGAAACGTCCCGCAGGCCAGCGACAGAGCCACGCTGCTGGCCACCATGTTGATGGCGACCAGTTTGCGCCGGATCGAGATGTCCCGAAAGGTCCGCATGTCAGTTTCCCGCCCGCGCTGGCCCCGCCCGATATACCGTCGCCAGATGGAGCATCTTCGAACTCATCCCCAGACCCGCGCGCTCGGCGGCGTCCAGATTGACCTCGAAGCGAATGCGATTGCCGTCGCGAATGAACGCGATCATTCCCCCAAGTCGGGCGAATTCGAGCGAGTCGCCGATTGTCAGGACATGCGCACCAGCGGTCGACTGCAGGACGCGAACGATCTCTTTAGGTCCGGCGGCGCCGACGAACAGCACGGCGCAGTTCCTGGCGCCCGCGATGCGTTCGATGTGCCGAACCGCGACGGGATGTCCATAGATGGCCTTGCCGCGCAGCACCGTCGCGAGTTCGGGAATGAACGAATCGGCTCCCAGAACGCCAATCACGACCGGCGCGCCTTCGCCTCCCAGGGCCCCCGCGGGCCAGTCGACGAACCTCGTGAAGTTGTAGAGCATGGCGCCCTTGATTTCTTCCTCGGAGTATCCCGCTGAAGGCGCGGCGCCATCCCCACCGGCTACCAACCCAGCCATGAGCAACAGGGCAAGGCATCCCCGCAGGTGCACTAGAAGGCCCATGTGACTTTGACTTCGGCCGCGCGCCCCGGCCACGTGCCCTGCACATAATCCAGCCCGGCAAATTCCCGATGACGGCCATTGAGGAGGTTCTGACCAGCCAGACTGATTTCGGCGGTGCGCGTGAGCCGCCAACCCAGCCGGGCATCGCTGCGCAGGTAGCCTGGGATGGCTAGTCCAGTGAGCGCGGATACGTAATAGAATCCGGCGTCCAATTCGACCCGCCGGCCGAGATCCCATTGAGACCGGAGCTGCACCTGGTGCGCGGGCGAACTACCCACCGCATCGAGCGGAGTACTGTCGGCGGCGAGATGCGCGGCATCCAGGCCGCAATGAAAAAAACTATAATTGCCGGTGACCCGCCACCGGCGGGCCAGATCCCAATTTGTGGAAACCTCGGCCCCATAGGTGTGGCCGACGGCGCCGTTTCCGAATTCCATCGGCTCGATCAGCACCGGCGGCGGCCCGGCCGCGAGATACGGAACACCTGCGTCGATGGTCCGCAGGTCACGGTATCTGCTGAAGAAGGCGGCCAGGTCGAAAGTGACCCAGCGCGCCGGCTGATTCCGGTATCCGGCTTCGTAGGAATGCTCAGTCTCAGGCTGGAAGTTGGGGTTTCCGCGCAGAATCCCCACCACGGCCGGGTTCAAGGTAGGCTGAAACTCGATCATCGCGCTCCGATCGACCAGCGCGGGCGCGCGCGCGGCCCGCGACACGGCTGTCCAGAAGCCCTGCCGCGGAGTGGCGCTCCACAGCAGACGCCCGTTCGCCTGCAGATTGGAGCCGCTATACCCAGTGTGCTCGAGTTGGGCGCCCAGCGTGAGGATTAGCCGCGCCGGCACGAGAGCGATTTGGTCCTGGGCAAAGAGACTCGCGAGGGTTTGGCTCGTAGAGGCCGGCACGAACTGCACGGTCGCGCTCGGCGCCGGCAAAGCACGACCCGGCTTCGTCGCGTCGTCGTCATTCTGGAGGTTGAGGCCCCATATCCAGTCATGCCGTGGCGAGAGCGCGATATGGTGTTGAAAATCGAGCTCGGTGGTCCTGGTATCCAGTTCTCCGAACCCCTCGGTACGGCCCTCGCCGGTAAACGAGAGCTGCATGGCCACATCCGACCGCTCCGAGAACTGATGCTGCCATCGCGCCGAGGCGTACCCGCCGGAGAGCCGAATGGCATCCGGAACCGCGGAGCCGAGGCCGATCGCCGGGTAGTCCGGATAGATGGTTTGCTGCGCGCCGCCGTGGTAGAGGTCCGCCTCCACGCGCAGCGTGTCCCGCTCCGACGCCTGCCAGTCGAGCCTCCCGCCGCCCTGCGCGGAATCCCAGTGATCGTGCGCGGGCTGGCCGCCGCTGGTGGTGAAGGGGCCGTCCTGAAAGTAATCGAGAGACGCGCGATAGAAGACTTTGCCCCCGGCGGCGCCGCCGTAACGCAGGGATCCGAATCCCGGTTCTTCATTGCCGCTGCCGCTGGTGATGGTGAGTCCCTGCGTCTCCCGCGCGGGCTTGGTGATGATGTTGATAACGCCGTTGACCGCGTTGGTCCCCCACAGGACGGCGCCCGGCCCGCGGATGACTTCGATGCGTTCGATATCATCGAGCGGCACCATGTTCTGCTCCCAGTACACGCCCGAATTCAGGTGATTGAAGATGCTCCGCCCGTCGATAAGCACCAGCATCTTGTCCGCGAAGCGGCCCGCGAAGCCCCGTGACGTCACCGACCAACTGTTCGCGCTGATGCGTGCCACGGCGAGGCCCGGGACCATGCGCAACAACTCCGGAATGCTGGTGAGCCCGGAACGGCGAATATCCTCTTGGGTGATGACATAGACCGCGCTGGCCGTTTGGCTGAGCTTCTGCTCCTTGCGCGCCGGCGAACTGACCTCCATATTCATAAGGTCTTCCAGACTGGCGTCCGCAAGGTCGCCTGGAGAGTGCGCGGGGGACTCGCCGGCCGCGCAGGAAAGAACCGCCAGCACCAGCAGCGGCAGCATCTTACCCCACGGCGCGAAGGCGCGTACGCGGCGTTGCGGCCAAACACCCATCACTAGGGTTATCGGCCGTCAGTGCGTGGGACTTTACGCGGGCAGTTCGCGTGGCGGCGTCTGGTACACTGGTGGCTTGCAGACTACCGATTCGATCCCCAGGCTCAGGGTGTGCGCGGTGAGCTATTTGAATACCGTCCCCCTGGTTTGGGGTATGTTGCACGGCACGCAGAAAGGTCTTTTTGATTTGCAGTTCCGGGTCCCGGCGGAGTGTGCCGACATGGTGAACGGCGGTGCTGCAGACATTGGCATCATCCCGTCCTTCGAACTAATGGGGCGCGACCTCGGCATCGTGCCGGGGGTGGGCATCGCCTGCCGCGGCGCGGTGCGCAGCATCCTGCTGCTTTCGAGCCGGCCCGCGCGCGAAATCCGGACTTTGGCGGTGGACGCGAGTTCACGCACCTCGGTGGCGCTGGCCCGCATCATTCTGGCACGCCGCTACGGGGTCGAGCCGGCGATCGTCACGCGGCAACCGGATGTGCCGGCCATGCTGCGGGAGGCCGACGCCGCGCTGATTATCGGGGACCCGGCACTGCGTATCGATCCGGCGGCGATGCCTCTCCATAGCTACGATCTGGGCGAGGAATGGATGCAGTTGACTGGCCTGCCGATGGTCTTCGCGGTATGGGCGGGGCGGCGCGAGCACCTGACACCCGAAGTCGAGGCCGCCTTCCAGAATTCGTGCGCGTTCGGGCTGCAGGAACGCGAACGCATCGTCAGCCTGGAATCGGCCGCGCGCGGCTTTGCGCCCGAGTTCGTCCGCCGGTACCTGAGAACCCACATCGTCTTCGTACTCGGGCAAGCCGAGCGCGATGGGATGGACCTGTTCCTGCGCTACGCCCGGGACCTGGAGCGGCAGCCGGTTTGACACCCGCCGGCGCGTTCTGATTAAATAAAGACGTCTGTCAACCTTGTTCCTCAGTAGCTCAACGGTAGAGCATTCGGCTGTTAACCGAAGGGTTGTAGGTTCGAATCCTACCTGAGGAGCCAATTCTTTTCAATGGCTTACGAGCCTTCTTCCCTCTGCAAACCCTGCTCGATTCCACCGACTGTGGGGACTTTTGTGGGTACTCCCCTTCAATCTGCTGCGTAACTGTGGGTAATGGCGAGTCTTTCTGCTCCGGTTCGGTCGGTTTCGCAGGCTGCTTCTGCACGATGCCTTCGAGAGCCGTTCGCTTCGCCTCCATGCGGATGTGGCTATAGTGCTTTAGCATCTGCTTCGACACGTGGCCAGCGATGTCCATGATCGTTTGGTCGCTCGCCCCGCTCTCGGCGAGCTCGGTGACGAGGGTATGCCGGTTGTCGTGCCAGCGGCCCGAGACCTTAGCCTTCTCGCGCAGATTCTGCCATGCGGTCTTCAGCGTGGTGACAGGCCGGGTCGGGTCGTTCGGGCGTGGCTTCCCGAAGGGGAACACGTACCATTCGGGCCGGATCTCGCCGAAACGCTCCGTGTACCATTCCGAGTAGGCGTTGAGCGCTTCGTGTAGCACGGAATTCAGTGGAATGGTTCGGCCTTCGCCAGCCTCTGTTTTGCTACGGCCGACCGCGAGAAACCGCCTCTCGAAGTTGATCTGGGCCCAGGTCAGCGTCTTCATCTCCGCGTCGCGCATGCCGGCGTTTAGAGCCAGCATGAGAGCCGGGTATATATGCGGCGACCGGGCTTTCTTAGCATTTTCGATGAGGCGGGCCTTTTCCTCTGGCCCAAACGCCTTGCCGATGTTGGTGCCAGTCTTGAGCTTGAGGAGCTTCTTCTTCCGCAACCGGACCCGCAGTACATCTCCTTGGGCGTCCATTATGCGGAGGAGGAAGCCGATTTCCTCATTGATCGACTTCGGGGCGGTCTTCTCACGGAGCCTGGCCTCCTGGTATTCCTTGACCACGTCCTCATTGACGTCGACCAGCATCTTGTCCCCGAGCAGTCGCTTGACGTGCCCGAGGGCATACACTGCGAATGTTGCAGAGCGTGGGTGGCGCAGTTTGTAGCTGATAAGGTATTCGTCGGCCAAATCCTGAATGGTCCGCACGCGCTCCTGGCGAACATCCTCCAGATTGTTGAAACCCTCCTCAAGCTCGCGCCGACGTTTTTGCTCAGCAGCCTTCGCGAGGGTCTTTGAAGTCGTCTTGCTCGATTCCCGCACACGCCTTGCGGCGAACCAGAACTCGTACCACCAAACGTTCCCCCGCTTAAACAATGACATTTCCGGTATCCATCCAGGACAAAATTATTTTATAGCCCGGAGCTGAGCCGGCCTTTCAGCGGTAACCGATCCACCGGTGGGGAGCACGGCCAGCCAAGCTTCAATCTCTTCAGGCCTGTACCGAACGAGCGAACCAACTTTGATGAACTGTGGGCCGCGCCTCTCCAGTCTCCATCTTCGCAACGATGCGACGCTGACGTGCAACTGCTTGGCTACTTCTTCTTCGGTTAAGAGCGTATACATATTTACCTCGATGATTCACTGGCGTGCCGGAGATTCCTGCCATTCCGGTGGTGGCTGCCAATTCGAGATCGCATTTGAAAGCTGCGGTCCAATGCTTCGAGGCGTTCGAGAGCATCGAGCAATTGCATGCCCGCCTCGCGAATCGCATCGCAGGGGTGGGCAAACTGCTCGGTGTGCTTGATCGCGAATTTGATTCGATCAGCGGCTACACGAGCCTGATAGGCCATCTCGAACTCAATCGCCGACGGCCGCGACTTCACGTCCGCTTCGATGGTTTCGACAATCTGGTGCATGATTTCTGAGCTCATAGGCTTTCTGGAACACAGTCCCGGCTACTGACCAATACTACGGTGGACCTCGCAACCCGCCAAAATACTGCACCGGGTTCGGTTGCGATCTAGGACGACCTTCGGCGTCGCACAAATCGCTACTTTCGGCTTTTGCTGCCGAGCCGGTTCCAGGCTAGAAACAATCAGAGGTGCCCCGTTCGCAAGGGGATTCGGATCATGATCAGCTCATTTGCGCGGTATGAAAGGCAACGGTTAGCTCGGTGCAGGCTTTTGGATGAATTGCTTCGGCGGCAGTTGCCTGCCGGAGGCGGCTGGAGCCATAGAGGCGCGCAGTTCGGCACCGAACCGACGGCATTGGCACTGCTCGCGCTGCACTCGGCGTCGATTGCGCTAAAGGACGGCATCGCACCCCTGATAGCTCACCAGGGGGCGGAGGGACTCTGGGCCGCTGTCGGCGACGGCGACGGCATCAACTTTTGGGCAACTGCTCTGGCCGTCAATACGTTATCGATTTTGGGAACGAATCCTGCAACATATATCGAATCCATCAGGGCTCTGGTCCGTTTGCGCCCAGTGGAAGGGTCCTGGCTGGTCAGTTTGAAATTCCGATTCCTGGACCGGCACGTTCAGTTTGACCCGAGGAAGTATGGTTGGCCCTGGGTCCCCGACACGGTGAGTTGGGTCGCGCCGACTGCGATGACGCTGATTGCGCTGGAACGGGCTAAGAGCCGTGGAATCGTCGGCGGCAGCGAACTCCAGAGGAGGCTTCGTCTCGGAACGGAAATGCTCATCGACCGAGCCTGCCCGGGAGGTGGTTGGAATGCGGGCAACGCTGTCGTATACGGTGTCCCGCTACGTCCCCACATTGACACTACAGCAGCGGCCCTCGCGGCACTCAGACCGCGTTACGGCCTACCGATCGTACGCCACTCCCTGAGATGCCTCTTACGGAATTCTGCATGCCCATCGCCCTACAGTTTGGCGTGGATGATCCTCGCGGCCGACGCGTACAAAGACGGTGGAATGGACATCTCGCCGGCAATCAATTCGGCGCGCGATCACCTCACTTCGCTCGTTGAAGATCCGCGAACCATTGAGGATACATCCACAATTGCACTGGCCGCTCTGGCGCTGGGCTCCGAACCGATAAATAATCCATTTGAGGTCGAAGGGTGAGTGCCCCAGCGAGCCGGAGGGTCTTTGGCGCCGCCGTTATCCCTGGGACTGGCGCGTTGGCGGTGCGGCTAATGCTCTCAACCAAATCCCTTCGGGACCGCCGCAAGGCGGGCTCTCGAGTAGCGATCATTCACCAGGATTCCTACGGCAGCCGGCTGGACTCTAGACTCGTGGAAGGCCTCCGCCTGTTCGACCTCAACCTACGCGGCAAGACCGTTCTGCTAAAGCCTAACCTCGTAGAGTCCATCCCAGGTCGCGAAGTGAATACAAACCCGCGACTGGTCGGCAGCGCAGCGACGGCCTTCCTTGCGTTGGGGGCGAAAACTGTCCTGGTGGGCGAAGGGCCAGGGCACCAGAGGGACACGCTGCTGGTTCTCGCGGAAACCGGGTTGGAAAGAGAACTCCAGGAGAGGGGAATCCGTTTCGTGGATTTGAACCGTGATGACCTGATGAAGGTGGCGCTCCAAACACAGTTCACCGGCCTTGAATTCCTATGGCTCCCTCGCACGGTCCTGGCCAGCGATTTCGTGGTCTCGATGCCGAAAGTCAAAACTCACCACTGGGCAGGTGTCACATTGAGCATGAAGAATCTGTTCGGCGTAGTTCCTGGCGTTGTGTATGGATGGCCGAAGAATCCCCTGCACTGGAGGGGCATCGATCGAAGTATCCTCGACATCAACGCCGCTGTTCCACCTCACTTCGTTATCGCCGATGGAATCGTTGGCATGGAGGGCAATGGACCGCTGCATGGCTCACCGCGCAATCTCGGTCGGATCGTGTTGGCCGACGATCCCGTCGCCGCCGATTTCGTATGTATGCGCCTGATGGGCCTCAACCCGTTGCGCGTGAACTACCTGGCTCAAGCGGCGGAGTTCCTCGGGAACGGAACGACTGATCGCATCGTTCAATTGGGAGAACCGATGCTCGCCCCTCAAGAGCCATTCGTGGTCCTGCCAGAGTTTGCTCATCTGCGCATTTAGATTCGGCAGCAGAAATTCCGAGAATTTCGGCCCACTTCACCGGCCCGTGTCGATCCGGACCCAGCTTTTCGGCGGAAAGCACATCTTCCCGTAGAATCCGGGCTGAGGATAAATACCAACTTGTTTCCGTCCATTGATGACCTTCGTCAGAAATTCCAGGAAGCCAAATACATCGTTGACGAGGTGACCCTTTCCCAGGTATTCGTGGCGGGAGAGCTAAAGAAGCCCGTTTTGATCGAAGGCCCGCCAGGCTGCGGCAAGACCGAGCTTGCGAAGGCTCTGGCATTTGCCCTCGACACGGTTGTAGAGCGGCTTCAGTGCTACCCAGGGATCAACGAAGAAAAGGCAATCGGCAAGTTCGATACCGCCCTGCAGAAGCTCTTCCTCGAAAGTCAAGCGGACCAACTCGGCACGGACTGGGAATCCATCCGGGAGCGCCTCCATACCATGGACTTCTTCGTTCAAGGCCCAATCATGCGCGGGTTGCAGCACTCGCCGAAACCGTGCGTCTTGCTGATTGATGAGGTGGACAAGGTGGACGAGGAATTCGAATCGATGCTCCTCGAGGTCCTCTCGGAATGGCAACTCTCGATCCCGCGGCTCGGGACCGTCCCGCACAAGACTATCCCGTTCGTGATCCTCACCTCGAATGAAGTTCGGCGGATTGGTGATCCCCTGCGGCGCCGGTGTGCTTATTTCAGAGCGGAATTTCCGACCGTCGAGCGGGAAGCGAAAATTCTGAAAACGCAGAGCAGAACGGGGAGCAGCGCGCTGCAGCGGCAAATCGCCGGTCTTTCCTACGCACTTCGGGCTTACAGGATGGAAAAGCCTCCGTCGATTGCGGAGATTCTGGAGCTTGAACAAGTGCTCCACG
>DATKNQ010000068.1:0-3871 GCA_035541265.1 Bryobacteraceae bacterium
GGTTACGCTTTCCATGCAGCGGACCGAGCAGACAGCGGGATCGCAGACGGTAGCCGCCGGCGTTCCGGGTACCGCATCGAATGCGCCCAATTCGCAGGCGCTACCGGTTTACCCGCAGCAGAGCACGCCTCCACAGAGCGCTAAGAGCGAATCGGGAACCTACGGCGCATCAAAAACCGTGCGTCACAAAGTGGAGAACCCGGGCCGGGTGCGTCGCATGACGGCAGCCATCGTGGTGAATGACCGGTTGGTGCATGCAGCCGAGAAAGGAAAATCTGCGGTTTGGCAGGGCCGGTCGCCCGATGAGTTGCGCAACCTGACCGCACTGGCGCAGGCCGCCGTGGGCTTCGATCCCGGGCGCGGGGACATCCTCACCGTGCAGGACTTGGCGTTCGACGGGAACCGCCCGGAGCCGGCCCCGCCGGCCGTCAGCCGGGCGCTGGCAACCGCCGAGAATTCGCCGCTGCTGTTGAAGTACATCGCTCTGCTCGCGGCCATCGTGGCAGTGATGGGATTGGGCGTACGTCCGGCGCTGAGGCGCATGGCGGCCGTTCAGAAAATCGCTTCGGCATCCGGGGGGAGAGAACTGGCGGCCGCCCGTACCGCGGCACTGAATCCAACCGAACCTCCGCCGCTCGATCCGCAGCGCACGCGGGCGCAACAGATCCTTGAAGAAGTCTCGGGCCATTTGAAACGTGAGCCGGCGCAGAGTTCGCGCCTGCTGCAGAGCTGGATACATTCCGACTGAGGCGGCCCCGGAACCATCTTCCGGGGAAAGACAGGTCGAACCCAAGCCAGCGGGAAGAGCGTCAATGACAGAGCAGAGTGTCGAAACCGGGGATGGGAAAAAGCGCAGGGCGGGGCAGGTGAACGGCGTGCGCAAAGCGGCGATTCTGCTGGTCGCGGTGGGAGAAGGTCTCGCCAAGGAAATCCTGCGCGCGCTGCCCGAGGCGGATGTGCAGCGGCTGACGGAAGAACTGGCCGATCTGCGCGGCATTACGCCCGAGCTCTCGGCCGAAGTCCTGGAGCAATTCTGGGAACTGCTCGAGACCCAGAACTTCATGATCCATGGCGGGCTGGATTATGCCAGCCGTTTATTGGTGGACACCTTCGGAAAGCAGCGTGCAGACGACCTGCTGATGCAGCTGCGGCGCTCGCAGGAAGAGGCCCACGGAGACCTGGCCAAGCTGCAGCGTACTGACCCGGCGCAGCTAGGCAAGCTGCTGGACAGCGAGCATCCGCAGACCATCGCGCTGGTGCTGGCGCATCTCGATCCCAGGCGCGCTTCGATGGTGCTCGACAACCTGAGCGAAGAACACAAGGTGGTCTCCATCCAGCGGCTTGCCGAGATGCGGCAGTTCTCGCCGGAGATGGCGCAGAAGGTAGCGCTGATCCTGCATCGGCGGTTGGAGAGCGTGGGCGACAACGGGCGCAGGAGCTACTCGGGCTTCAAGGCGGTGGCCGATCTGCTGAACCGTCTCAATGCCGAGGAGTCGAAGCACATTCTGGAAACCATCGAGGAAAGCCAGCCGGAACTGGCGCTCAGCATCCGCAACCTCATGTTCACCTTCGAGGACCTGATTACGGTGCCGGCGGCGACGATTCGCGAAATTGTGGCGGGCGTCGACAAGCGGCAACTGGCCCTGGCGCTGCGCGGCGCCAACGACGAACTGCGTGCAGCGATTTTCAAGTCGATGAGCTCGCGCGCGGTCGAAATGCTGAAGGAAGACATGGAAGTCATGGGCCCGGTGCGTTCGCGCGAGGTCCACCAGGCGCAGCAGGAAATCCTGAACCTGGCGCGCCGCCTGGAAGCCGAGGGGAAGGTCGTTCTCAAGCTGGAGACCGGGGATGAAATGCTGGCCTGAAGCTTCGCCGCCGGAGGTTGAAGCCTTTCAGTATCCGGCTGTCGGCGCGGCAACTTCGATTTCGTGGGAAGCCTTTGGCGGCGCGATCATGACCGAGAGCGCAGAACAGTTGCACCCGGGGACGCCGGAAACGCGGCAGGCGAGCGAGGCACCGGCAAGCGAAGTTCATGCGGAAGAGTTGCGGCGCAGCTTTGAATCAGGCCGGGAGCGCGGGTTTGAAGAAGGACGGGCAGCCGAGCGCGAAGCTTGCGCAGAGCTGATCAAGGTGCACGAGTCGCGGCGGATCGAGGAGGCGTCCCGCCTGGTGGAGAGCTTCCAGATTCAGCACACCCGCTATTTCGGAACGGTGGAACGCGAGGTGGTGAAACTTGCTCTAGCTGTAGCGGCGCGCATACTGCGCCGCGAGACGCAGATGGACCCGCTGCTGCTGAGCAGCGCCGTGCGTGCAGCGCTCGGTCAGCTCTCGGCATCCACCCAGGCGCGCCTGCGAGTGCCGGCTTCCGATTTTGAACTATGGAAAGACACGATGGCCAATCTTCCCAATCTGCCGGTGAAGCCGGCCGTAGTGGCGGACGACGACATGAGTCTGGGTGAATGCATCCTCGAGACGGAGCTTGGCTCGGCGGATCTGGGCATTTCGTCGCAACTGGCCGAGATCGAGCGCGGATTCTTCGATCGCACGGAACCGGATCGCGAGCAGAACTGCGCGATCGACACGGCGAAGGAAATGTCTGAATGAACGCCCTACTCTCGCGCTATTTTGCCCGCCTGGATCGGTGCCGGCCGTGGCGGTGGCAAGGCCAGGTGCTGGAATCGGTAGGGCAGACCATCGAATCCGCAGGGCCGCTCAGCTCTGTCGGCGAATGCTGTGAGATCACCGACCGGCACGGGCGCCGGCATCTTGCCGAAGTCATCGGGTTCCGGGGCGCGCACGTGCTTTCGATGCCGGTGGAGACAACGGACGGGATCCGTTTTGGCGATCGCGTCTCGGCGATGGGAGTGCGCCCGTTGATCGAGGTCGGCGAAGCACTGATGGGGCGTGTATTGAATGCCCTGGGCGAGCCCATTGACGGACGAGGCACGCCGGCGCCGGCAGCCAGTTTCGTTCTTGAGGGAAAAGTCCGACCGCCGCTGGACCGCGCTCCCATCCGGACGCCGCTGGGCACGGGCATTCGCGTTGTCGACGCACTGCTGACCACCGGTCGCGGCCAGAGAGTGGGGATCTTTGGCGGCTCGGGCGTAGGCAAGAGCACCCTGATCGGCATGATGACCCGCAACACGGAGGCGGACGTCACGGTGGTCGGCCTGGTGGGAGAGCGCGGGCGCGAAGTGGGCGAATTCCTGGAGGACGCGCTTGGAGAAGAGGGACGGAAACGGTCCGTCGTTGTGGTGTCCACTTCCGACCAGTCGCCGCTGCTGCGCATGCGCGCGGCTCTGGCGGCGACCACCATCGCCGAGTTCTTCGCGGCCCAGGGCAGGCAGGTGCTGCTGGTGCTGGATTCGCTGACCCGGTTTGCGATGGCGGCGCGGGAGATCGGTCTGGCGGTGGGCGAGCCTCCCACCGCGAAGGGCTACACGCCCTCGGTGTTCACGCGCCTCGCGCGCCTGATCGAGCGCACGGGTCAATTCCGGACCGGCTCCATTACCGCTTTCTACACGGTACTGATGGAGGGCGACGATCAGCAGGACCCGCTCGTCGATGCCGTGCGCTCTCTTCTCGATGGTCATGTCCTCTTGTCCCGTGCACTCGCATCGGAGGGCTGGTATCCGCCCATTCAATTGCTGGACTCGATCAGCCGCCTCATGCCTGCGGTGACCGAACCCCCGCATCGTGAGCAGGCTGCGCTGGTGCGAAGGCTGCTCGCCGTCTACGCGCGATCGGAGGACCTGGTACGCATCGGAGCCTACAAGGCCGGGGCAGATCCCGAACTCGATCGCGCTCTGCGTGCCCGTGAGGCGATGCGCGCCTTCATGACCCAGGACGCCCAGGAGCGGACGGATTTTCC
>DATKNQ010000069.1:0-5966 GCA_035541265.1 Bryobacteraceae bacterium
CCTGACGCCCCTCAGCATTCCCCTGTCCGGAACCGGCGTCACCGCAACGTCACACAGCGTCACCTTAACCTGGACCCCCAGCACCTCCTCGAACATCGCCACCTACACGATCTACCGCATCAACTCGAGCAGCTCGACCGCACCGCCCACGCCCTACACCAGCTTGGCCTCCATCCAGGCCAGCACCTGCAGCGGCACCTCCTGCACCTACACCGATACCAACGTAACGGCAGGACAGAGCTACTGGTATTACACGACCGCGGTCAACACCTCGAACAGCGCGAGCGGCCCGTCGAACATCGTGCAGGCGATCATCCCAACGCCGTAAGCTCTTAAACAGGCACCCGCGCGGGACGAGTCGAGATCTCCATAACTGGTAGAATGATGAGATACGTATCTTTTCCGTCATGTCTCCCAGTGAACAACGCCGCCAAGCCCTAGCTGACGCCCTTTCAAGCCGCATCCTGGTGATCGACGGCGCCATGGGCACCATGCTGCAACGGCAGCATCTGACGGCCGAGGACTTCGGCGGACCAGCGCTCGAGGGCTGCAACGAAATCCTGGTCAAAACCCGGCCAGACGTAGTGCTTGGCATCCACCGCGCCTACCTCCAAGCGGGTGCGGACATCATCGAAACCAACTCTTTCAACGGAACGAAGAGCGACCTGGTCGACTACGGCGTCGACACTGAATCCTACGAGTTGATGGTCACCGCCGCTCAACTCGCCCGCCAGGCTGCCGATGAGTTCTTCACCCCCCAAAAGCCGCGCTTCGTGGCCGGCTCCATGGGGCCGACCCGCAAAAGCATCACCATCAGCCGCACCATCTCCTTCGAGCACCTCCAGCAGGATTACTACCACCTCGCCAAGCCCTTGATCGATGGCGGAGCCGACATCCTGCTGCTCGAAACCTGCCAGGATACACGCAACATCAAAGCGGGCCTGCTGGCCATTCAGCGCCTCGAACGCGAACTCGGCCGCCGTATTCCGGTGATGGTCTCAGGCACCATCGAAACCATGGGCACCATGCTCGCCGGCCAGACCGCCGACGCGCTCTACGCCTCCATCGCCCACGCCGACCTGCTCTCCGTGGGACTCAACTGCGGCACAGGCCCCGAATTTATGACGGATCATCTGCGCACCTTAAGCGAGATGTCATCCACCCGCGTCTCCTGCTACCCAAACGCCGGCTTACCCAACGTGGAAGGCGAGTACAACGAAACGCCGCAATCCTTCGCCCAACAGCTCGAGCGCTTCGTCGAAAACGGCTGGCTCAACCTTGTCGGCGGATGCTGCGGCACCACCGCCGCCCACATCCAAATGGTCGCGCAGATGGTCGAAGGCAAACACCCGCGCGCCCTCCAGTCCCCCGCACATCGCGCCTACTACTCCGGCATCGACTTAGTCGAAGCCGAAGACAGCAACCGCCCACTCATCGTCGGCGAGCGCACCAACGTCATCGGCTCGCGCCTGTTCAAAAACATGGTCGCGGAAGAGAAGTGGGAAGAAGCCACCGAAATCGGCCGCCGCCAAGTCAAAAATGGCGCGCACATCGTAGATGTCTGCCTGCAAAGCACCGACCGCGACGAGATCAAAGACATCCCACCCTTCTACGAAAAGCTGATCCGCAAGATCAAAGCGCCGGTGATGATCGACACCACCGACCCGCGTGCCATGGAGTTAGCGCTCACTTACTGCCAGGGTAAGTCGATCATTAACTCCATCAACCTGGAAGACGGTGAAGAGAAGTTCGAGCGCACTTGTCCGATCGCCAAAGCCTACGGGGCCGCACTGATCGTGGGCTGCATCGACGAAGACAAACAGCAGGCGCAAGCCTTCACGCGCGAGCGCAAATTGGCGGTCGCCCAGCGATCGGTCAAACTCCTGACCGGAAAATACGGAATCGCGCCCGAAGACATCATCATCGATCCGCTGGTTTTCCCCTGCGCCACAGGCGACGCGAACTACATCGGCGGCGCGGTCGAAACCATCGAAGCCGTGCGCCTGGTCAAGGGAAACATCCCGTACGTGAAGACCGTGCTCGGCATCTCCAACGTCTCCTTCGGGCTACCCGCCGCGGCCCGCGAGGTGGTCAATTCCGTCTTCCTCTACTACTGCACCAAAGCCGGACTCGACCTCGCCATCGTCAACGCCGAGAAACTGGAGCGCTTCGCCTCGATCCCAGAAGAAGAACGGCGCCTGGCCGAGAACCTGCTCTTCAACACACCTCCAGCCGGCGGCCCCGAGGACCTGCAACTCGCCCCCGAAGACTGGCGCCAGCAAACCCCCGATCAGCGCGCCGCCATCAACCAGTTCCACATCGCCGCCATAACTGATCACTTCCGCAAGGCCGGCAAGCGCACCAGGGCCAAAGCGGAAGATCTGCCGCTCGATCAACGCCTGGCCAACTACATCATCGAAGGCACCAAGGACGGCCTGGTCGCCGATCTCGACCGCAAGCGCGCGGAAGGTGCCAGGCCGCTTGAAATCATCAATGGTCCGCTCATGACCGGCATGGCCGAGGTGGGCCGGCTGTTCAACAACAACGAGTTGATCGTAGCCGAGGTCCTGCAATCGGCCGAGGCCATGAAAGCGGCCGTCACCCATCTCGAACAGTTCATGGAGAAGTCGGACTCGGCCACCCGCGGCAAGATCGTCTTGGCCACGGTGAAAGGCGACGTCCACGACATCGGCAAAAACCTGGTCGAGATCATCCTCAACAACAACGGCTACCGGGTCATCAATCTGGGAATCAAGGTCGCCTCCGACATCCTGATCCGCGCCTACCAGGAGCACACACCGGATGCCATCGGCCTCTCGGGCCTTCTCGTAAAGAGCGCGCAGCAGATGGTCACCACGGCCGCCGATCTCAAAGATGCCGGAATCCGCGTGCCGCTGCTGGTCGGCGGCGCGGCCCTCTCCGATCGCTTCACGCGCACCCGCATCGCGCCGGCCTATGTCGAAGCCGTGTGCTACGCCAAGGACGCCATGAGCGGCCTCGATCTGATGAACCGGCTCATGGACCCGCAGGCCCGCGAAACGACCATCCGCGATCACACATTCTCCGACGCGCCGCAGCCCACTCAGCCCGCAGTAGAACCACCGATCCGCTTATCGGATGCGCGCAGCCGCAAGGTGCGCATTGACATCCCAATTCCCGCCGCGCCCTATCTGGACCGCAAAGTCCGCGACGTGCCGCATCTCGCCGAGATCTGGAGCTACATCAATCCCCACATGCTCTACGGCAAGCATCTGGGTTACAAAGGCAATTTCGAAAAGCACCTGGCCGATCACCATCCGAAAGCGCTCGAGCTGTTCCATCAAATGGAAGAGCTGAAACACGAAGCCGCCGGCTTCATGCGCGTCAAGGCCGTATGGCAGTTCTTCGAAGCCGAGCGCGATGGCAATGCGATCCATCTCTTTACGCCGGGCGCAAGCGAGCCGCTGCACACGTTTCACTTCGGCCGCCAGCATCGCGAGGAAGGCCTGTGCCTCAGTGACTACATCCTCGACCCGGAAGACGGTAGGCGCGACCACCTCGCCATGTTCGTCGTCACCGCGGGAGCCGGCATCCGGCAGCAGTCGGAAGCGTGGAAGGAAGCTGGTCTCTATTTCAAGTCGCACGGCCTGCAGGCGCTGGCGATCGAGACCGCTGAAGGCTGCGCCGAGTGGCTACACCGCCGCGTCCGCGAAGACTGGGGCTTCCCTGACCCGCCCACCATGACCATGCAGGAGCGCTTCACTTCGCGCTACCGCGGTAAGCGCTACAGCTTCGGCTACGCGGCGTGCCCCAATCTCGACGACCAGCAAGCCATCTGGAAGCTCCTGCATCCGGAAGAAATCGGCGTGCACCTGACCGAAGGTATGATGATGGACCCCGAGGCCAGCGTCAGCGCGCTGATCTTCCATCATCCCGACTGCGCTTATTTCACCGCGAGCGAAGAAACGGAAACCGTAATGGCGTAGCTTGCAGCCGGACTACTGCAATGGCAGCTTCGGCTGCCCATCCTCGCCGTTCTTCTCCTCCCCGTTCTCCGCCTCCGGAATTACCGACGCCGCAGCCACCAGATCGTCATCTTCCATCCGCACCAGCCTGACACCCTGCGTTGAACGGCCTGCTTGCCGGATCTCCGCAGACTCCAGCCGGATGATCTTCCCGTTCTTCGACACGATCATCAAATCGGAGTCTTCCTTCACCGACAAAATCGCGACCACCTTGCCGTTGCGCGTCGAGGTCTTCATATTAATGACCCCCTTGCCGCCGCGCGACTGCAGCCGGTAATCGCTCAGCTTGGTACGCTTGCCGAAGCCGTTCTCGGAAATCGAAAGGATCAGCCCTGCCTCTTCGACAATCTCCATGCCCACCAGGTAGTCGCCCTCTTCCAGGTCCATGCCGCGCACACCGCGCGCCGGCCGGCCCATCGGCCGCACCTGCCCCTCGGCGAAGCGGATCGCCTGGCCATCGTGCGAGCCCAGGAAAATGTAGTTGTCGCCATAGGTCAGCCGCGCCGCAATCAATTCGTCGCCCTCATCGAGCGACACCGCGATGATGCCGCGCGACATCGGATTATCGAACTCCGTCAGCTCACACTTCTTGATCACGCCCTTCTTCGTCAGCATCACCACGAACTGCCCCGGCACAAACTCGCGCACCGCCATGAAGGCCTTCACCGTTTCGTCGGGTTGCAGGTTGATCAGGTTCGAAACATGCTTGCCTTTGCCCACCGTGCTGGCATCCGGGATCTCGTAAATCTTCAGCCAGTAAACGCGCCCCTTGTCGGTAAACACCAGCAGGTAACTGTGAGTGGACGCGATGATCAAATGCTCGAGGAAGTCCTCCGTGCGCGTGCCCATCCCGATGCGGCCCTTGCCGCCGCGCGATTGCCGCCGGTAGGTATCCACCGCCGTGCGCTTCAGATATCCGCCGTGTGTCACCGTGACGGCCACATCCTCCACGGCCACCAAGTCCTCCAGCAGGATCTCGCCCGTGTCCTCGACAATCTGGGTCCGCCGCTCGTCGCCGTAGGCTTTCTGCACTTCCTTCAGCTCTTTGACAACCAATTCGCGCACCAGCTTTTCCGAGCCTAGCAGTTCCACGTATGCGGCGATGCGCCGCTGGATCTCCGCCAGTTCATCCAGGATCTTCTGCCGCTCCATGCCGGTCAGGCGCTGCAATTGCAGCTCGATGATGGCCTGGGCCTGGCGCTCGGTAAACTGGAAAGCCGCGATCAGCGAATCGCGAGCTTCGCGCGGCGCACGCGACGCCCGGATCAGCCGGATCACTTCGTCCAGATGGTCGAGCGCACGCTGGAAGCCGAGCAACAGATGCTCACGATCCCGCGCCTTGCGCAGCTCATATTCCGTGCGCCGGCGGACGACTTCCACGCGATGCTCGATGAAAAACTTGATGCAATCGATCAGGCCCAGCTCGCGCGGCTGCCCATTCACGATGCACAGCATGATCACGCCGAAGCCCACCTGCAGTTGCGTGTGCTTGTACAGATTATTCAGCACGACTTCGGCCTGTTCGCCGCGCTTCAGTTCAAACACAATGCGCGTGTCTTTATCGCTCAGGTCGATGATCTCCGAGATGCCTTCAATCTTTTTCTCGTTCACCAGCGATGCGGCCTGCTCCACCAGTCGCGCGCGATTCACCTGGTACGGAATCTCGGTCACTATAATCTGCTCGCGATCCTTCCCGACCCGCTCGATGGCCGCCCGCGCGCGCAGCTTCAAATGCCCGCGGCCCCGCGTGTACGCGTCCAGAATACCCTGCCTGCCGAGGATCAGTCCGCCGGTCGGAAAGTCGGGCCCCTGCACCATCTCCATGATTTTCGGAAGCGGCGTCTGCGGATTGTGAATCAGGGCAATGGTCGCGTTGATGATCTCATTCAGATTGTGCGGCGGGATATTGGTGGCCATCCCCACCGCGATGCCGGACGAGCCATTGACGAGGAGGTTCGGCAC
>DATKNQ010000070.1:0-35231 GCA_035541265.1 Bryobacteraceae bacterium
ACCAACATCAGGATTCCCGCGATGCCGGCCGTGGCGGCGCCATAAACGAACGTTGCCGAAGGGCCGATCCGCTGCCACAGCAGTCCCGCCACGATGCTGGCCGGCAGCGCGCCCATGCCGGTAAGCGCCGCTTGCAGTCCGAGCGCGCCGGCGCGTTCTTCGGTCGTGGTGAGATCGGTAATCAGCGCCTTCGTCACGCCGTCCGTGAGGCCGAGATAGACGCCATAAGCTGCGAATAAGAGCCACAGAATGGCGTAGCTGCCGGCCGCGGCGAAGCCCAGATAAATCGCGCTGAACAAGAAGAAGCCGCACACCAGCATGGATCTCCGCCCCAGCCGGTCCGACACGATGCCTGCGGGATAAGACGACAGAACATTCAGGAAGTTGCAGAGCGCGAACAGCAGTACGGCCGTCGCGCTGCTCGCGCCCAGTTGCTTCGCGCGCAGGATCAGAAACATGTCCGACGAGTTGCCCAGCGCGAACAGCAGCGTGATGCCGAGGAAGCGCCGCAGCGCCGGACTCGTTGCCGCCGCGCCGAATGAGAGCAGCGGTCGCGCGGCAGGCGCTACGGGCCGCTCCCGCACCGGAAAAATCAAAAGCGTGCTGAGCAGCCCTGGCACGAATGCAATCAGAAATGCGGCCCGGAGACTCCCGTGGAACAGCGACAGCCACACGAGTGCGAGCAGCGGTCCGCACACCGCGCCAATGCTATCGCCGCTGCGATGAAAACCAAACGCGCGGCCGCGCAGGTCCGCCGGTGTGGAATCGGCAATCAGGGCGTCGCGCGGGCTACCGCGCAGACCTTTTCCGAAGCGGTCCAGAATGCGCGCGCACAGCACCAGGGGCCACGCGGATGCGGCGGCCAACAACGGCTTGGTGAGCGCGGCCAGCCCGTATCCAGCCAGGCAGAACGGTTTGCGTTTGCCCCAGCGGTCCGAAAGCACGCCGGAGATCCATTTGAAGAGGCTGGCGGTCGCTTCGGCGAATCCTTCGATCAGTCCGATTACCGGCGCGGGCGCGTGCAGCGTCCCGGAGAGAAACAGCGGCACGAGCGGGTACACCATCTCGCTCGAAATATCGGTGAACATGCTGACGGCCCCCAGCAGTAGCACGTTGCGAGAGATACCGCGAATGGGCGACGGCTCGAAGTCCTGCGTGGCGCCCTCCTCAGTGCTGGTGTTGGTGCGCGTGACGTTCTTCGGCCGGAATCACACATCCGTTTTCGGCTACGGAACATCCCACGTGCTCAAATTGCACGGTGGTGTGGTGGATATGGTACTCGCGTCCCAGCACGTCATTGATGCGCGCCAGGATGCAGTTGCTCACCGAAGGCGGCACATCTTCGATCAGCACGTGACAACTCAGCGCATGCGTGCTCGACCCCAGGCTCCAGATGTGCAGATCGTGTACGCTGAGCACGCCTTCCACCCGGCACATGGCCGCGGTGACGGATTGCAGTTGCAATCCGCGTGGCAGCCCTTCGAGCAGGATATTGAGCGATTCCCGGATGATGTCCCACGCCGTCCAGACGATCAGCAGTCCGATCAGAATCGAAAGCAGCGGGTCCACCTGCATCCAGCCCGTATAGCGGATCACCAGCGCGCCGCCGATGATCGCGATTGAGCCGAGCAGGTCGCCGAGCATGTGCACGAAGGCGCTGCGCACGTTGATGTCGTTATGCCGCGCCGCGCGCAGGCCCAACATGATGCCGCCATTCAAGACGATCCCACCCCCCGCCACCAGCATCATGATGTTCTCCGCGACGGCTTGGGGATGGCCCAGCCGCTGCCAGCTTTCGTAGAAAATCCAGGCCGAGAGCAACAACAGGGCCAGCGCGTTGAAAAAGGCGGTCAAAACACCCGCGCGCTGGTAGCCGTACGTCTTTACCGCGTCGGCAGGCCTGCCTTGCAGGTAAAATCCAAACCACGCCAGCAGCAGCGCCAGTGCGTCGGTGAAGTTGTGGCCGGCATCGGAGAGCAGCGCCAGGCTGTGCGCCCGGATGCCGGCCGCGAATTCCACGGCAACAAACAGACCAGTCGCCAGCAGCGACCACCACAACACGCGGCCGGTTCCGGAGACGTGCGCGTGCGAATGTGAATGCGAGTGCAATGGCGCTCCCATCTGCGATTTTAACGCATGACTTTCCTCTTGACTCTCACCTAACGTCAGGCCTCACGATAGTGAAGGAGCGCAAAAGTGGCAGAGAACGATCCAGACCGGCGATACCAGATCCACGAGTTCGCCACTCTGGCGGGCGTCACTGTGCGAACCCTGCACCACTACGACAGGGTGGGCCTGCTGCATCCGCGGCGCGCGCCGAACGGCTACCGCGTCTATCGTGAGCAGGACCTGGTGCGCCTGGAGCAGATCGTGGCTTTGAAGTTCCTCGGTCTGCCTCTGCGCCGCATCCAGACGCTGCTCGATCGCGATGGAACCGGGTTGGCCGGCGCGCTAGAAATGCAGCGCACCGTGCTCGAAGCCCGGCGTGCGCTGTTGAACCAGGCGATCGACGCGATCCGCGAAGCCGAAAACGTGGCGAAAGCGGGTGCGCGGCCGGCCGCCGCTGTCTTACGAAAAATCATCGAGGTGATCGAAATGCAAAACAGTTCGGAATGGACGACGAAGTATTACAGTGATGCGGCACAGCAGAAACTGGCCGCCCGCCGCCAGGAATGGTCGCCGGAGTTACAGGAACGGGTCAGCCGCGAGTGGCTCGATTTGATCCGCGACGTGGAGGCCGCGCTGGGCGAGGATCCGGTCGGCGAAAAGGCTCAAGAGTTGGCCGGCCGATGGATGGGGCTGGTCGCGCAGTTCACCGCTGGCGACGCGGAAGTCGCCAGCGGATTGGGGAAACTCTGGGCGGACAAGGGGAATTGGCCATCCGAAGCCAAACAACAGGCCGAGCCTTTCCGCATCACGCCGGAGGTGTGGACGTTCATTAATCAGGCAATCGCCGTATACAAGCAAGGTTGATCGCTCCGGGGCCGGTGCGATGTGTTAATAAAAGACCTATGGCTAGGAAAAACCTCACCGGCCGCCTTGCCTTAGGGATAGCGGCCTTTAGCTTCCTCGTAGCAGCGGGTGATTTGCGTGCGCTGGATAACGGGCTGGCGCGTACTCCTCCGATGGGCTGGAACAGTTGGAACAAGTTCGCCTGCAACGTGAGCGAAGACCTGATCAAGCAGGCGGCCGACGCCATGGTCTCGACCGGCATGAAAGACGCCGGCTATCAGTACGTCGTGATCGACGACTGCTGGCAGGTGTCGCGCGACGCCCACGGCAACATCATCGCGGACGCCAAGCGGTTTCCGTCCGGCATGAAGGCGCTGGCTGACTACGTTCATGAGAAGGGCCTGAAGTTCGGGATCTACTCTGACGCCGGCACCGGGACCTGCCAGAATCGTCCTGGCGGGCGCGGCTACGAATTCCAGGATGCGCGCCAATACGCCGCCTGGGGCGTCGATTACTTGAAGTACGACTGGTGCAATCACAGCACGCAGGATTCGGCGGCATCCTACTCGATCATGCGGGATGCGCTGAAGAAGTCCGGCCGGCCGATCGTGTTTAGCCTTTGCGAGTGGGGTTCCACCAAGCCGTGGCTCTGGGCGAAGGACGTCGGCAACCTTTGGCGCAGCACCGGTGACATCACGGACAGATGGGAAACCAAGGCGAAGAATGACGGCCTCGGCGTGGTGCAGATCCTCGATTTGCAAGACGGACTGCAATCGTACGCCGGCCCCGGCCACTGGAACGATCCGGACATGCTCGAGGTCGGCAACGGCGGCATGAGCGACACCGAATATCGCGCGCACTTCAGCATGTGGTGCCTGCTGGCGGCGCCCTTGATGGCTGGCAACGACATCCGCAGCATGAGCCCGGGGATTCGCGACATCCTGACGAATAAAGAGGTGATCGCGATCGACCAGGATCCGCTGGGCAGCGAAGGCCGTCGCGTGAAGCGTTCCGAAGGTCTGGAGGTCTGGGCGAAGGAACTGGCCGACGGCGGACGCGCCGTTGCGCTCCTGAACCGGACCGGGTCGACAGCCAACATCACGGTAGCCTGGCCGGACATCGGATATCCGCAGCACATCTCCGCCAAGGTGCGCGACCTTTGGGCCAAACAGGATTTGGGCGCGAAGACGGGCAGTTTCACGGCGTCCGTGCCGAGTCACGGCGTAGTGATGGTCAAGGTTGAGCCGTAGGCCGGCAGACATGGAATGCATCGTGTGAAACGAAGCGTTCCCAAGTCGGTCGACGAGTACATTGCGGCGCAGCCTGAAGCGGTGCGGCCGAAGCTCGAACAGGTGCGCTCCGCGATCAGGCGCGCCGTTCCGGAGGCGGTGGAGGGCATCGGGTATCGCATGCCCGGATACAAACTGCGCGGGAAAGCGATACTGTATTTCGCCGGCTTCAAGGAACACTATTCGCTGTTTGCCGCATCGGGGACATTCTTCGCCGCGCTCGAAGATGAGCTCAAGGGCTATGCGGTGCGAAAGGGGACGGTCCAATTCCCGCTCACCAAACCGGTTCCCGTGAAGCTCATCAGCCGGATCGCGAAGCTGCGTGCGGCCGGACTTGACGCTATTCCCCCGATCCGCCTGCCGCGAGTTTCCGATCCGGGAGTAAGGTGAGGACCTCCGGCCGCGTCTCCATCCATCGCAAGTAATCTACAATGGGCGGTGTGTTGAAAAATTACGATTCCAGTCTTTCGCGACGAGGATTCCTGACAACTGGGGTGGGCACCGGCGGTGCGATGCTACTGGGGCCGGCATGGCTGAATGCGGCGGCCGATGGTGTTGATCCGCGCGTTGCGCAAGTCATGTCCGGGACCATTGGCATCGACATGCACAACCATGTCTACCCGGCGGGGACGGAACCGCATCCACAGCATGCTCAGCCGTCCCGGCAGGAGGAGCAAGAGCAGGCTCCCGCCCTTTTTCTGGCAGAAGAGATCAAACGATCAGGGCTTACCGCCGTCTGCGCGAGCTACGTGCTGGATTTCGCGGGAATTGACAAACCAGGCGATGCACGCGACCACTTCCTTGGCTGGCTCACGGCGGTCGACGCGCAGTTGGAAAAGGGACATATGCGCCGCGCGCTGAATCTGAAAGACTTGCAGGCCGCGCACAAGCATGGTCAACCAACCATCGTCCAGACAGTCGAGGGGGCACAGTTCATCGAGGGACGTCTGGAACGGGTGGAAGAGGTGTACAAACGCGGCGTGCGGCACCTTCAACTGCTTCACCAGCAGGACGATCTGGTGTCGCCGTTAGGCGACGTGATCACATCGCCCGTGCACCTTGGCGGTCTGACGGCTTTTGGTGCAAAGGTCGTGAAGGAGTGCAACCGATTGGGGATCCTGGTGGACCTTGCGCATGCCAGTCCCGAGACAGTGCTGGGCGCATTGAAGGTGGCCACGCAGCCGGTAATTGTGTCCCACACGGGCCTCGACAGCCGAACCGGCGGGAACCCCAGGATGGCGGAGATGATGAAGTCGCACCTGATCAGCAAAGAACATGCAAAGGTGGTGGCCGGCGCTGGCGGTGTGATCGGCGTGTGGACGAAGCTGGCCGGCTCGCCGAAGGAGTTCGTGGAAAATATAAAGGCGATGGTGGACGCGGTTGGCATAGACCACGTCGGGATCGGCACCGACACAGATCTGCTTTCCTCGCGTGTTGGCCAAGGCACCAACAAGGCCTGGCCGGGACTGAGTGGAGGATTTTTCCACGCGGTTGCCGGCGAAATGCTGCTCCAGGGCTTCACCCCTGACGAGATCGGCAAAGCCGGCGGCGGAAACTACTGCCGCGTCTTTGGCAAGGCTACCGCTGGGCACGCCTAAGCGGCACAGGAGTCACTTAAGCTGTCCTGCCGGCACCTGAGAGCGTCCTGGACCCATTAGCACTTGGCGGCCTTGTCACGCCTCGCCTTTGGCGCTAAGCTCCAAATGGAGGCGCCCATGAAATTCCTGACTTTGACCCTGTGCAGTATCCTGGCGCCGTGCGCCCTCGCCGTGCAACACGGTGGCGTCGGCCGGCCCGGCAGTGGAGCCGCCAATCATAGCGGCCACGCGCGGGCGTCTGCCCGTGCGCGCGGATACGGCCGGTATGGCGGTCGAGGCCTCTACGGCGGCTACCCTTGGTCATTCTCCGATTTCGGTGATTACTGGGATTACGGACCCGCCCCCATGTACGAGCCGCCCGCTCCGGCCGCGCCCAACGTCATCATCGTGAACCCAACCGCGCCGGAGCCGCCACCGGTGCCGGCGCGCCTGGTGATCCACGAATACAACAAGCCTTCGGACTACGGCCTTCCCGGGGAGCACGACAGCGAAGCCGTCCCCAGCTTGTTCCTGATCGCGTTTCGCGACAACACCATTCGCGCGGCGACCACCTATTGGGTGGAAGACCAGACGCTGCACTATCTCGATCGCGGACACCAGCCGCACCAGGCGCCCCTATCGTCGGTGGACCGCGATCTGAGCGCCCAGCTCAACAGCGAACGTCAAGTGCCGTTTAGCTTGCGGTAGGTGCGGCGGTCACGCGACTTCGGCCAGCGGAACTTCTGCCGTTAGCGGGAACAGGCTGCGGGCGGCCTCTTCCACGCGACCGATCCATAGCGTCATATCGTCGTGTTGTGGCGCACCTCCCGCGAAGGTCTGTGCCCTCTCGATCACGCGATCGACGATATCCCGCGCCTTGCGATAGCTGCACGCCTGAATCGTAGCCAGCAGACGCCGGAAGCCCCACTCTTCGCCGCGCGTATTGACGGTCTCGCAGAGTCCGTCGGTGTACGCCACCAACATATCGCCCGGCCCGAGCGTAACGGCGTTTTCGTGAAACGTGGACTTGCGCAACATGCCGATCACCGGGCCGGTCGGATCCAGCGCCACCGGCCGATGCCCGTTGGGCGTTTTGCGCAGCAGCACGGGCGGCTCATGCCCTGCATTGACGTAGTGCAGCATCCGGCGCGCCGGATCGTATCGCGCCACGAACATCGTGGCATAGGAACTGTCCGGGCAAACCTCGTAGAAAAGCTCATCGATCGCCGAGGTCAAACTCGAGAGCCTGCCATAATGGCTGTAACGTAGCGCGCGCGCCATGCTGTGCAGTGAAGCGGCCAGCAGCGCGGCTGCCAGGCCCTTACCGGCGACATCGCCAATTGCCAGACCCAGATTGTTCTCGGGCAGTTCGAAGTAATCGAGGTAGTCTCCGCTCAGACCGCGCGCGGGCCGCCAATCGCTGTAATAGTCCAGGCCCGCGATCCGTGGCCGTGTGGAAGGAATGATGTGGTTTTGCACCTGCCGGGCAAGCTCCATCTCGCCGCCGGGGCCTTCCGGACCCGGTACCGCAAGCGCCCTGCCCGCTGCCATAGAGTATTGGTGCTGTGGATAGGTACTCATCATGATTGCATTCAACTCCGTATATAAACGAATGACGAGACACCGTTCGTAAGTGGGCACGCGTTTTACAAACTTTAGAGGATAAATGATTACAGACAGATGTACCTGTGCCAGGATGCCACAGCGGGCGCGTGCGGCACACCGGTATGGGATCGCACATGTTATGATGCCAATGACACGGAGGGTTTTATGTGCAGGTCAATCTGGCGGATGCTCTTACTGAGTGTGTCTGGACCTCTGGCGGTGGCGCCGGCTCAAGTCGCAGTCACGACTTATCACAATGACAATCTGCGAACCGGGCTCAATCCCAAAGAAACCATTCTCACCCAGGCAAACGTGAATGTGAATTCCTTCGGACAGCTCTTCCACTACGCGGTGGACGGCCAGGTTTACGCCCAGCCTCTTTATCTGCCGGGTGTGTCCATCGCCGGCAAGGGCACTCATAACGTGGTCTATGTCGCGACGGAGAACGACAGCGTCTACGCTTTCGACGCGGACAACAACACCGGCGCCAATGCCGCGCCGTTGTGGCAGGCCGCGTTCGCGAATCCGGCGCAGGGCATCACACCGGTCCCCTCGGCCGACGTGAGCTGTTCCGATCTTACCCCGCAGATCGGCATCACCGGCACACCCGTGATCGACCAGTCCAGCGGCACACTGTACGTGGTGGCGAAGACCAAAGAAGTATCAAACAGTACAGCTCACTACTACCAGCGGCTGCATGCTCTGGATGTTACATCTGGAGCCGAGAAATCCGGCGGACCATTCGTCATCAACGCGACGGCTGTGGGGAACTGCTATCCGAACCAGAATGGGAGCGTGGTCTTCAGCGCCCTGCACCAGAATCAACGCGCCGGGCTGGCGCTGCAGAATGGCATCCTGTTAGTGGCATGGGCATCGCACTGCGACAACAATCCGTACACCGGCTGGGTCATGGCATTTCAAGCCTCGACCGGTAAGAAGGTCGCCGATTTCAACAGCGCACCCGATATGGGCGTTGTTTCGTATGAATGCCGCGGCGGCATCTGGCAAAGCGGCGCTGCACCAGCCGCCGATCCTCAGAACAACTGGTACGTGGCCACGGGCAACGGCTATTTCAACGCCAATGAAGACGGCGGACTGGATTATGGCGATACCGTGCTGAAACTTACGTTGGCGACGCCCACTTTCAAAGTCGCCGATTACTTTACCCCCGACGATCAATCGACGCTGGATGACTATGACTCCGATTTGGGCGCCGGCGGAGTCCTGTTGCTGCCGAATCAGCCCGGGCCGAATCCGCGCCTCGCCGTAAGTGTCGGCAAGGATGGTAATATCTTCCTGCTCAGCCGGGATAACATGGGTAAGTACAATCCATCGAGTAACTCCCAAATCGTGCAGGAGTTATCGAATGCGATCGGGGGGATTTGGGGAATGCCGGCTTACTTCAATAGCCAGGTATACTTCGGCGGCGCTTATGACTCGCTCAAGGCTTTCGAGCTTTCAAAGGGCATGTTCCTCACCTCCCCGGCTTCGCAGAGTGGAAATGTGTATAGCTATCCCGGACCCACGGCCAGTATCTCTTCCAATGGCAGGACGAACGGCATTGTATGGGCGCTGGATATCGGCGCGTGGGGCAGCAGTGGTCCCGGCGTGCTGTATGCGTACAACGCCGCCAACTTGGCGCAGGAACTCTATAATTCCACCCAGAACCCCGCGCGCGATCAGCTTGGCCCCGCGATCAAATTCACGGTGCCGACCATCGCCAACGGCAAGGTCTACGTCGGGACGGGAAACTCTCTGGCGGTCTTCGGCCTGTTGTAACCTGCGGCGCTTCTTAGGCGCGCGCACATTTTACGTAGGCTTAACAAAGGTACCGAAACCGGCACTGAACGGGGCGCGCCTCACATACTTGCACAACACCATACTTGCAGGCGCTGCCTTGCGCGAACTGCCGGTCCGCGGCGAAGCCGAACCGCCGCGGCAACGCATGCAGAAGTTTTTCGGCGCGCTGGATAGCCTGGACGCCGATGCCGCTGCGGGCTTCTTCGCTCCGGGCGCCACGGTCCGCCTGCCCGGGACGGAGCCGCTGGTCGGCCAGTCCGTCATCCGCAGAGCCTTGCTGGAGTTCTCACTCGGCGTGGACGATCTCAGCCACGCGCTGGTGCAGCTTTGGGTAGCCGGCAACCTGTCAGTCTTCGAAGCCGATGTCACCCTGAAGCTCGCGGACCTCCCGGCGCTGACTTTTCCAGTGACTCACATCGTGCGTTGGCGCGCGGGCCTGATCCAGGAAGCCAGCGTGCAGATCTATCTGGAGGCCCGGCTAGCGGTCGCCATGTCGGCATTCAACCGCCTGCTCACGCCCCAGCCCGGCACGCGCAAACTCGCGTGACCAACCCGGCTACTGTATCGTGCTCGCGCCCTGGACGCCCAAGTCCGTCGCCAGCACGTTCCTGTTAATGTAATTATCCAGATTGATAGTGTAAGTTTCGGGCGCTTCGATCAGCACGGGCGAGTGCGTGGCGCAGATCACGCGGAATTTCTTATCATTCACCAGTTCCAGCAGCATCTTCAGAATGCGCCGCTGATTAGAGACCGACAGCGCCATCTCCGGCTCATCGAGCAGCAGCACCGTGCCGTCCGGCAGACGGGGGAAATTCTCGCGAAACATGCTCAGCATCACCTGCCCGTGGCTCGCCAGGCTCAGGAAGTCGTGCAGGCGTTGGTCTTCTTTGAAGAAGTCCAGGTTCGTGCGCGGATTGTGCGCTTCCGCGTCGAACAGATAAATCTCGCCGAGCTTCACGTCTCCCCGATCCAGCCGGTAGATGTAGCCTTCCGCCTGCTGGCCGCGCAGTGCGTAATTGATGGAATGCAGCAGCGTGGATTTGCCCGAACCGTTCTCGCCCTGCAGCATGATCAGCGGGTGCGAAAGGTCCACGATGATGGGCATGTGGAAGTTCAGGTTGACGAATACGGGGTGTGCCAGGATCTTCAAATACATGTTTCCCTCAGCATACCAGGACCGGATGATAAAATGGCCGCGAAAGCGAGGTTCCAGAATGAAGATCGGGATAGGGCTGGCGTTGGCCGGCCTGCTGGCGGTGGCTTGCCTGCCTGCCGCGGATGATGGCGGATGGATCAGCATGTTCGATGGCCAGACCCTGAACGGCTGGAAGGCGGGTGACAACTCCGAAAGCTGGTCGGTGAAGAACGGCGAGATCGTAGGCGATGGCGAGCGCAGCCATCTGTTCTACATGCTGCACGCATGCCGCAACTGCGAGTTCAAAGCCGAAGTGAAGATCAACCACGGCGGCAACTCCGGTATGTATTTTCGCGCGGCATTCGGTCCCGAATGGCCGAAGGGTTACGAAGCGCAGGTGAATAACACGCATTCCGACTGGCGCCGCACCGGCAGCTTGTACCGTTTCTCAGACGTGAAAGAGCAGCTCATTCCCGATGACACCTGGTGGACCCAGGACGTGATCGCCAATGGGAATCACATTATCATCAAAGTGAACGGCAAGGTGGTCGTGGACTACGTGGACGAGAAGAACACCTATCAGGAAGGCTACTTGGCCTTGCAACAGCACAACAAGGGCAGCGTGGTCGAGTTCCGGAATCTGATGATGCGGATTCTGCCAGGTAACTAGTCATGACAAATGCACTCAGTAGACGTACTTTCGTGGGATTAGCCGGCGCGGCCATAGCTGCCTCGCGCATCCAAGGCGCGAACGATCGCATCAACGTGGGCCAGATCGGCATCGGCGCGCGCGGCACGTATCATCTGGATGCCTGCCTGCGGCGGCAGAAGTCCCGCGCGGATGTGCAGGTGGTCGCAGTCTGCGATGTATATCGCAAGCGGCTGTCGAAGGCGGCGGCCAAGGCCGAGGGAGCCAAGGCCTACCTGCATCATCAGGAACTGCTTCAACGCCGCGACATCGATGCGGTGTTCATCGCCACGCCGGATCACTGGCACGCGCCGATCGCCATGGCGGCCATGGCCGGCGGCAAGGACGTCTATCTGGAAAAGCCGATGACGCACACCCTGGCCGAGGCCAAGAAGCTTTGCGAGCGCGCGCGGGAAACCAAGCGCATCGTGCAGGTGGGCGTGCAAGGCACATCCTGGACGCGCTGGCACAAAGTGCGCGAGATGGTCGAAAGCGGCATGCTGGGTCACGTAGTGGCCGCGCAAGGGACCTACAGCCGCAACAATCCGGACGGCGATTGGAATTGGGACATTGATCCGGAAGCCGGTCCACACGGTTCGGGAGATAACTACATCGACTGGAAGCAATGGCTGGGCGACGCGCCGCAGAGGCCTTTCGATGCGGACCGATTCTTCCGCTTCCGTAAGTATTGGGACTACTCGGGCGGCATCGCCACGGACCTGCACTATCACATCGTGGCGCCGTTTCACATGGCGCTCGGCAATCAGCATCCCACACGTGTCGTGGGCATGGGCGGGCTGTGGGTCTACAACGACGGCCGCGAGGTCCCCGATACTTTCATGGATACGGCCGACTATCCGGGCAAATATACGATCACGGTGGAATCGTCGCAGGTGAACGAGGTCGGTCCGGTGACCATGCTGCGCGGCACCCGGGCGACTCTGTTTCTGGGTGACGAATGGGAGGGTCCCAAGAACCGCCAGTTCGACCACGCGCAGATCGTCGCCGAGGAGCCTTACCGCAAGGAGTTCGTGGAGAAGTGGGGCAAGGAAGAAATCATCGTGCCGGGCCTCGGCAACGAAGGCGACGACAAACATGTGGATAATTTCTTCGACTGCATGCGATCGCGCCAGGAGCCGAATTGCGGCCCGTCACTCGGTTACACGACCATGACTCACATCGCCCTGGCCGTGCGTAGTTACCGCGAAGGCAAGATGTTCTATTTCGATCCGGTGCGGCAGGAAGTGACGGAGCGAGGATAAGTCCCCGAGGCATGCCAGAATACACCTTCTATGGGCAACGGTAAAGTCAAAGTTGGAATCATCGGATCGCAGTTTCAGGGCGACATCCACGCCGCCTCGTTTCAGATCATGCCGGAGGAGGCCGAGGTCGTAGCGGTATGCTCGCCCACGCCCGGCCACGCGGAGGAACTGGCGCGCAAATACGGTGTCCCGGGCGTGTATCTCGATTACAAAGAGATGCTGCGCCAGAAGGATATTGAGATGGTCACCATCGCAGCGCCCAATGCGCTGCATCATGCCATGACCCTCGATATTGCGCGCGCGGGCAAACACGTGGTGTGCGAGAAGCCGCTCTGCATGACCCTCGAAGAGGCGGACGAGATGATCGAAGTCTGCCGTCAGGAAGGCGTGCTGCTGCTCTACGCCGAGGAGTTGCTGTTCACGCCGAAATACGTCAAGGCGAAGGAAATGGCGGACCACGGCGCGTTCGGCAAGCTCTACCTGGTGAAGCAGAGCGAGAAACACTTCGGCCCGCACAGCGAATGGTTTTGGGATGTGAACCGTTCGGGCGGCGGCGTGCTGATGGATATGGGCTGCCACGGCATCGCCTTCTGTTACTGGTTCTACGATCGATCGCCGATCAAGAGCGTCACGTGTCACATGGGCACCTACATTCACGGCGCGAAGACACGCGGCGAAGACGACACCATCTGCATCCTGGAGTTTGCCAACGGCGGCGTCGGCTTGGTCGAAAACAGTTGGGCCAAGCGCGGCGGTATGGACGACCGCACCGAGATCTATGGCGAAGGCGGCGTCAGCTACCCGAACCTGCACATGGGCAACGCCATGCCGACTTACAGCGAATACGGCTACGGTTACGCGGTGGAGAAAGCGCCGACCACAAAAGGCTGGACCTATCCCGTGTTCGACGAATTGTGGAACTACGGATCGCCGCACGAGATGCGGCACTTCGCGCGCTGCGTGCGCGGCAAGGAAGCGCCGCAATCGACGGGCGAAGACGGCCGCGTGGTGCTCGAAGCGATCCTCGCCGGCTACGCCTCGGCGGGCCAGGGCTGCAAAGTCGAACTGCCGTTCCGCCCGCAGGGTGTGAAGAAGCCGATCGACCTCTGGCTGGGTAAGTAACGCAGCTCACGACCGCGCCAGGATCTGGAAGATTTTCGCGCCGTATTGTTCCGCCACGCGCGGCCCGACTCCCGGAATCTCCAGCAGTTCGCGAATACTGGCGGGTTTCTCCGCCGCGATGGCCTCCAGCGCGCGATCGGTCAAGATACGGAATGCCGGAACCTCGCGCCGCTTCGCCTCGGCCAGCCGCCAATCGCGCAGCGCCTTCTCGGTCCCCGTGTTGGCAGGTGGCGCAGCCTTCGCGCGCTTCTTGGCCTTCGCCGCCTTGGCAGCGCGCGCCTTCCGCCGGTGCTTGGGAGGTGCTTCTATCTCGAGCTTCATCTCGAACGGCGGCACCTGCGGCGCTTCGAGTTCGCGTCCCGCCGCGGTCAGCCCGGCGAGCCGGTAGTCCACGCGGCGGCCTTCCTGTTGGAACGAGGCTTCCGAGAGTTCGATCCACCCGGCGCGCGCCATCCCGCCCAGCACCTGCTCGAACGAGTCGCGATCGAGTGAAAAATCCGCGAACACCTCGGCGTGCAATCGGCCGGAAGCCTTGCGTCCGGACTTCTTGAGTGCCGCGAGAATACGGCCCGCCGCCGCGCGCTCGGCATTCGTCGCGGGACGGAAGCTCTGCGCGATGCACTCCTCCGGCGCGCAGAAGTCGCAGATGCAGCAGCGTTGGTGTGCGTCCGCGTAGTCGCCGAAGTGGCGCACCAGTCCCAACATGCGGCATTCGCTCGATTGCGTGTAGCGGATCATCAGCTCGATCTGTGCCAGCTTGTGCTCGGCCTGCGCCAGGTACAATTCTCTCCAGGCTTCACTGCCGCGCCGCAGATTCTCTTCCGCATCCACCAGCGCGCCGCCATGAATCCAGAGTTTTTCGAGCGCCTTGTCGAACACCTCCGGGTCGATCCGTGCCATGCCCTGCACGATTTGCTTCGGCAGCGCCTGCTCGTTCAGCCGCGAATAGATGTTCTCCAGCACCGAAACATCGGGGTAATCGCGATCGAAGAAATAATCGTGCGTGAACCGGTCGGCGTACGCGTGCATCAGCACCGCGCGCGAGGGTTGGCCGTCGCGCCCCGCGCGTCCGACCTCCTGGTAGTAAGCTTCCAGCGATCCGGGCAGCGCCGTATGGATGACCATCCGGATATCGGGCTTGTCGATCCCCATGCCGAAGGCGATGGTCGCCACGATCACCTGCAATTCCCCGCCGAGGAAGGCCGTCTGCACGCGCTTCCGCCGCTCCGCATCCAGGCCCGCGTGATATGCCGCCGCGGGGAAATCCTGCTTCAGCTCGCCGGCGAAACTATCCGCCTCGCGGCGCGTCGGCACATAGACGATCGCGGGCCGCCGCGCCGCGTCTTGCAGCAGCTCGCGCGCCAGGTCGGAGCGCTCGCTGGGCGGCACCTCCACCACTTCCACCGCGATATTCGATCGCCGGAACCCGTGGATGAAGCGCGCCGTGTCGAGCAGTCCAAGCTGTTCGATGATGTCGTTCTGCACCAGCGGCGTGGCTGTCGCCGTCATGGCGATCACCGGCGCGGGACGGAAATGCGGCAGGTGCTGGCCCAGCATGCGATAGTCAGGACGGAAATCGTGTCCCCATTGCGAAATGCAATGTGCTTCGTCGATGGCCACCAGGTTCGGCTTGCGTTTGGCCAGCATCTCCGGAAAACCGCGCACGCGCAGCCGCTCCGGCGCGACGAACAGGAATTGCAGCCGGCCCTCCAGGTAATCGATGCACGCCTGCCGCGAGGCTGCCCGGTCGCGGCCGGAATGGATGCGCCCCACCGCCAGGTTGATTTCCTTCAGCTTCGCCACCTGGTCTTCCATCAGCGCAATCAGCGGGCTGATCACCAGCGTGGTTCCGCCGCGCGCGATGCCCGGAAGCTGGTAGCACAGCGATTTTCCGGAGCCGGTGGGCATCACCAGCAGCACGTCGCGCCCGGCCACTACGGCTTCGCAAACTGCTTCCTGGTTCGGCCGGAACGACGGATATCGAAAGACGCCGTGCAGCAGATCCGTGAGGCTCGCATCGGCCGGCGGAATCGCCGGAACCGGGCGGTCTTCGGCCGTCGTGGCTTCGGGCTGCGCGCGGCGAGCCGGGCTGGTGTTCACCTTGCCCACCACCTCGCGCACGTAGTCTTCGATTCCCTCGATGAACGGCCCGAGGTGCGCCGCCCCCCGCTGGATGCGCTTCAGGTACGCTTCCCATTGGCCTGTCATCGCGGGGCTCTTCACTTCGGGATGCACAACCTCGATCAGATGAATTCCCTTTTCGGTCGCTTCCAGGCTCTTGCCTTTGCGCACGATGTAGCCGCGTTTCAGCAGCACTTCGATGATCGCCGCGCGCGTCGCCGGCGTGCCCAAGCCAGTCTCCTTCATGGCGTCCGACAGTTCTTTTTCGTCGAGCGTCTTGCCGGCTGTTTCCATCGCCGTCAGCAGCGTCGCCTCGGTGAATCGCTTCGGCGGGCGCGTCTTCTTCTTCAGCGCTTCCACGTCGAGCACCGTCTGGGGCTGCCCCGGCGCCAGACCCGCCGGCAGCGTGGGCGCCTCCGGCGTGCGATCCTGCCGGCCTTCGGGCACCATGTCGAGGGACTTCCATCCGATCTGCTGCACGGCCGTCCCGCTGGTGTGATAGCGGTCGGTCACACCGGGATTCGAGATCGCCGTGATCACCGTGGTCACTGCCCAGATGTGATCTTCGTGCCAGGCGCTCAGTAGCCTGCGGCAGACCAGATCGTAGATCCTGCGCTCGTCGGTGGTCAGTTCGCGGGCATGCACGGTCGTTGGAATAATCGCGTGGTGATCCGTCACCTTGGCATCGTCTACGAAGCGCCGTCCCAGCGGACGCTCGCCCGTACCCGGCGCTAGCAGCTCTTGATAAGGCGCCTCGATGGCGCGTACCACGGCCGGCAGCGTCCGCGCCACATCTTGCGAAAGGTGCCGGCTATCGGTGCGCGGATAGCTGATCAGCTTGCGGCTCTCATAGAGCGCCTGCGCGATCTCGAGCGTCTTCTGCGCGCTGAATCCGAACAGGCGATTGGCATGCCGCTGCAACTCCGTCAGGTCGTAGAGCAGCGGCGGCCCCATCCGCTGCGTCTCCGGCTCCACGGACTCCACGCGCGCAGCGCCGGTGCGCGCCCGCTCCACGATGCGACTGGCCTCCTCGCCGTCGGACGGCAGCCGCATCGCCATCTGGATCGAGTCCTTCACCGGCTCGCGGAACCAGGTGCCTTGATATTTCGCATCCGCGCCCGGCGAAAACGTCGCCTGCACTTCGATGTAGTCTTCCGGAACAAACGCGCGAATCGCGAGTTCGCGTTCCACCACCATGGCCAGCGTGGGCGTTTGCACGCGCCCGACCGAAAGTTCATCGTTGAGCGCCAGCGTATACGCTCGCGACAGGTTCATGCCCACCAGCCAATCGGCCCGGCTGCGGCCGCGCGCGGCGTCGGCCAGCGCATCGTAGGCCGTGCCATCCTTCAGTTCGCTGAAGCCTTTCCGAATGGCGTCCGGTGTAAGAGACGAAATCCACAGGCGGCTGAAAGCCTTGCGGCAGGCGGCCGCCTCGTAGATGTACCGGAAAATCAACTCGCCCTCGCGGCCCGCATCGGTGGCGCACACGATTCTGGCCACTTTCGGTGAATTCAGGATTTTCCGGACGACCTCGAACTGGTCTTTGGTTTTTTCGTAAACTACCAGCGGCCACCCGCGCGGCAGCATCGGCAGCAGGTCGCGCCGCCAATGTTTCCATTCAGGCTCGATTTCGTGCGGTTGAGCGAGCGCCACCAGGTGGCCGATGGCCCAAGTTACTACGTAACCATTGCCGTGCAGATAACCGCGTCCCTGATTCGTGGCTCCCAACACGCGCGCAATGTCGCGCGCCACGGAAGGCTTCTCGGCCAGCACCGCCACACTGGAGCCTGCTCCGTCGGGGCTGCCCATTTGCCGAGCGTAACATGTTGTGCGCGCTTCACAAAACGAAGTGAGCGGCGCACGGCGATGCTACGGCGGGCTGACCGCATCAACCGAAAGTACTATCAGGTCTAATGAAAAAACAGCACTACTGGTATTGCGCCCGTCCCGTTCTTGGGTTAGCCTCGTTAGAAATCTGATGCTGTCGCTTGTGCGCCGCTGGCGTAACGCTGCGTCGAACTGGGGATTCTGTCACGCTTGGGTCTGCGGGTTGGGCTGGAACTCATCGGGAAACGCTTGGCCGCCCACTCTCACTCTACCCGAGGTGATCAGGATTATCGCAGTGTCGTGTCTCGCGGCGCCCCTGCTCGCGCAGGTGGCTCCCGCGCCCGCATCCTGCTCCATGGGGCACTGCAATCCCCAGATGACGGATTTCGTGCAGCAAACTCCGCCGGGCGTGAACGGCAGCGTATACGTTGCCAGCCGCGATCCCTGGGAAGGCGGAGTCCAGGCCGGCGATGGATGCGTCGCGAACGGGACTTATGCGGTTTGTGCCTACGATCAATCGTGGGACGCGCTGGTAGCTTACGACGGGAACGGTAACTTCATCTGGGGTTCTGGTTGGCTGCTGGACAATCAGTCGTACTCGGGCATGCCCATCATCCAGTCGGACGGCACCGTCGTAGCCGGCGACGACCAGCATATTTACAAGTTCAATACGAACGGCACGGTCGCCTGGAGCACGCCCACACCCGGAGGCGTGCCGATCGGTCTGGTGCCTACGCCCAATGGCGCAATCGTAGTGGGCACGGCCGGGCGCCAGGTAACGCAATGCTGGGAAGACAATTGTACCCTGTCTTTTAATGTAAATGCGGGCGGCAGCGGCTATACCTCAGCCAGCGTAATCCTCTCGGGCGGATACTGCCAGGGCGCGGCCGCCACCGCGACCGTTTCCAACGGCGCGGTCACCTCCGTTACCGCGACGTCTCAGGGCCCGGACTGCGATACGGCGCCGGGCGTCATCATCAGTGGCAACGGACACGGCGCGCAAGTCAGTGCGGTGCTCTCGGCCGCGGCTCCCGTGGCCGTGTATAGCGGCACCACGGGCGCGCTGGTGGGTTCCCAGTTCCTGTATCAGAGCGGCACCAGCGGCCCTTATTATGTGACTCTCAATACCGCCTGCGTAAACAACGCGAGCTATCCCAACCGGGTCTACTTTTCAACTAATCTGTCGAGCGACAAGTCACAGGGGGCTCTCTGGGCGGTCGATATTGACCCTACAAATCTGACGAGTCCGATTAGTCCCGCCTGGAGTTTCACCTTCCACGGACCTTCCGGAGCCTCGCCGTTGTGCGTGGGGAACAATATTTACTTCGATGGCGCGGGAGTTACTCCCGGAGATAATGTGGGGACTACGATCTTCGGCCTGACAGATAACGGAAGTGCTCCGGCTACCCTCTTTCACGTCTCGTTGGGCGCAAGTTCGCAGAATATCACGTGCAACTTTGCTTTGGACCCGCGTCCGGAGGGCGGTTTCTGGCACCAGGTCAGATACGATCCAAATATCTACCACCGCAGCTTTACGGATGGCAGTTTGATTGAGACGGTCAACGTGAGTAACATGCTGATCGCCAACGGCGCGCCACAGTCTACTTATTGGCAGGCAGGTGTCTTCACAACCTATGGATCGTCGACCAACCCGTATCTCATTCTGCCGGAGGCAGCCTATCCCGGCAGCGGCGGCTATGTAGCCATGCTCGGGTTGAGCACGACCAGTTCGCCGCAACTCGTATGGGCGATCCCGCTGGCGGGCAACGATTTCACGCGCTATGACACGCCCGGCGGAGATGCGGTGCTCGTCACAAACAGCGCCGGCAATCCCGTTCTGGTGACGGCCGGTAAGCAGACCGGAGCATACTTTATCGTAACCGGAGGAGCGTTAGCCACGCTCTCCACCACCAGTCTCAGTTTCGGCACGCAACCCGTCGGCAGCACCAGCGGCCCTCAGAGCGTGACGCTGACCAATAGCGCCAGCCTGCCGATAATAGTCGGTAATGTTATTGTCAGCGGTCCGTTCTCAGCTACCAATACGTGCACTTCTACGTTGGCGCCGGGGACTACTTGCACCATCAAGGTGACTTTTACCCCCACGGCCTCCGGTTCGCAAACCGGCAGTTTAACGATTACCAGCAACAGCCAGACCAGTCCTCAGACTGTGGCTCTCAGCGGCAGCGGAGCGGTGGCACCGTCGGCCTTGACTTTGTCGTCCAACCAACTGACTTTCGCCGGCCAGTCTTTCGGCACGATCAGTCCGCCTCAGTCGGTGACCGTCACGAATACGGGCGCCGCCGGGCTGACTGTCGCGAGTATTGTGATCGGCGGGGCAGCGGCACAAACCAACAATTGCCCGACTAATCTGGCTCCCAGCGCGACCTGCACGATGAATGTGATGTTAGCCGCGCCGTTGTTGGGACCCTGCACGGGCACAATCACCATCACCACCAATGACCCCGCCGGGCCGCAAAGCATCGCCCTGACCGGAACCTGCACGGCGTTGCCAAGCGCCGAGTCGGCCTTGTCCACTTCCAGCCTGGCTTTCACTCCTCAGACGATCGGAACGGTTAGCGCTAGCCAGAGCGTCACGTTATCCAATATCGGCACGCAGTCCTTATCGATCTCCAGCATCGCTGCCAGTGGTGACGTGAGCGAGAAGACAACCTGCGGAAAGACGCTTGCGGTTTCCGCGACATGCTCGATTTCGGTTTCGTTCACACCCCAGGCAACCGGGCAGCGCACCGGTACGGTGACTGTGAACGACAGCGCTCCCGACAGCCCGCACGTGATCAGCGTTTCTGGTCGAGGCATGCCCAATCCCGTGCCGGCGGTGAATCAGCCGCTCGTGCCCACGACCGTCGCGCCTGGTACTCAGGGATTATCGTTGACGCTGAACGGCAACGGCTTTTCGGCGGGCTCCGTGGTCAATTGGAACGGCAGTCCCCGCCCGACCACTTACGTCAGCGACTCGCAGGTTACGGCATCACTTACGGCGAGCGACTTGGCCGCTCCCGCTACTGGCGGCATCACCGTTGTCAACCCCAGCCCCGGCGGTGGGCAATCGAATACCGTGTGGCTGCCGGTTACTTACCTCACTCCGTTGCCAACCCTCAATACAAGTACGGTTCAGGCCGGATCTGGTCCAGCGGCGGTGGTGACTGCGGATTTTAATCGCGACGGTAAGCTGGACCTGGCGGTGACCAACTCAATCGCCGGGACAGTATCTATCTTCTTGGGTAACGGCGACGGCACCTTTGCGCCGAATGTCGATTACCCTACGGGCAACCAGCCCGCCGGTCTGGTGGTGGGCGACTTTAACGAGGACGGCATTCCGGATCTGGCCGTGACCAACCAGGGCGATAACACAGTCGCGATTCTACTAGGCTCCGCCAGCGGCTTTAGTGGCGCCACGCCCTATCCAACCGGCGTTGGGCCGGTGGCCGTCGTGACCGCCGATTTGAACGGCGACGGCAACCTGGACCTCGCGGTAGCCAATCTCTCCGACAACACCGTCTCCATCCTCTTCGGCAACGGCGATGGAACGTTCAACGCCCATCTGGATTATGCGGCCGATCAGAGTCCGCGTACTTTGGTCGCTGGCGATTTCAACGGCGATGGCTGGTTGGACTTGGCCGTGGGCAACGACTTCACTCCGGGCGGAACCGTCACCGTCCTCATCAACCACGGTGATGGCAGTTACTTGCCCGGAGTAGCTTATGCTACCGGCGATTCTACGTCTGTGTTTGCGGCCGACCTCAATGGTGACGGCAAGCTGGACCTCGTGGCCGCCAACGAATTGGCTCAGACCATGTCGGTGTATCTGGGCAACGGTAACGGCACCTTCACTTTAGGACCCTTCCAGACCGCCCGTCTTTCTCCCAATCCTCTGGGATTGTCCATGGCCGACTTGAATGGCGATGGCTCGCTGGAAGTCGTGGTGGCCAGTAACTCCGCTAATGGCATGCTGGCCCTGCAGAATGAGAACGCCACGTCTTTCCTGCCAGTCCTGCAGTATGGAACCGGCACTGGTGTCGCGGCGGTGGCGCTCGGCGACTTCAATAACGACGGCAGCATCGATATGGCGCTGCCAAATCCTGGAACGAACCAGATTCTGATCCTGATGCAGTCGCCCTCGGCGACCTATTCCGCGGCCACCCTCAACTTCGGAACCACAGCGGTAGGCGGCAGTTCGAATCAGACTCTCACGTTGACCAATAGTGGCAGCGGCTTGTTGAATGTCAGCAGCATCACCGCCGGAGGCGCGTTCTCGCAAACGAACAATTGCATGTCCGGCATCGCCCCGGGCAGCAACTGCACGATCACGGTAACATTCACTCCTACGACGGCCACCACCCAGAATGGGGTGCTGACGATCGCTGACAATGTCCCCGGCGGCCCGCAGGCGATCACCCTCACCGGAACCGGCTCGAGTGTCGGAGTGGCCGTCAACCTGCAAGGTAGTTCGGTGCTCGGCGGCAGTTCGCTAACTACCAACACCGTCACCCTAAGCTCGATGGCGCCGGCGGGCGGCGCTACTGTAAGTCTCACCAGTTCGAATCCAGCGGCAGCATCCCTGCCGGCGTCAGTTACCGTGGCGGCGGGCGCGACGGTTTCGCCGGCATTCACCATCAGCACTGCCCCTGTGCCCACCAGCACACCCGTCACCATCACCGCGAGTTACTTCGGGACCGTGGGGACTGCCGCCCTGACGGTGACGCCGATTGGAGTGACTTTCAACCTGTCCCAGAGCGGTGTGTACGGCGGCAACTCACTCACTTCGAATACGCTGGGTCTCTCGAACCCCGCTCCGGCCGGAGGATTGGTCTTCAGCCTCTCGAGCAGCAGCCCGTCGATCGCCATGGTTCCCTCGTCGGTCAGCGTCGCGGCTGGCGCGACGGCTTCACCCAGTTTCACGATTTCCTCGACGCCCGTGGCTTCGAAGACGACGGTTACGCTCAACGCCTATCTGCCCGGTACAACCACCGCCATTGGCGCCATATCGCTTACCGTCTATCCCGCCGTGCTGAGCTCGCTCACCTTGTCGCCGTCGACCATCACCGGTGGCGCTTCCTCCACCGCGAATCTCGTCAACCTCAACGGCGAGGCCCCCGCGGCTGGCGCGGTGATCACGCTGACCAATCCCCGGCCGAACGCCGCGAACATTCCGGCTTCCGTCACCGCACCGGCGAACTCTTCGGTTTCCGCGCCGTTCACCATCACCGGCGGCTACGTGACCGCGGTCACTCAGATAACCGTCCAGGCGACGTATCTGGGTAAGACGGTGAGCGCCACGCTTACGGTCAATCCGGATAGCGTGGGGTCGATTAATCTCGCGGCTTCGACCGTGGTTGGCGGCTCGGCGGCCACCACCACAAATACGCTCACTTTACTCGCTCGCGCTCCATCCGGCGGCGCCGTAGTTACTTTGTCGAGCAACAACCCCGCCGTGACCGTGCCTGCGTCAGTCACCGTGGCCGGTGGAGCTACCGTCTCGCCTAACTTCACGATCACAACAGCGGCCGTGACAACCACCACGCCCGTAACTATATCGGCGACTTACAACGGCATCGTGACTTCGGTTACCCTCACCGTCGTTCCCGTGGGGCTGGTTTCCATTACGCTCTCGCATAACGGAGTTACCAGCGGTACTCAGCTCGGCGGTAATTACGTCACGCTGAGCGGGGCCGCTCCCAAGGGTGGCGCGGTGATCGCCCTCTCCAGTTCCAATCCCTCTGTGGCTTCGGTGCCGGCTTCGGTAACCGTCGCGCAGGGCTATGTCAAATCCCCGACCTTTGTGATCACGGCCGGCACCGTCACCACGCAAACTACCGTCAAGATCTCGGCCTCGTATCAAGGCGCCACCGTAACCGCTTATTTCACCGTGCAGCCCTGACGCCGCCATCTCCTGGTGCGCTGTTCTGTGCTAGGGTAAAGATTCATTCCGCACTGGAGGCAAAATGGAGGCCCTTGGCCTGATTGAAACAAAGGGATTGACCGGCGCGATCGAGGCTGCCGACGCCATGGTGAAAACGGCCAACGTGGTGCTTACCGGCAAGGAGTTCATCGGCGCCGGATACGTTGTGGTCAGTGTGCGCGGCGACGTGGGGGCTGTGAAAGCCGCCACGGACGCGGGTGCGGCGGCGGCTCGCAGGGTCGGTGAACTCGTAGCCGTGCACGTGATCCCCCGTCCGCATGAGGAGACCGAGAAAGTGCTGCCCGGCGCTGGACCGGTCAAGAAGTCTCTCGGCTGATGCTCGAAGACAAAGACCTCGTCTCGATCCAAGAGGTCCGCACCAAAGTAGAGAAGGCCTACGCCGCCTGGCAGAAGTATCGTACGTTCAGCCAGGAGCAGGTGGATGCCATCGTCGAACGCATGGCCGCTGCGGGCCGCGCCAATGCGCAAAGCCTGGCTGCCATGGCTGTGGAAGAGACCGGCTATGGCAACGTCAAGGACAAGATCGCCAAGAACCTGCTGAATGCCGACCTGCTGCCGCGCAAGATGCGGGGCATGCGCACCATCGGCTTGATTCGCGAAATCCCCGAAGAACGCATGGTCGAGTACGCGGTCCCCGTGGGCGTAGTGGCCGCCATCCTGCCGACCACGAATCCCACGTCCACGGCCATCTACAAAATCCTGATTTCGCTCAAGGCCGGCAACGCCGTCGTGCTCAGCCCGCATCCCCGCGCGGTCCGCTGCACGTGCGCCACGGCCGATCTGTTGTATCGCGCCGCGCGCGAGGCCGGTGCTCCGGAAGACATCATCCAGTGCCTCGGCTACGCGAGCATCGACGGCACCAACGCCCTGATGCGTCACGAGCGCACCGGCGTGATCCTCTCCACGGGCGGCCATGGCATCGTGCGCGCCGCGTACTCCAGCGGCAAACCGGCGTTCGGCGTCGGCCCCGGCAATGTGCCCGTGTTGCTCGAGCACACCGCCGATGTCACCGATGCCATCGCGAAAATCATTGAGGGCAAATCGTTTGACTACGGCACCGTCTGTTCCAGCGAGCAGGCCATCGTGGCCGAAGAGTCGCTCAAGGATCGCGTGCTCGCCGAGTTGAAAGCCGGCAGGGCCCACTTCTGCAGCGCCGATCAGAAGCAGGCGCTCTCCCGTCTGCTGGTTACCCCCAACTGGACCATCAATCCCGCATGCGTCGGCCAGGCGCCTACGAAAATCGCGGCCCTGGCAGGCTTCACCGTTCCGCCCGACACCTCCATCCTGGTGGTCGATCTGGATGGCGTCGGCAAGCAGCACCCGCTCTCGATGGAAAAGCTCTCGCCCGTGCTGGCGCTCTACTGGGTGAAAGATTTCGCCTCCGGCATGAACGTCTGCGAAAGCCTGCTGCGCTTCGGCGGCTTGGGTCACACCTGCGCGATCTACTCGCAGGACGACGCACGCATTCGCGAGTATGCAAATCGCATGCCCGCCAACCGCGTGCTGGTGAACACGCCCGCGCCGCAGGGATCGACCGGCATCACCACCAATGTTTTCCCGTCCATGACGCTCGGTTGCGGCGCCGCCGCGGGCAACATCACCAGCGACAACGTCGGCCCGCAGCACCTGTTCAACATCAAGCGCCTGGCCTACGCTGTGCGCACGCCGGCCGAGGCTTTCGGGACCCCGCCGCCCGCTCCGGCGCCTGCCGGTGGGGCGTTGGCCACCGGGATCGTCGACCGGTTTCTGGCGCGCCGCTCCGGTGCGCCGGCAGCGCCCGCCCCCGCGCCGGTTTGTGCCGCTCCACCAACTCCTCCTTCGCCCGCTCCCCCGCAGCCGGCCGCGCCGCCCGCCACGTGCGCCGCTTGCGCCGCACCTCCGGCCCCCAAACCGCAACCCGTCGACTTCGTTTGCGAGGAAGACGTGCGCAGCGCCATCCAGCAGTCCCGCAAGATCTTCATTGGGCCCAAGACCATCGTGACCCCGTCGGCCCGCGACTTAGCCGCGTCCTCTGATATTCTGGTGTTGGCTTGAGCCGGTACCGGACCGGCCTGGAGGACTTATGGATTTGAATCTGGACACGCTGAAGCAGGAAATCCTGGGATACCTCGAGCACTCGGAATTTGCCGTCTTCCGCAGCGCTCCTGGCGGGCTCGAGGGCCTGCCGATGGTTCTTTGGGATTCCGAGCGGTATCCGGATTACCTGATGTTCCTGGAAACCGCCCGCAAAACGGGCGCCAAGATGATTCTGTTTGCCTCCCGCGAATTCGAATCCCCGGAAATCGACGAGGCCGTCGAAGAGCTCGATGAGTGCGATCTGAGCCGCGAAGAGCGCCACGATCTGGAAACCCGGCTGCGCAACCTCCGTGTCCACGAAGGCGTCACCTGCTCGCTCGAACTGGCCTTCGATCATCACGCCCGCATGTACGTGTACGAGGTCCGCCCCGACTGGTACGACGAATTCCTGAGCATCGGCGAGGAGATCGCCGTGCACCTGCCCAGCCAGGAAGCGGAACAGGAAGACGACGGCTCGTTCGGCTACTTTTCGAATAACTGAAGCGCGGCATGCCCATTACGGCCCGCTGGCTGATTCCCCAGGCGAACGCGCAGGAAACTGCCGCTTTGGCAGCCGCGCTGGGAATCGCCTTGCCTGCGGCGCGCGTCCTGCTTGCCCGCGAACTGACCGACCCCGGCACGGCCCGCCGCTTCCTCTGCCCTTCGCTCGCCGACCTGCATCCGCCCACCGAATTGCGCGGCATGCGCGAAGCCGTCACGCGCTTGCGCCGCGCGATCGACGCGCGCGAGCCGATCCTTATCTATGGCGATTACGATGTGGACGGCACCACCTCCGTCGTCATCCTGAAGAAGGCTATTGAACTCGCGGGCGGCAGCGCGTCGTTCTTCGTGCCGCATCGTTTGCGCGACGGTTATGGCATGCGCTCGGATATCGTGGAGAAGGCGGCCGCCGAGGGCGTCAAGCTCATCATCAGCGTGGATACGGGCATCCGCGCGGCGGAAGTCGTGCGCCGTGCCAACGAGCTGGCCATCGATGTCATCATCACCGATCACCACCTGCCGGAAGCGGAACTGCCCGCCGCGCTCGCCGTGCTCAATCCCAACCGTCCGGACTGCGCCTATCCGGACAAGAACCTGTGCGGTGTGGGTGTGGCCTTCAAACTGGTACAGGCCCTGTTCGCCTCGCTTGATTGGCCGCCCGATAAAACCGCGCGCATCGTTGCGTCCTTCCTGAAACTGGTCGCCATCGGCACCGTGGCGGATGTCGTCCCGCTGATGGGCGAGAACCGCATCATCGTCAAACACGGACTGCGCGGCCTTGGTGCGGTGCGCAATCCGGGCCTGCGCGCGCTGCTCGACGTATCCGGTTTCAACAACGGCCGCGTGCCGTCGTCCACTGATGTCGCCTTCCGCATCGCGCCGCGCATCAACGCCGCTGGACGCATGGATACGGCCAATGCCGTGATCGAGATGTTCCTCACCCGCGACCCGGAGCGCGCGCGCCTGTTGGCCCAGCAGCTTCACACACTGAATGGCGAACGCCAGCAGGCCGAAGCCGACGTCACGCAGCAGATCGTGGATGAGTGCACGGTCACGCCCATCGGTGATGACCAGCGCGCCCTGGTATTCGTGGCCGATGACTGGCATCGCGGTGTGCTGGGGATCGTGGCCTCGCGCCTGGTGGAGCGCTTTCACCGGCCCGTATTCGTGCTGAGCCGCAATCCGGAGGATGGCTTGGCGCAAGGATCCGGCCGCAGCATCCGGGGCTTTCATCTGCTCGCAGCGCTCGAATCTATGCCCGAGTTGTTCGAGCGCTTCGGCGGTCATCGCCAGGCTGCCGGCGTCACCCTGGCTGCTGGCCAGGTCGACCTGTTCCGCGCGCGCTTCAACGCCTACGCGGCCGCGCGTCTCACGCTCGACGATCTGGCCCCGCAGTTGGAGATCGACGCGCTAGTCGAGTTCGCCGAAATCGATGAGCGCAGTGTTTCCGAGATCTTCAGCCTGGCGCCGTTCGGCTGCGGGAACCCCGCGCCGCTCTTCGCCGCGCTGGAGGCTGAAGTAGCTGGGCCGCCGGCGGTAATGAAGGAGAAACATCTCCGCGTGATGCTGCGGCAGAACGGCCGGACGCTGCTGCTCAAAGCCTGGAACTTCGCCGAACGCGCCGCGGAACTGCAACCCGGCGCACGCGTCGACGTGGCCTTCTCGCTCGAAGAAGATGCCTACGCCGCCGCGCGCGGTCTGCCGCCCTGGTGTGCGATACTGCGCGATGTGCGCCCGGCGTAACTGTCACTGCGAAGTATAGACTACGAATTCGCCGCTGTTCACCGTGCCTGTATTGAAGTAGTAAGTCTGGCTGGCGCTGACTTGAAAGTTAATTTGGATTACGCCGGTTACCGTGCCCGGCGCGGCGCCCGAGTAATACACGTTCGCCACGGTTCCGTCTTCCTGGTAAACCACGCAGTAAAGGAGCCACTGGGAGCAAAACTCATTCGCCGCGGTGGCCATCTGGCCATCCCTATCGGGATCGAGGCCGGTGCCGGTCGCCCACACTTGCACATAAGAACCCACCGGAGCCGGGTTGGCTTGCGAATTCACCGTGCCATCCTGGTTGATCGCCGCCGCGCTGCCGCCGCTCTGAAACACCTGCGGATCCGCGGCATCCACCATCACGCGGAAATCCGGCAGCGCCACGCCATTGGCCGTGATCTGCAGCGCGATCGCCGCCCCCGGCGTCAACTCCTTGGGCGCTACCGCGTTGATCTGCGTCCCCGACACGTACAGCAGCGGCGCGGCGATGCCGCTAATCATCACCTGGATGCCACCCAGCGTGGCCGGCAGAAAACCGGCTGCATCGAACGCCGCCGTTACCGGAGTCGCAGGGCCGAGGTGCAGCCCGTAAATGGAAATCAACTCGGCCGGTGCGAAACGGCCGCCCAGAGGGCCGCCGGCGGCATTGGCAACCCCAAACATCCAAGGAGCGGACGTCAGCCCGGGTGCCGAGTCCACCGGGAACTCTGAGATCAGGCCCGTTGTGCCCGCCGTAAGCAGGGTGCTATTGGGACCGAGCGCCAGCGCCGCCGCTACGGTATTGGATGGAAACAGCGCCCCATACGAGAGCGCCGTACCCGTGGAATTCAGCTCGGCCAGGAACTCGCCGCCGTTCGGGCTCACCGGCACTTTGCTGGGAAAGTCCGTCGATTGCGTCGTTCCAGACACCCACACGTTGCCGTTGCCATCGACCGCGATGGTTCGTCCTTCGTCACTTCCGGAGCCACCCAGGAGCGTGGCCCACACCATCGCCGACCCCGTCGCGTTCAACTTCGCAACAAATGCATCGGCGGCTGGCAGGGCATTCGGGCTCGGCGTCCCCGCGATGGCCGTCTGAAACGCGCCCGCCGTCACTGGAAACGCGGAGTCCTGCGTGGTTCCGGCAAGATAGGCATTGCCCTTGTCATCCGCGGCGATGGCCGCCACTCCGTCAGTGGCCTCCGTGCCAAGCCCCGGCAACTGGGTCCCCGAAGCGAGATAAGTCACATAGACCATGTCCGTCCCGGCGGCATTCACTTTGGCCACGAACGCGCCGGTTCCGCTCGTCTGCAGCACGCCGGACGTGGCCGGAAGACCGCCCCCGTTGGTGTTCCCGGCAATGTAGGCATTACCCGCCGCATCCACAGCGATTGCGGCTCCCGTTGCTCCGACTGAGCTCAGAAAGCAGCTACTACCTCCTTCACACTCGTGCACCGGGGCCGTGAGTGCCCCGCCGTACAAGATCTCGCCGCCGGACGGATTGATCTTGGCAAAGAACGCGCCCGACAATCCGGACAGCAGGTCGGGGTACACGGTGCCGGCCGGCATGCCCGCCGAATGTGGATAGTCCGGCGCAGCAGTCGTCCCCGTGACATATGCATTGCCTTCCGCGTCCGCGGCGACGCCGTAAAGCGCGCTCCATCCGAGCGTGCCGCCCAGGTAAGTCGAATAAACGATGTCGCCGTTGGAGTCGAGCTTCATGACAAAACCCGTTCCCAACTGCGTGCCGGCAGTCGCGGCTTGTGGCACGCTCTGCAGCGCATTGCGCAGCGGAAAATCGGGAGACGTCGTGCTGCCAGCGATATAGATGTTCCCTGTCGGGTCGACCGCGATGCCGTTCGCCCGATCGCTTCCTTTCCCGCTGAACGTCGCCAGCAGCGTGAGGTTCCCGGACGAATCCACTTTACTCACGAAGACATCCGAGGCCGCTGAGTAAAACGGCTGGCTGGAACCTCCAATCAGCCGGCTTCCTGCAACATAGGCGTTCCCGGCTGCATCCGTGGCAATGGCCGTTACCTGGTACTGGCTCACATCGCCAATGTAAGTGGTGTAACTTGCGGCGTGGACGGTAACGGCGCCCACGCACACAATCGTCAACGCAGCGAGCCGCATAACGCTCTTCAGATTAACACCCGAAAGTCTGAATGACAATGCCAACGCCGCGCCCCTCCGCCGCTATACTGGATAGGTAATGCGCCTGCTCTGCCTGTTTTGCGCCCTCCTGGCCGTTCATCCCGGCCGTGCCGCGATTTCCCTGGATGAATACCGCGCCCGCCGCACCGCGCTCTCCAAAGATCTTCACGATGGCGTCCTCGTGTTGTTCGGCGGCACCGATAAAGGCGAGGAAAATATCCGCACCGGCTTCTTCCAGGATTCCAACTTCTACTACCTTACCGGCTGGCAGGAGCCCGGCGCCATCCTGATCGTCACACCGTTCCAGAATGGAAAGCCAGCCTCCATCCTCTTCCTCCCGCCCCGCCATCCCGACCAGGAAAAGTGGACCGGGCGCAAGCTCGGCCCGGACGATCCGGATGTCCGCCAACTTACCGCCTTCGATACAGTGCTCGCTACTCCCGAGTTCGAAAGTCAGTTACACAAGCAACTGGAACATTACTCCACGATCTACACCGTCGGTAAGCAGAATATGGCCCGGCTGCAGGCGGTGGCGCCCCTGCGTGACGTCTCTGAAGCCGCGTCCATGATCGCGCGCCTGCGTATGCATAAATCGCCGGCGGAGCTGGCCCTCATCCAGAAGTCCATCGACGCCACGCTCGATGCGCATCGCGCCGCGTGGAAACGCGCCGCGCCGGGTTTGTACGAATATCAGGTTGCGGCTACCATGACCGGCCTCTATTTCAATGACGGATGCCAACGCAGTGCCTACGAACCCATCGTAGGATCCGGCCCGAACAGCACCATCCTGCACTATTCGCGCAATTCCCGCCGCATGGATCGCGGCGAGTTGCTGCTGATGGACGTGGGAGCCGAGTGCGACGGCTACGCAGCGGACATCACTCGCACCATACCGGTAGGTGCACCATTCACCCAGCGCCAACGCGAAATATACGATATCGTGCTCGGCGCGCAGAAGGCCGTCATCGCGGCCATCAAGCCGGGTGTCATGCTCCGCGAACTGACAAACGTCGCCAGCGAATACATCAACACCCACGGCAAAGACTTACACGGCGAGCCGCTGGGTCAGTACTTCACCCACGGAGTCAGTCATCACGTGGGACTCGACGTGCACGATGCCACTGACTTCACGCAGCCGCTCGCGGAAGGTGAGGTCATTACTGTCGAGCCGGGCATTTACATTCCGGAAGAAAGCATCGGCATCCGCATCGAAGACATGGTGCTGGTTACCAAAGACGGAGCCAAACTCCTGAGCGGCACCCTGCCGCGCGATCCCGGCGAGGTGGAGAAAGCTCTCGGCAGGTAACCATGTTGCGCCTCTCCCGGCAAAGTGCGACTTACTGGGCATTGCTAGGCGCAGCCTTTGCCTTCACGGCCGGAGCAAGCTGGACCAGCCTGGGTGCGCAGATTGATAATGACGCCTACGACTGGATGTTCCGGCTTTATCAGCCGCCCGCGTGGCAGCCGGAGAGTATCCTGCTGGCTATCGACGAGCCGTCACTGAACGCCTATGGCGGGGTGCCGGGTCTGCGCAAACCGCTGGCGGAAGCATTGCGGCTCGTCTCCACAGCGGCGCCCAAAACCGTGGCCGTGGATTTGATCCTCACCGATCAGACCGACCCCACGATCGACGCCAATCTCGAAACGGCGCTGAGTGTCACTCACAACCTCGTACTGGCCTGCCAGCTCTTGCCCGATGGCGACGCCTGGGAGGATCCGCAGCCGCGCTTTCGCATTCACGCCGCGGCGCTCGGTCATGTGCACGCTGAGCCGGACGCGCTCGACTCGGTGGGCCGCAGCCTGCCCCTCGAAAAAGCCGCGGGGCACGACCGCCGGTGGGCCCTGGCGCTCGAAGCCTTCCGCTTGAGCCACGGCGCCCAGATCCTGGAATCGCCCGACGACCTCACCGTGGATGGCCGCGTCATCCCTTCCACACGCGCCGGTGGACGCCTGATGCGCATCCGCTATGCGCCGCCGTCGGTCACGATTCCGCGCGTGTCCCTGCGCGACCTCCTGCGCGACCCCGGCCTCGCCGCGCGTTTCACCGGCAAAGTCGTCTTCGCCGGTGTCACCTCGCAGATCGCCGCCAAGGATTGGTTATTTACTCCCTACTCCGCCGGCAAGCCTATGGTAGGCGTCGAAATCCACGCGAATGCCTTCGAAACCATCGCGCAGGGTCTGTTCCTGACCAACGCGCCGCTGTGGCAGCCGCTGTTGTTCAGCCTCATGTTAGTTATCGGCATTGGTGTCACTTACAGCCGTCTTACTCCCCGCCTGGCGCACGCCGTCGCCGCAGGTATCCTGGCGATCGCGCACGTGACACCATACTGGCTCTTCACCCACCGCATCGTCTTTTCCTTTGTTACGCCTGTATCCTGCGCATGGGTCTCACTAATTGCCGCGGGCAGCTATCAGTTCCTGGTGGTCCGCCGCAAGCTGGGTAAGTCGGAGGCCGAGCGCGACCGCTACCGCCAGACCATCCACTTTGTCACGCACGAGATGCGCACGCCGCTCACGGCCATCCAGGGCTCCAGCGAATTGATGGGGCGCTACACGCTGCCGGAGGAGAAGCGCCGTCAAATTGTGGAGTTGATCAATTCCGAGTCGAAACGCCTGGGCCGCATGGTCGAGATGTTCCTCAACGTCGAACGGCTGTCCGCCGGCCAGATGGAACTGAAGAAGGAATTATTTTCTTCCGCCGCGCTCATCGCGGGTTGTGTGCAGCGCGCCCTCCCGCTCGCCGGGCGCAAACAAATCCGCATCCTGACCGACGCCGCCTCGCAGGATATCCAGCTCATCGGCGACCGCGAGCTGATGGAATACGCCTTCTACAATCTGCTGACCAATGCCATCAAATACTCGCCCGCGCGCACGCAAGTTACCCTGGCCACGGTGCGTAAACATGAGCATGCTTATATCTCGGTCGAGGATCAGGGTATCGGCATGGACCAGAAAGAGGTGAAGCAGATTTTCCGGAAGTTTTATCGTACTGAGCGAGCCGAACAATCCGGCGAAGTAGGCACCGGAATCGGCCTCTCCATCGTCGAGCAGATTATTACTCAGCATGGAGGTACCATTGAAGTTATGAGCCGGCCGGGGCAAGGTTCCCGATTTACAGTAGTGTTACCGGCGCCCGTCTCGGCTGCGTTGGCAAAGGAAAGCTGAAAGGATCGATGTCGCGATTACTGGTGGTCGAAGACGATCCGGCGGTGCGCACTACCGTGGTCACCTTCCTGGAATTGGAAGGCTACGCGGTGGACGCGGTCTCCTCTACCGGCGAGGCCCTGGAACGGCTTTCCGAGAACAGTTACCCCATCGTCATTACCGATATTTACATCGACGATCGCACGGGGCTCGACGTGCTCGACGCGGCGCGCCACAAGGACCCCAAGTGCTCCGTCATCCTGATGACCGCGCGCGGCACCATGGAGACCGTGGTGGCCGCCACCCGCGGCGGCGCGTTCGACTATGTGGCCAAGCCGTTCGAGATCGACCGCATGCTCGACACCATCAAGCGCGCCGAAGCCGCCCGGGAGGACAACGAAAAAGAGGCCGGCCCCGACGATCTGCCCGAGAGCGAATTGATCGGCAGTTCGCCGGCCATGGTCGAAATCTACAAAACTGCCTCGCGCGTCGCGCCTACCGATGCTACTGTGCTGATCGAGGGTGAAACCGGCACAGGCAAAGAGCTCGTGGCCCGCATGATTCACCACTTCAGTTCGCGCGCCAACCAGGCCTTCGTGCCCGTCGACTGTGGATCGATCGCGCCGTCGCTGCTCGAAAGCGAACTGTTCGGCGCGCTGAAAGGCGCGTACACCGGCGCCGATCGCGACCGCCTGGGCGTGATCGAATCCGCCAACCGCGGCACCGTGCTGCTCGACGAGATCGGCGACATCGAACTCAACTTCCAGTTCAAGCTGCTGCGCTTCCTGCAGGAGCGTGAGATCCGTCCCGTCGGCGCCTCGCGCGGCCGCCAGATCGACGTGCGCGTGCTCGCCGCCACCAATCGCGACATACAGAAGATGGTCGACGACGGAGAGTTCCGCGAAGACTTGTGGTTCCGCCTCAACGTCGTGCGCATCCTGATCCCGCCGTTGCGCGACCGCCGCGGCGACGTACCCCTGCTCGCGCGCTTCTTCCTGAACAAATACAACGCACGCTACCAGCAGTCCGCGCGGCTGATGGAATCCGGCCAGCACGCTTTGCAGGAATATACGTGGCCCGGCAACGTCCGTCAGTTGCAGCACCTGATCGAGCGCCTGTCGATCCTCGCCCCCGCCGGCCGCATCGATGGCGATGCCGTGCACGGCGCGCTTTCCGCCATGGAGGCGCGCGAAGAGCCGGTGGAGACGCTCGCCGATGCCGAGGAGGAACAGATCCGCCGCGTGCTGGCCGCTACCGGAGGCAACAAGAGCCGCGCCGCGCAGATCCTGGGCATCGAGCGCAAGACGCTCTACCGCAAGCTCGAAAAAATGAAGCTGTAACCGCGATGGATCTGCGTGAAATAGCGGCCCAGTTGCCCCTCTCGCCCGGCGTGTATCTTTATAAGGACGCTGCCGGACGCGTCATCTATGTCGGCAAAGCCAAGAGCCTGCGCAGCCGCGTGCGCAGCTACTTCTCCGACGAGCGCCTGGCCGACGCCAAGACCGGCACGCTGATCTCCGAGGCCACCGATATCGACTACATCCTGGTCGATAACAACAAAGAAGCGCTGGCCCTCGAAAACAATCTCATCAAGCAATGGAAGCCGCGCTTCAATATCCTGCTGCGGGATGACAAGACTTACCCCTATGTTAAGCTCACCAGCGAAAAGTATCCGCGGGTTTACGTAACGCGGCGGCTGCGCAAAGACGGCTCGACGTACTACGGCCCCTATTTTCCGGCGAACCTGGCCTATCGCCTGGTGAACTTCATCCACCGCAGTTTTCTGGTGCCCTCGTGCAAAGTTGACCTCACCCGTTACCATCCCAAGGCGTGTTTGCAGTACCACATTCACCGCTGCCTGGGGCCTTGCGTGGAAGGTCTGACAACCGATGACGCTTACGCCGGGGCGGTGAAGAACACCAAGCTATTTCTCGAAGGGAGGCACGCGGATTTGGCGAAAGGGCTGCGCGAGCGCATGCAGCAGGCCTCCGACGCCATGCGCTTCGAAGAGGCCGCGACGCTGCGCGATCTGCTTTCGACGGTGGAAGAGATGGAGGAGCGGCAGAAGATGGCCGCGGTGCGGGGCGACGATATCGACATCTTCGCGGCGTACGCCGAACCGCCGCTTGTGGCTCTCAACCTGTTCCATCTGCGCAACGGGCAGATCGTGGACCGGAGAGAATTCTTCTGGGAGGATCAGGACGAATTCGACGAACCGCAATTCTTTTCAGCGCTGATCAAGCAGATCTACATCGACCAGCGGTACATTCCTTCGATCATTCACGTGCCCGTGGATTTCGATGATCGCGAGG
>DATKNQ010000071.1:0-27566 GCA_035541265.1 Bryobacteraceae bacterium
CGGCCGTCCTCCATCGGCGCCTCCGGTGAAGGTGTGGAGCACGCGCTGGCGGCCCGCGGTGTCCAGCCTGAAAACGACGCCCTCATCTCCACTGCCGCCCTGCGGTGTCGTGCCATAGAGGTTGCCGGCTGAGTCCATCACCAGGCTCGCACTCGGTGCCGCGCCGCTCCGCGGCATAGGCGCGAAGCTGTGGAGCACTACATAGTTCATTTGTGCTCGGGAACTGGTGGGAGTCAATGCCAGCGCCGCTGCCAGCGCCAACGGGCACACGGCGCGGACGCGAGCGAGGCCGGCCATAAATCCCCTCCTTGAACCTGACGATGCCGAGGTCTGTTGATTATATGGCCTTATCGGCGGCGATACAACCCTCTAGCTCCGCTTTTCCCAAAGCTCCGGGTTCAGCAGGTTCGGCGGACGCCGCCCCTCGATCCCTGCGACGGCATTCTCCGCGGCCATCATCGACATCTTGATGCGCGTATCCACCGAAGCGCTCGCGATGTGTGGTGCCAGCACCACGTTTTCGAGCTTCAGCAATCCCGGATCGACGCGCGGCTCGTTCTCGAACACATCGATGCCCGCGCCCGCGATCACTTTCTGTGCGAGCGCCTCCGCCAGCGCCGGTTCGTCCACCACCGGCCCGCGCGACGTGTTCACCAGGATCGCTGTCGGTTTCATCATGCGCAGCTCGCGCGCGCCGATCAGGTGCCGCGTCTCGGGCATCAGCGGCACGTGCAGGCTCACGAAATCGGCCTCGCGCAGCACCTGCTCCGCGCTCATCAACTCGAGCCCCAACTCCTTCTCGACGGTCTCAGCCGCGCGCCGCGAATCATGATAGATGATGCGCATGCCGAATCCTTTGCCCCGCCGCGCCACGGCCTGCCCGATGCGCCCCATGCCGAAGATCCCCAGCGTGCGATGATGCACGTCCTGCCCCACCAGCAGGTCCACGCGCCACTTCGTCCACTCTCCCGAATGCACGAAATGGTGGCCCTCCACCACGCGCCGCGCCGCCGCCATCAGCAGCGCGAAGGCGAAGTCGGCGGTGGTGTCCGTCAGCACGTCGGGCGTGTGCGTCACCAGGATGCCGTGGCGGGTTGCCGCGGGCACGTCGATATTGTCGTAGCCCACCGCCACGTTGGCAATCACCTTGATCTCGTCGAGCGTCGCCAGCACCTCCGGCGTGAACTTGTCCGTCAATTGGCTGACTACCGCCTGCTTGCCGCGAATGCGCTCGGCCAATTCCGCCGCGCTCATTCCGTCGTCGGACTCCGCATAGTCCAGATCCGCGTGCTCCTTCAAGTACTCGATGGCCTGCGGAAAGATGCGTTTGGTCACTAATACTTTCGGTTTCATTGAAGGCAAATTGTCGCATATGCCGCACTCGGCTTACAATTCGGACATGGCTAAATTGGGATTTTTGGGACTTGGAATCATGGGCTTTCCGATGGCTCGCAATCTGTTGCGCGCTGGTCATGAGGTGGCGCTCTGGTCGCACACGGCGTCGAAAGCGCGCGAACTGGCCGCCTCGGAAAAAGGCCGCTTCTGCGCCACGCCGCGCGAGGTCGCCGAAAACGCGGACATCATTTTCCTGATCGTAGGCGACACCGGCATGTCGCGCGAATCGATTCTCGGCAAAGACGGCATCATCGAAGGCGCGCATCCCGGCACGATCGTAGTCGACGCCAGCACCATCGCGCCCACAACCAGCCGCGCGATCGGCGCAGCGCTGGCCGCTAAAGGCATCGAGTTTCTGGGTGCGCCCTGCACCGGTTCCAAAGCCGGAGCCGAGGGCGGCACGCTGACCTTCATGATCGGCGGCAAGCGCGAGGTCTTCGAGCAGATTCGCCCGATCCTGGAAGTGATGGGCAAGCGCTTCTACTACTGCGGCGGTCCAGGCATGGGCCTGCACGCCAAGCTATCTCAAAACCTGATCCTGTCGAACCTGCTGCAAGGCTTCAACGAAGGCATGGTGCTGGCCGCCAAGGCCGGCGTCGATCCCGCGCTGATGCTCGATATTCTCGACAACAGCGCCGCCAAGTCCGGGCTCGTCTCCGCCAAAGCGCCGATGGTGCTGCGCCGCGTGTTCGATCCGGCATTCTCGGTGAAGTGGATGCACAAGGACATCGGCCTGATGCTCGACTCCGCGAACGAACTGCACGTGCCGGTACCGTTGACAGCCCTCACGCGCCAGATGTTCCAGGCCGCTATCGCCAGAGGGCACGGCGAAGAAGACATCTGCGCGACGATCAAGGTGCTCGAAGAGATCGTCGGCGTCGAGGTGAAGGCCGCCGGTTAGTGCGATGTATTCGTCAGGACGGCAGACGGGGATCGCCCAATTGTCCATCGCCGTTGCCCAAGCGGATGACGACGTCAATCGACCACGGCCATATTCCGTTTGCCGTATTTTGAGAATGGACTATGGAACGCAGATGCCCGCGCCGTCAAATGAATACTGGCCGCCCACGCTCACACTAAGGTTCGATTGCACAGCGCCGCCGCAGGCCATGAGTCCCGCCGGCGGCGGCGGCACGAGGAAGTTGATTTGATACAGCCCGACATATCCCGCGCTAAGTCCGGAGAAGATCGGCGTAGCATAGCGTGTCGGCAATGCGCCGGGCGGCAGAGGAATAGGCTGAGCCGCCAGTGCGTTCGGCACGAAGTTGAAACCAAGTTGGAACGTCTCCTGCGTCGGCACCGCCGACGTGGCAGGCTTGCCCGTGGTCGCAACCGGATTCGTCAGTCCCAACCCGGTCGCGTAAGCCACCAGTTCCTCGTTGGCCTGCGCCGGATTCGATGCCGCAACCAGCGAGCCGTCGGCGTGCGTGATCAGTGGCGGACAAGGCAGCCCGTATCCCGGCGGGTTCCCGGAACCACCCACTGCCGTATCGCAACTGGTCAAAAGGTGGACATGATCGGCCGCCGGGTTCAGCACGATCGCCGGACCGGCCGTGCCGTTCTGCGTGATGAACAATGAGGTGGCCGCCGTCACATCCGGACACACGTTCGATACGCAAATCTGCCAGACTTCATAGGGGATCTGCACCGTGATCGCGCCGTAGACCACGCAGGCGACCTGCGGCGCCGCGGGACAGTTGACGATGCCTGTATTCGTCGACAATATCGGCGCTGTGTACTCGTTGATTTGCCTTACCGTAACACTGATGTTTCCAGACAGGTCAAGGTCAGGCACAAACAACGTGACCACTTGTCCGGGTGCCACGTTCACTGGCGTGGGATACAGGTATCCAGTCGTGGCGATCGTATTGGCTGGCGTATTCTGCGCAAATAGCGGAAGTGTATTGGCCGCACACAACGCGCAAAGCAGGGCGACGATCGTTTGCTTCATACATCCAAGCTTACTCTCGACTCGCCCTGCCGTCCCGTAGGCAATCAGAATGGCGCTGGCGTAAGATTGGTCAAGATAGTAACTACATTCGAGCTGGAATCGACCACGGCTAAGTCGGGCTTGCCGTCGCCGTTGAAATCCCCGGCGACCACGAAACCGGCAGCGTTGCCAGCTAGAAAGCTGGGGCTCGTTAAGTCAAACGTCCATCGCCGTTGCCGGGCAGGACCGAGACGTTCTTCGATCCGAGGTTCGCCAAAAATACCGTACGAAGCTAACATTTGAGGGTATCTCCTGGCCCCAAGCGGGGTGACGGGTCGGGCCGAACGTGGCTTCCAGTACCTTCTGAGCATTCATCTCCAACAAAATACAAAAATCTGTTGCATTCGCAGCCGCGATATTCTAATATTGGAATTAAGCCGGGGAGGCAACTCCCACCAAAGCGAGACTAACCTCTAAATAAAAGACCCCTGAAGCAACCTCCCCGGCGCCCGAAAGGGTTGGGTCTTTCAAAGAAAAAACCAAGACCAATCTGAAGCGGCTTCCATGTTATCATGGGCGCATCCGCGCAACTGCTTGAAATGAAAAGCCTGACCCTGCTCGGCTCGACTGGCTCCATCGGCACCAGCACCCTGGACGTCGTCCGCCACAATCCGGATCTCTACGGCATCCACGCCCTTGTCGCGGGCCGGAACGTCGAAGGTATCCTCCAACAAATCATAGAGTTCCGCCCGAAGGTCGTAGTTATGGCGAGCTCCCAGTCAATCGACCGTCTGGCCGCCGCCCTATCCGATTCGAGTCTGCCCCGTCCAAATTGGCCAGAGCTGGCCTTCGGAGCCGCCGCGCGTGTCGAAGCGGCCACGGACCCGGCGGTCGATATGATAGTTTCGGCGATCGTTGGCGTGGCCGGGCTGGAGGCCACCTACGAGGCGGTGCGTCTGGGGAAACGAGTCGGTTTGGCCAACAAAGAAGTGCTGGTCTCGGGCGGACGCCTCGTCATGGACGCCGTCGCCCAATCCGGCGCCGAACTGCTCCCCATCGATAGCGAGCACAACGGCGTGCATCAATGTCTGCGCGCCGGCAATCGCAGCCAGGTTTCCCGCTTGATCCTGACCGCGTCGGGCGGCCCCTTCCGCAATACTTCCAAGGAAGCCATGGCCTCGGTGACTCCCTCTCAGGCATTGAATCATCCAACATGGCGGATGGGTCCGCGCATCACCATCGATTCCGCCACCTTAATGAATAAAGGATTCGAGGTCATCGAAGCGTGCTGGCTGTTCGGCTTTCAACCCTCCCACGTGGATGTGGTGATTCATCCGCAATCCTCCGTGCACGCCATGATCGAGTACTCGGACGGCAGCGTACTTGCCCAGATTTCCGCGACGGACATGCGCATGCCCATCCAGTACGCCCTCACCTGGCCGGAACGCTGGCAGGCACCGGTCCCCAAAATCGACTGGAGCGAGGCGCGCCACTGGGATTTCGCGCCGCCCGATTACGGCCGCTTCCCCCTGCTCAAACTGGCGTACCAGTGCCAGGAGGCCGGCGGCTCCCGTACCTGTACTTTGAACGCGGCCGACGAAATTGCCGTCCAATGGTTTTTGGAGGGCCAAATCCCGTTTCCCGCCATCGCCGCCGTCGTGGAGGAGACCCTCTGCCGTATGCCTGACCGGCAACCGTCCACGATTGCGGATATTCTGGATATCGATCGGGAGTCGCGCGCCCTGGCCCGCGCATTGGCCGCCCAACAAGCAACCGCCGGGCAAACGCTTCCGGCAAGGATTTAAAACTTATGGCATTTTTGCAAAGCGCTTTCTGGTTCATGATCCTGATCGGGGTGATGATCCTCATCCACGAGTTGGGACATTTCTGGGCGGCGCGCTTCTTCGACGTCCGTGTGGACGCGTTCAGCTTCGGCTTCGGGCCGCGCCTGTTCGGCTTCCGCAGAGGCGAGACCGACTATCGTGTCTCGGCCGTGTTCTTTCTGGGCGGCTTCGTCAAGATGGCGGGAGAGTTGCCTGGCGATGAAAGCGCCAGCGATCCGCGTGGCTTCCAGGCCAAACCCCGCTGGCAGCGTTTGATCATCGTGCTGGCCGGCCCCATGATGAATGTGGTGTTGGCAGTGGCCCTGCTCACCGGCCTCTACATGGTCAAGTATCAGCGCGTAGTGGACGCAGATAACGGCGCTGTGATTGGCAGCGTCGCGCCGAATACTCCCGCCGCCAGAGCCGGGTTGCAGGACGGGGACCGCATTTTCAAACTTGGCAACCGGAAGAACCCGACCTGGGACGACGTAATCATGCAGGAGATCGAGAGCGCGGGGCGGCCCATGCACTTGACCATCCTGCGGGCCGGCAGGCAGTTCGACGCTACCGTCACGCCGGTCCTCGACGACCGCACGGGCGTAGGAACCGCGGGGTGGTCCGAAAAAGGCGAAGTGCAGCTCGGGCCCGTTACGGCGGGTATGCCCGCCAGCAAGGTGGGCCTGCAACAGGGCGATCTCATCCTCAGCGCCAACGGCCACCCGATCCACGCCACCGTGCGCTTCCATGAAGTGATTCGCGGCAGCGGCGGCAAGCCCGTCACCATCGACTTCCAGCGCAACGGCAAGCCCCTGCAGGTCACCGTGCAGCCGGTCTGGAGCGGCGCCGATGGTCCGGCCCGCTGGGTGATCGGCGCTTATGTCGAGCCCAAGTTGAACATCGTCACCTCGCGTCTCTCGCTGCCGGACGCGCTGCGCGAATCGGTGGATGAAAACGTGCGCAGCGCCGGCCTGATCTTCCAGTTCCTCGAAGGCATTATCGAGCGCCGCATCTCGGCAAAATCGCTCACCGGTCCGGTGGGCATCGCGCAGATGTCCGGCCAGGCCGCCAAGCAAGGCCCCACCGCGTTCATCATGCTCATGTCGATGGTCAGCCTGAACCTGGCCGTCATCAACTTGATGCCCCTGCCGATCCTGGATGGCGGCGGCATCGTAATGCTCCTCATCGAAATGGTGATGCGCCGCGACATGAGCCTGTCGGTGAAAGAAGCCGTATTTAAGGTTGGCTTCGTCTTCATCATGATGCTGGTGGCATTCGTTTTATACAACGACATTTCGAAGATTCTGCCGGCGGGCTAGCATCCTTTCGCGCCCGCGGATCATCTCAAAGCTTCGGCCATGAACTGTACCTGCGTGCGCTACACGGATTTGCCGCACACCAGCAAGCTCTTCGCGGATTTCAACTATCATCCCGGCCGGGTTCAGGCGTTCTACCCCCACATTGGCGCCGATCTCGCAACCATGGCGCGCGAGATGCGGTTTCCCGCCGCGCAGCGGGCCGCGCTGGTTGCCGCCCTGCGCCAGCAAAACGGCGATAGCCCCGCGCTCCATCAACTGGCGCGCGAAGGTACCGTAGCCGTCGTTACCGGCCAGCAGGTGGGATTATTCTCCGGACCCGCCTACACCATCTACAAAGCCCTCACGGCAGTGAAGCTCGCGCGCGATCTTTCCGCGCGCGGCACACCCGCGGTGCCGGTCTTCTGGCTCGCAACCGAGGATCACGACTTCGCGGAAGTCAACCACTGTTGGGTCTTCGACGCGGAGCATCATCCCATCAAGGTCGAGAAACCGCACTCGCCGGCCAACAGCCAGCCGGTCGGGCAGTTTGTGATCGCTGCCCCGCCCGTCTCGGAGTTGCGCGCCGCGCTGGATGCGTTCCCCTTCGGCGCGGAAGTGACCGCGCTGGTCGAAGAGAGCTACCGCCCTGGCCGCACCATGGGCGAGGCATTCAGTGCGCTGTTGAAGCATCTGCTCGCGGACTACGGTCTGCTGCACCTCGATCCTATGGCGCCCGCGATGCGTCAACTGGCCGCGCCGGCTCTGCGCGCCGCTCTCGATGCCGCGCCCAGCCTCACCGCCGCCGTGCTCGAACGCAATCGCACGCTGGGCGCCGCGGGCTACCACGCGCAGGTCCACGTCGAAGATCAGACATCTTTCGTCTTCCTGCTTGAAAACGGCCGCCGCTACACTCTGCGCCGCTTTGGCCGCGACTACCTGCAAAACGGCCGCCGCTTCTCGACCGAAGAGCTGATGGATCGCGCCGCCGAGCTTTCGCCCAACGCGCTGCTGCGTCCGGTAGTGCAGGATTCCATGCTGCCCACGGTCGCCTACATCGGCGGACCGGCGGAGCTCGCCTACCTCGCGCAATCGGAAGTCATTTACCGCGCGATCCTCGGCCGCATGCCCGCCGCTTTGCACCGCGCCGGCTTCACGATCCTCGATCAGCGCGCCCGCAAGCTGATGACGCGCTACAGCCTCACGCTCCCCGATTGCGCGCATGGCGACGATGCCGTGCGTGAGCGCATCGCCGCGCGCTTGATTCCGCCCGCGCTCTCGGGCGAACTCGCGCGCACCCAATCGGAAGTTGAGGAGTCCGTCGATCGCCTGATTCGCGACCTGGCGGGCTTCGATGCCAGCCTGGCCGCCGCCGCCGGCAAGAGCCGCCAGAAGATGACGTACCAGATCGCGAAGCTAGGCCGCAAGATTGGCCGCGAAACCATGGCCCGCGATGCGCGCGTGGCGCGTGATGCCGAATATCTGTCGGGCCTGGTTTACCCGCACCGGCATTTGCAGGAACGGCTGTACTCCATCCTGCCGTTCCTGGCCAAGCACGGCACCGGATTGATCGGCGAGCTCTACGAGTGCCTGAATCTCGCCTGTCCCGATCATCAACTGGCCACCGCCTAAGCTCGCCGCGATTACTGCGCCGTATCCACAGTCGTCCATTCGGCGCAGAGGCCCTGCCCTGACACCGTCCCTAATTCCGGCCGCACCGCGATCGTTCCCTCGTTTGGGAACGAGTTCCACGTCATGGTGAAAGTTCTCGGAGGAACCACGGCGGGGATGGTCTGCGAGAAGGGTCTGGCGAAGGTGCCGGTCGAGTTGAGGAGAAAGATATCGAAGGTGGCCGGGGTGTCGATCCCCAGGTTGAAGCTCATGGTGAGGGTGCCGCTTGCGAAGGTGGCGCTAAATCCCAGGCCGCATGCCGCCGCGCTGGCAATGTTGTTGCCTCCGAATTCGGTGAACCACAACGCGCCATTCGGCCCCGCCGTAATCCCAATAGGGAAACTGGCGGCGGTGGGCAGGGGGTATTCCGTGACCACACCTGCCGTGGTGACCCGCCCGATCTTGTTGGCAAAATATTCCATGAACCAAAGCGCGCCATCCGGTCCCGCCGAAATCCCGACGGGCCCGCTGTTCGCGGTGGGCACGGGATATTCCGTGATCGCCCCGGTGGTGGCGATGCGTCCAATCTTGTTGCCAGTATACTCGGTGAACCACAGCGCGCCATCCGGCCCCGCCGTAATCCCGAAGGGCTCGCTGTACGCGGTGGGCACGGGGTACTCCGTGATCGCACCGGCCGTGGTGATCCGCCCTATCCTGTTGCCGAGAGTATACTCGGTGAACCACAGCGCGCCGTCTGGCCCCGCCGTGATTTCAGTCGGTCCGCTGTTCGCGGTGGGCACCCGGTATTCCGTGACCGCCCCACCCGTGGTGATGCGCCCGATCGCGTTGACCCAGTATTCGGTGAACCACAGCGCGCCGTCCGGCCCCGCCGTAATCCAATAGGGGCCGCTGCTGGAGGTGGGCACGGGGTATTCCGTAATCGCGCCAGCCGTGGTGATGCGACCGATATTGTTGCCATTTTGCTCCGTGAACCACAGCGCACCGTCTGGCCCCGCCGTAATGCCCGTGGGCTCGCTATTGGCGGAGGGCACGGGGTATTCCGTGATCGCGCCGGCAGTGGTGATGCGCCCGATCTCGCCAGTCCCTTCCGTGAACCACAGCGCGCCGTCCGGCCCCGCCGTGATCCCATAGGGCCCGCTGTCGATCGTTGGAACAGGGTACGGAGTGATGTTGCTCCAGGTACCGGACTTTGCGGCAGCCATACCGCAGCAGGCCGCGGCAATCACCGCCAGGTGGATCGCCTTCGAACTACAACGTTTCATGATTGGGTCTCCTGGGTGCAGGGTCTCTATCTTACATCCCACCGCTTGTTCCGGGCAAGGCAAAAACCAGACATCCGCGCTGCACCTACACGCTGACGTGCGGCGCGGCTCCGACCGAAAAACGCGCACGCAACTCCGCGCCCACCGCGACCGGCCTGCGCCGCTCGCGATCGATAGGGCACCACAGCGTGCGCGCCTTCGCGAGCAGCGTTCCGTCGCTCGCGCGCTGCAACTCGGTGAAGCGCTCGAACCGAACGCGCGTCGCGCTGCCCACCCACGTGCGCGCGGCGATCGTATCGCCCGTGCGCGCCGGCTGCAGATAATCGATCTCGTGCCGCAGGACGATCCAAAATATCTTCGCTTGATCCGCCGCCGGCGCGAGAGACGTCCAGTGCGCGACTGCCGCATCCTGAATCCAGCGCAGATAAGTCACATTGTTGACATGCCCAAGCTGATCGATATCCGCCGGCTCGACCGCCAGCCGGATCTCGAATGCTTGTCGAACAGGACCCATCTCTCCAGTATCCCGCCCCCCTGTTATGCTGGAAACGCAGTCGAAATCACCTATTCGAGGTAAAACCGCCGTGCGCGTTGTGGCCGGAGTGGATCTTGGCGGAACCGCCATCAACTATACCCTGATCAACCCCGAGGAGAAGTTCCTCATCGAGGCTTTGTGTGAGCATCCCGCGCGCTCCAAAGAAGGCCCCGCCATCTGCCTTTCGCAGATCGTCGAGGGCCTCGAAGTAGCCGTGAGACTCGCCGGCCTCAAGATCTCCGATGTAGTGGTCGCCGGCCTCGATACTCCCGGACCCGCCAGCGCCACCGGTGTGCTGAGCGCCGAGGGCTCCACGAACTTCGTGCATCGCGAGTGGTGTGGCTTCGATATCCGCGGCGGACTGGAAGCACGTCTGGGCGTTCCCGTCACCTACTTGAACGACGGCAATGCCGGCGCGCTGTGGGGACACTTCAACATCTTCGGCGCCGATAGCACAGCTACTTCCATCACCGTGGTGATCGGCACCGGCTTGGGCGGCGGCGTCATCATCGACGGCCGCGACATCAAAGGCCGCAAGGGATTCGGCGGCGAGTTGGGTCACGTGCTGCTGCCGTATCAGAGCATCCCCGGCATCGAAGGCCTGGTTCCGCAGTGCAACTGTGGCCGCATCGGCGATCTCGAATCGGTCTGCTCTCTCACCGCTATCGAGAAATCCTTCCTGCCGTATTTCCTGCCGCGCTATCCCGATCACTCGCTCGGCGAGGGCGGCAATCTGCATCAAGCCGCGAAGCTGGTGCGCGGCATGGCCGAAAAAGGCGACCCCATGTGCCAGGAGATCTTCCGTGTGCAAGCCAACGCGCTCGGCGTCTTCTTCGACGAAATGATTAACACCTTCGACCCGGATGCGCTGGTCGTGGGCGGCGGCGCCATCGAGACGTGCGAGGAGTTCCAGCGCTGGTTCGTCGGCCAGATTCACGCCGGCATGCCGCCGCAACGCGAAGAGCAGGCCGACATTCCGATCTACATCATGCCCAACGGCGACACGGCGGGTGCCCGCGGCGCGGCCGTACAGGCGTTGCAGTTCGCCCGCCACGCGGGCCTGCTTTAAGGCGGCGCCGTGACGCTCGACGATTACCGCCGCTTCTTCGCCGAAGAGATCGAGCAGGTGGCCAGCCTGACATCGCCGGCGCTGGTCGAAGCCTTCGCCCGTGTGCCGCGCGAAAAATTCCTAGGCGCGCCACCCTGGCAGGTCGCTTCCGCGGAGAGACGCGCGCTGGCTACGATGGGCCTGGCATCCGCGGAGTACCGCGCGACCAGCGAGCCGCGACATCTTTATCACAACATCGTGGTCTCAATCGACCGCGCCAAGGACATCAACAACGGACAGCCCAGCGCGCTCGCAAGCTGGATTCAGGCGCTCGATTTGAAGCCCGGCGACCGAGCCTATCACCTGGGCTGCGGCGTCGGATACTACACCGCGATCATCGCGGAAGCCGTCGGCCCCACCGGCAGCGTGATAGCCATCGACGCGCAGCCGGACCTGGCGGCTCGTGCGCGCGAAAATCTGGGCGGCTATCCGAACGTGACCGTTAACCATGCCGATGGCGCCGCCTTCGATCCCGATGTCTGCGACGCCATGCTGATCAACGCGGGCGTCACGCATCCGCAGCCGCTGTGGCTCGACCGCCTGCGCGAGGGCGGCCGTCTGGTCGTGCCGATTACCCTCGCCATCAGCGCCACCATCGGCCAGGGCATCATGGCGCGGATCGTGCGCCGGCTGTCCGCCTACTCGGCCGCAGCCGCCACTCCCGTCGCCATTTTCAATGGCGTTAGCCTACGTGATCCGGAGATGGAAGCGCCGTTGCGCAAAGCCCTCACCACCGGCACGCTATTCAAAATCAAATCCCTGCGCCGAGCGCCGCACGAAGCGCAAGAATCCTGCCTGCTGCACACAGCGCAGATGTGCCTGAGCAGCATAGAAGAGAGAATATGATACTCGAAAATCGCCGATTCAAACTGGCCGCGCGGCCCGAAGGCATGGTGAAGCGCGAAGATTTCACGTTTGTGACAGAACCAGCTGGTGACCCGGGCCCCGGCGAAGTGCTGGTCCGCGTGCAGTATCTATCGCTCGATCCCGCGATGCGCGGCTGGATGAACGCCGGCCGGTCTTACGTTCCGGGAGTCGAGTTGGGCGCCGTCATGCGCGCCGGTGGCATCGGCCGCGTGGTTGCGTCGAATGACCCCTCGCTCGCGGCAGGCGATGTCGTGGTGGGTATGACCGGCGTCCAGGACTACGCCATCGGACCAGCCACCGAGTTCACCAAGATCGACCCGCGCCTGGCGCCCTTGCCGCGCTTCCTCGGCGCGCTCGGGATGCCCGGCTTGACCGCGTATTTCGGCCTGCTCGACATCGGCAAGCCGCAGCCAGGCGAGACCGTGGTCGTCTCCGCGGCCGCGGGCGCGGTGGGCGCGGTCGTCGGCCAGATCGCCAAGATCAAAGGATGCCGCGCAGTGGGCATCGCCGGCGGTCCTAAAAAATGCCGCCACATTGTCGAGGAGCTGGGCTACGATGCGGCCATCGATTACAAGAACGAAGATGTGCGTGAGGCGCTGGCGAAGCATTGTCCGAAAGGCATCGACGTCTATTTCGATAATGTCGGCGGCGACATTCTGGATGCCGTGCTTGCGCTGCTCGCCCGCCGCGCGCGCGTCATCATCTGCGGCGCGATCTCGCAATATAACCACCCGGAGTCCATTCAGGGGCCGCGCAATTACCTCTCGCTGCTGGTGAATCACGCGCTGATGGAGGGCTTCGTGGTGTTCTATTATCGCGACCGCTATCCCGAGGGCATGCAGGCGCTGGCCGGCTGGATGCTCGCCGGTAAACTCAAAGCGCGCGAGGATGTGGTGGAAGGTCTGGAGACGTTTCCGGAGACCATGCAGAAGCTCTTCCGCGGCGAGAACTTCGGCAAGCTGGTTCTCCAGATCGCAGATTAGGCCGAGCCGGCCAGACCCAGACCCACCACCGCCTGCTCCGGCTGTTCCTCAAAACTCAATGCGGGAACCTGCGCGCGCACGCCGCGTCCACGCAGCGCGGCGGCGAGCCAGATGAGCAGCATGATACTCATCAGCCACGCGTAGCCCTTCGGCTTTCTGAGTGCACGCATTTCGATATCGGTGACGATCTCGGAGACCATGATCAGCAGTCCCCAGTACACGCCAAACATGATCTTCAGATTGGCCTTTCCCGGCAGATACGCGCAGGTGAACGGCACCTTCACGAAGCCGGTGAGTGCCAGTTCGATGACGAGCAGTCCGAACGCCGCAACGAACGCCATGTGGCCGAGCACCCGCGGCCACGGCCAGATCGCCGCGTAGATGGGAGCCGCCGCGATCGCCACCGGCGCCGTCATCAATAGCAGCGCCTTGCGCGTGGCTTTCAAATACGCGCCGTCCGCGAATGGATCTGTCAAACGGAACAGCCAGTTGGCGCGCACTTCGATTGGGATCGAGAACGACACGCGCAGCCCGGCGACCAGAAAGAACATCAGGATGAGCGGTATCGCCAGCGCGGATTGCCTGCGGCTCTCGACCGCGCCGAAGTCCGTGGCTTTCGAGTGATACATCAAGTAAGCCACGCCGCTGAACACGTACGCGAGCCCGAGGCCGGTATAGATCGCCAGCAGCAGACGATGCTGCCGGCTGCGCGCCAGCGTGCGGCCGATGAAGACCAGAATCGCGCGCTCCGGCGACCGGCGCGCAAGCAAGCGCCAGGGCATCCACGATCGGCCTGCCGCGCGTGGCACGATGCCGGCTTGCTCGACGGTGCGCCGCATCTGCCGCGCATAGGCGAGTCCGTAAGCCGCACCGGCCACGGCGGTCACCACCGCCATCGCCGCGAGCGCCCGCCACGCCAGCGTGAAGGTCATGGCGTTGGTCGATCCGGTCAGCACTTGAAACAAGCCGAAGAACCAGTAAGACGGCACCAGCTCGAACCACAGCCGATTACCCGGCGCGGCGAGCGCCTGCGGACTTGCGAGCGGCGGTGTGAGGAAATACAGGGTCAGCACGCCGAAGAAGGCCGCCGTCTGAATCACGCTCGACCACCGCAGATACAAACGATGCGGCAGCAGGTGCAGGGCCAGGCCTTGCAGACTGAGCAGCAGCAGAAAAACGAACACCGAGGCCAGCGGAATCACCAGCCAGTAAACCGCGAAGTTGCGTATCGCGGGCAGCAGGCCCGAAGTGCCGGGCACGATCAGAAACGGACATGCCAGCCCCGTAAACGCGTTCACGGCTGCAAGCGCCAGCCCCACAGCGGTGCCCAGCGCGGCGAGCTTGGCGGCAAACACCGTCCCGATGCGCAGCGGCATCGCACCCAGGATCATCGCATCCCGCCGGTCGGGAAACAGCGCGTCCCATAGCAGCAGCGTCAGTACGCCGACGACCGCCATCGAAGTCGAGATCAAGAACTCCTGGTCGGACCACGCGGCTATGCTGAGCTGACGCGGGCTCAAATGCTGGTAGAGCCCCGCATACTTCGGTCCGGTCATGAGCACCAGCACCAGACTGAGCGCCGCCAAGAGCGCGGCAAATTGCGCCAGCAGCGTCGAGAGATCGCCGCGCACTGAGATAATGTCGGTATCGAAGAAGCGATAGCCAAACAGGCGCACCAGCGCGCAAAACTGCCGTCGCGAGTTCATTGGCGCACCACAGCGGCAATCTCGCGCGCGGTCGCATCCGGATCCACATCGGTGACGAGCTGGGAGAAGATGTCTTCGAGCGTCGGGACCGCCATCAGGTCGCGCAGCCGGTCAATTGAGTCGTTGGCGACTACACGGCCGTCGTGCAAAATCACCACGCGGTGGCAGACTTTCTCCACCACTTCGAGCACGTGCGAGCTGAACAGCACGATTTTGCCGGATGCCGCGAGCGAGCGGATCAAACTGCGCAGAACCAATGCGGCCTGCACGTCCAGCCCGGAGAAAGGCTCATCAAGGATGATCACTTCCGGATCGTGCAGAATCGCGGCCGAGATCAGAATCTTCTGCCGCATGCCTTTCGAGTAAGACGAAATCGGCGCATGCCGGTCGCCCGCGAGCGAGAACAGCTCGAGCAGCCGGCTGATTTTGCCGGGCAAGGTGGCAGCGGGCAGGTCGCGTAACTCGCCTGTCAGTTCCAGATACTCGGCGCCGGTCAGATGCGGATAGAGAAACGGCTCTTCGGGCACGTATCCGAGAATCCGCTTGAACTCGACCAGATGGCCGCGGACCGGTTGCCCGCGATACAAAATCTCGCCCGCGGTCGGTTCCAGCAGCCCGGTAATCATCTTCACCGTCGTGGACTTGCCGGAGCCGTTGGGTCCCAGGTAGCCGGTCACTTCGCCGGGGAGCGCATTGAACGAGACATGGTCAACCGCCAACGCGCCGGGGTATCGTTTGCTGAGCGCGCGCACTTGAAGCATTGGCAGTTTAGACCGCAGGGCCGCTCAGAAAGTTCCGCTGGACGCAAGCGTAGGCGACCGAATATACTCGGCTCAAGCTCATGACCGCGAATCCCGTCCTCGGCGTCTTCCTGCATTGGATGGGAGGTCTGGCGTCCGCCAGTTTCTATCTCGGCTTTCGCGGCGTGAAAAGCTGGGCGTGGGAGACCTATTGGCTGGCGGGCGGCGTCTTCAGCTGGATTATCGCGCCCTGGGTGCTCGCGCTGACCATGACCAGCGACCTGCTTACGGTGCTGCACGAAGCGCCGCCAAGCTGCCTGTTCTGGGCCTACATGTTCGGCCTGCTCTGGGGACTCGGTGGCCTGACCTTCGGCCTCACCATGCGCTATCTCGGCATGTCGCTCGGCATGGCTGTCGCGCTGGGATACACGGCGGCTTTCGGTACGCTGCTGCCGCCGATCTTTCGCGGCCAGTTCGTCCACCAGGTGCTGGGCACGCATTCCGGCATCGTGATCCTATTCGGCGTGGCCGTTTGCTTAGCCGGCATTGCCTTCGCGGGCGCCGCCGGGGTCTCGAAAGAGCATGAGCTATCGGACGAACAGAAGCGCGCCTCGATCAAAGAATTCAGCCTGAAGCGCGGCTTGCTTGTGGCGACCTTCTCGGGCGTCATGAGCGCCTGTTTTGCCTATGGCCTGGCCGCCGGCGATCCGATCAAACAAATCACCCTGCGCCACGGCACGCCGGTGCTGTGGCAAGGCCTGCCGGTGCTGGTGGTCGTGCTGGTGGGAGGCTTCACTACCAACTTCGTCTGGTGCCTGATTTTGAATATCCGTAATCGCACCGGGCACCAATATTTCACGCCGGTGCTGAGCGGCGGATTCCCCGCGCGCGAAAACGAACTGGTGATCGAGACCGCCATCGATGCACCCGGCGAAGAGATGGCCGTGGCCCTCGCTCCACCCAGCGTCCAGCCGGCGCGCGTCCCCATGCTCGCCAATTACTTGTTCTGCGCGCTCGCCGGCACCACCTGGTACATGCAATTCTTTTTTTACACGATGGGCGAAACGCAGATGGGCGCGTTCAAGTTCTCAAGCTGGACGCTGCACATGGCCAGCATCATCATCTTCAGCACGCTGTGGGGCATCGCTCTCAAGGAATGGAAAGGCGTCGGAACGCGCACGCGCTGGCTGGTGGGGATGAGTCTGTTCGTGCTGGTGGCTTCGACCGTGATTGTGGGCTACGGCAATTATCTGGGCTCCGCGCACTGACGTTTAAGATTCCGCTACAATGGGCAGCACGGCCCGCCGGGCCGGACAAGGAGGATCAACTATGGAGCGCCGTAACTTTCTGCGGGCCGCCGGGTCGCTTGCCCTGCTGCGTCCCGATGCCGTTCATCGTGCCCTCGCAGCTACCGTGGGCAACGAACGTCCTGCCGATTCGCTGGCTCGCGACGAGGATTTCTGGCGCGACATTCAATCCGCCTTCACGCTCGACCGCAACATCATCAACCTGAATAACGGCGGCGTCAGCCCGTCGCCGCGCGTGGTGCAGGAGGCCATGCGCCGCTCGCTCGAGTTCAGTAACATCGCTCCCGCGCGTACCATGTGGGCCGTACTCGAGCCGGAAGTGGAAACCGTGCGCCAGCGCCTGGCCGACGATTTCGGCTGCGACCCCGAAGAAATCGCGATCACGCGCAATGCCTCCGAAGGTCTCGAGATCTGCGAGCTCGGCCTGGACCTCAAGCCCGGCGACGAAGTCCTGACCACCGACCAGGATTACCCGCGCATGATCACCACTTATAAGCAGCGCGAGCGGCGCGACGGCATCGTGCTGAAGCAGATCTCGTTCCCCACGCCGCCGCCCTCCATGGACGATCTCGTGGGACTCTTCGAGCGCGCTATCACGCCGCGCACGCGGGTCATCCACTTCTGCCACATCACGAATCTCACGGGCCAGATCTTCCCCGTCAAAGCGATTTGCCAGATGGCGCGCAGCCGCGGCATAGAGGCGATTGTGGATGGCGCGCACGCCTACGCGCATTTCCCCTTCAAGCACGCCGATCTCGATTGCGACTTCTACGGCACCAGCCTGCACAAATGGCTGCTCGCGCCGCACGGCACCGGCTTCCTCTACGTGCGCAAATCGAAGATCCCGAAGGTGTGGCCGCTGATGGCCGCACCCGCGGAGATGACCGGCAACATTCGGAAATTCGAGGAAATCGGCACGCACCCGGCGGCCAATCACAATGCCATTTCCGACGCGCTCGAATTTCACCATGCCATCGGCGTCGAGCGCAAGGCCGCGCGCCTGCGCTATCTGCGCATGATGTGGACCGACCGTCTGACACGCCTGCCGGGCGTTTCCACGCCGACCAGTCCCGATCCCCACCAGAGTTGCGGCATCGGCTTGCTCAGCGTCGCGAACCAGGAGCCCGGACCTTTATCGGAAAAACTGTGGGATAAGTACCGCATCATGACCGTGGCGATCGTACACCCGCAGTTCAAGGGTCTGCGTATCACGCCGAACATATACACGACCGCCCAGGAGATCGACATCTTCTGCAATGCCGTGGAGAAGCTCATCGCCTAAGCCGTACTGCATTGCAACCGCCGCCGCGCTCCCGGCATCCAATAGCGAGTTGAAGCGGGTTTCATCCGAATTACATGAGTTACCTCGACAACCTCGAAAGCAACTTGAAGAGCCTGGAATCGCGGGAAGAGCGCGGCGAGCAACACAGCCGCAACGCCAAGTCGCGGGACGCCCAGCGCGCACAGTCACAGGCCTCCGCCGAGTACGCGGAGCAGCTCAAGAAAGGTCCCTACACCGCGGAATTGCTGCGGCAAGCCACGCGGGCCGGTCACCATACGCGCACGAAGGTGCACATCGCATGGCTGGGCACCACACTGCGCCTGGAGGCGCGCGACCGGAAACTGGAGTTACGGCCCACGCCCGGGGGCGTCCTGGCGGCGTTCTACGTGAACAATGCCGAGACGCGCACGGCGCCCATCGACCTGAGCGGCAACCCGGAGAAACTGGTCGACGATTGGATCGGGTCGCTCGAGCCGCTGCCCGTGCCGGAGGTTCCGCCCGATTTTGAGTAACCGCCTATAAGTTGGCGTTCGGCTCGAGGCTGCGCCACAGGTACCACGCCGCCACCGTGCAGTAGGGATGCCAGCGTTGGCCCATCTCTTCGATCTCTGCGGGCTTCGGCAGTTCGGCCAGGCCATACGCTTTGCGGATTGCGGCGCGAATTCCCAAGTCGCCGCTCGGCAGCACGTTGGTGCGCCGCAGCGCGAAGATCAGAAACATATGCGCCGTCCAGACGCCGATGCCTTTCACCTGCGTGAGTTCTTCGATTACCGCGGCGTCGGCCAGATCTGCCAATTTCGCAAAATCCACCTTACCGGCACGCGTCTGGCGAGCCAGATCGCGAATGTACAAGGTTTTCTGTTTCGACAGGCCGATTGCGCGCATCTTCGCCGGCCGCAAAGCCAGCAAATTTTCGGGTGTCAAGGCGCCGTCCGGCACTGCGGCCACCAGGCGGTCAAAGATCACCTGTGCCACTTTTCCGCTAAGCTGCTGGTAGACAATCGATTTGGTCAACGTTTCGAACCCCGGCGCGCGAAAACGGATGCGATAGGCGCCCACACGCTCGATGATGCCGCCCAATACCGGATCGGCCGCTTGCAAATGGAGTATGGCTTTGCGCATTGTTGAAACAGAGGTACTGACAGCTACGTCCGTCATTGTAACCCTATGGCCATGACCAATGCCCAATTGGGGCGGATTGCCGCCTCGCTCATTCTGCTCGCCGCCCCCGCGCTACCGCAGCAGAAACCCGTCGAGGACGAGACTGCGCCGCCGATTTCGGTGAACGTCTCGCTCGTCAACATCCTGGCCAGCGTGCACGATAAGCATGGCGCGCTCATTGGAAACCTGAACAAGGATGATTTCACGGTTTTGGAAGACGGCAAGCAGCAGACCATCAAATACTTCACGCGCGAGACGGATTTGCCGTTGACCATCGGCCTGCTGATCGACGTCAGCGCCAGCCAGCGAAACCTGCTCGATATCGAAAAGCGCGCCGCCCATGAGTTCTTCTCTCAGGTGTTGCGCAAGAAGGATGAGGCATTCCTCATCAGCTTCGGCGAGGACTCTGAATTACTGCAGGACTACACGAATTCCCCAAAGCTGCTACAGTCCGGGCTTTCCCAGTTGCAGGTCAACTCGGGCGCGTCCGGCATCGGGCCTGGGCCAGTACCCACGATCAGCCAGCCGCGCGGCACGGTGCTTTATGACGCTGTCTACCTGGCCGCGCATGAAAAGCTGACCAGCGAGGTAGGGCGGAAGGTCATCGTGCTGATCACTGACGGCATCGACGAAGGCAGTAAACTCAAGATCGAAGACGCCATCGAGGCCGCCCAGAAGGCTGACGCCGTGATCTACAGCATCGACTATGCCGATCCCAGCGCCTATGGCGGCGGCTTCTTCTCGATCGGCGGCGTCAGCGATTCCGCTCTGCAAAAAATGTCGGGTGAGACCGGCGGCCGCGTGTTTAAAGTCAGCCGTAAGACGACTCTCGAGGACGCCTTCAAGCAACTGCAGGAGGAGATGCGCAGCCAGTATTCGATCGCCTACACCTCCACTAATCCCGACCAGGATGGCTCGTTCCGTAAAATCACCCTGAAGGTCGCCGACAAGAACATGAAGGTGCAGGTGCGCAAGGGCTACTACGCCATCAAGCCCGAGAAGAGCTGACCAGCTTCTCGCGCGCCGCGAAGTAGAGGCGCAAGGCTTGTTCGAGCGGCGGCATAGCGGCCAAGCCGAGGCTTTCGACGTGCCCATTCGAGAGCGCCGAGAACTTCGGGCGCCGCGCCGCGGTGCGGTATTCGCGCTCACTGGTAGCGTGCAACTGAATCTCGTGTCCCGGCAGGCCCACCGCGAAGATCGCCTGCGCATAGTGATACCAGGAGACCGGCGTACCGCCGCCGATGTGGAAGATGCCCGTCTGTCGGCGCTCGACCAGGTCGACGGTGCGGGCCGCCAGCAGCGGAGCGTAAGTGGGCGAGGCCACGTGATCCTCGACCACCCGGATGGGCTGCCCGGAACCCGCCAGCCGTAGCATTACTTCCACGAAGTTGCCGCGCGCCGTCCGCAATCCGCCGGGCCCGAAGACACCGGAAGTCCGCACGATCAGCGGCGCGTCGAGATAAGCCTGCGCGTAGATCTCACCGGCCAGTTTCGACACGCCATACGCGCCCAACGGATGCGTAGGGTCGGTCTCGACGTAGGGTCTGCCGGCCGTGCCATCAAAGACGTAGTCAGTCGAGAAATGCACGAATAGCGCGTCCAGTTGGCGGCAGGCCAGCGCCAGGTTGCGCACCGCCAGCGCGTTCACCACAAATGCCGCATGCGGCTCGCTCTCCGCCACGTCCACCTGGTTGTAAGCGGCCGCATTGAAGACGATTTGCGGATCCCACGGCGCGACCACGCGCTCCACCTGCTCGCTGTCAGTGATATCCAGTTGGTTGCGATCCCAGCCGATGGTCTGATATCCGCGCTTGTTCAACTCGCGGACTAACTCAACGCCGAGTTGACCCGCACTGCCAATAACCGCCGCTCTTTGCGCCATACGAAGTAACAGGGTAACATCTGCCTAGAATCGCATGCCTGCCAGAGTTCCGGCGCGTAGAGCCGCACGGCGGCGGAAGCCGGCGGGATCGGTGAACGGCAACCTGGCGCGCTCCGCCATCCAGCGGGCAACTTCTTCATCGGTGATACCGGGAATCGAGCGGAGCACGCCCTCCTGCGCGCTGTTGAGGTCGAACCGCAGGGGCGCCTCTTCCTCGAAGGCCACCAGGCGCACGGTCACCGCCGGCACCGTACACACGATCTCCGGGCCGATCCTCGAATACAACACGCGCGGATCGGCCAGCACCTCGTCGCGCCAGCGCAGGCGCGCCGCATTGATCGCGTCGCGATTCAGATACGCCAGGTCCAGGCGCAGGCTAGCCAGGTAGTGCTCGCGCCACATCGCGGCGGCGCCCGCATCCACAAACACGCCGTGGCTCAGGTCGTTCAGCGCATCCACGATGGCGGTCCGGTCATCGGGAAACAGGCGCATATAATGCGTCACCAGCTCGAGCAGCCAGGGCGTGGAGATGTCCGTCTTCACATCCGCGAACATGGCGTGCATGGCGCGCAGCATGCGATCCTCGCGCTGGTCCACAGTCTCTTCGCCCGGAAGTTCGCGGCCGCGCATGGCGAACAGAAAGAAGAAGCTGGCATAGAATCCCTCCGATTGCAGCAGTTGATCGGCATCGCGCAGTGTGGCGAAATCGCGGGCGGTTTCCAGCTGCGCGCGCAGATAATCCGGTCCGCGGAAGGCACTGCCGAAGGCGAAGAAGTTCTCGCGCACATCGTAGTAGCGCGCCAGGGTCTGCGAGTAAGTGGTGAGATCGGCGGCGTCGCGATAGTATTCGTTCTGGCGGTAGGGCGCATCGCCGAAGCCCACGGATTCGTGATGATATTGCCAGCGCAGATCCGCGCCGCGCGCCAGGTGCGCCGCCAGAGTTTCCAGGTGGATGGCCCAGCCCTCGCTAAACGCGGTGGTGCGATCGGACAGCGCGGCGGTGCTGTGCGGAATCGAGGCGACCTCTTTGCCATCCAGGCGGCGGCCTCCGGCGAGCATGTCCATCGCCACGTGCCCGGTCTCGTGATACATCGTCGTTTGAAAGCGCTCAGGATCGGCATCCAGCAGAATGTAAGCGGTCCGCGGATAGTCCTTCACGCCATCGCTGGTTTCGAGGCGGAAGCCGACCGCGCCGTGATTGCCGCCTTTCACCAGCGCGACATAGTAGTCCGGCACGGCGTTGCCGGGCGATGCAATGCGGGCAGCCTGCGCATAAAGCTGCAGCGCGCGCCCGGCGGATTCGTTGTGCAGCCAGGCGGCGTACTTTGATGCATCCGCCACCCGCCGGTACAGCGGCATGCTCTCGCGGATCTCGGCCGAAGCGGTATTCACTTTCCCGGCCGGTTCGAGGAAAACCACGTTGGGCAATTCCGCGGCCGCGGCGCAGGAACCGATCAGGCACAACAAGAGCAGGCGCATATAGAGACATGACGATGGTAACGCCCGTTTGTTAAGGGACAATAGTATGCGATGGAATTGAATGGCGAAGATCTGACTGTAGAAGAAGTCTGCGCGGCGGCCGCCGGCCAGGCCCAGGTCCGGCTGGCGCCCCAGGCGATCGAGAAGATGCAGCGATCGCGCGCGGTGGTGGAACGGCTGGCCGCGGGCGACGCTCCGGTTTACGGCGTGAATACGGGCGTGGGCTTGCTGGCGGATGTGCGCATCGCACCCGCGGACCTCGATCAACTGCAGCGCAACGTGGTGCGCTCGCACGCGGCCGGCGTGGGCGACCCCCTTGCGCGTGAGGATGTCCGCGCCATGATGCTGATCCGCGCCAACGTACTCGCTAAGGGCTATTCGGGCATCCGGCCCGTGGTCGCCGAGCGGCTTTGCGATCTGCTGAATCGCGGAGTGACGCCGCGCGTCCCCGCGCAGGGAAGCGTAGGCGCGAGCGGCGACCTGGCTCCATTGGCGCACATGGCGCTGGTGCTGATCGGCGAAGGCGAGGCGGAGTACGACGGCGCCGTTTACCCGGGCGGCGACGCTCTGCGGCGCGCCGGCCTCGAACCGCTGACGCTACGCGCCAAGGAAGGCATCTCGCTGATCAACGGCACCCAGGCAATGCTGGCGGTCGGATGCCGGGAACTCGCCGCCGCGGAGGTGCTGGCCGATACGGCGGACGTAATTTGCGCCATGACGCTCGACGCACTGCGCGGCACGCCCCGGGCTTTCGATCCGCGCCTGCATGCCGCGCGCCCGCACGCGGGGCAAGTGGAGAGCGCCGCGCGGCTGCGGCAACTGCTCGAAGGCAGCGAAATCCGGCAGTCGCACATCACCTGCCGGCGCGTGCAGGACGCGTACTCGCTGCGCTGCGCGCCGCAGGTACACGGCGCAGTGCGCGATGCGCTGGCCACCGCGCGGCGCGTGTTCGCCATCGAACTGAACTCCGCCACCGACAATCCGCTGGTGCTCGACGACGAGATTGTCTCGGGCGGCAACTTTCATGGCGAGCCGGTCGCCTTCCAGTTGGATTACCTGGCGGTGGCGCTCACCGCGCTGGCCGGCATCACCGAACGCCGCATCGACCGGCTGGTAAATCCCGCGCTCAATGAAGAGTTGCCCGCGTTTCTGGCCGGCCACGCGGGTCTCGAATCCGGCCTGATGATGGCGCAAGTGACCGCCGCTGCGCTGGTGGCCGAGAATCGCGTGCTGTCGCATCCGGCATCGGCGGGATCCATTACCACCAGCGGCAACAAGGAGGACTTCGTCAGCATGGGCATGACGTCCGCGCTGAAGCTCAAGAGCATTGTCCGCAATACGCGCGCCGCGCTGGCTATCGAGGCTCTGTCCGCGGCGCGCGCGCTCGACCTGTTGCGGCCGTTGCGCAGCAGCGCGGCGCTCGAACGCGCGCACGACAGCATTCGCGCGGTCTCCCCCGCGCTGACCGGGGATCGGGCACTGTACCTGGATATCGCAGCACTCGAGAAATTGATCGCCGCTGGAAGCCTGCGGTAAGGCGCCGTCTCGCTGAGGTTTTCTAGGGAGCGGCGCGCGGTTCGCGATAAACGGCTCCCGGCATGGTCACATTGGCGACGCAGGCGGGAGCCAGCGAGACTCCCAGCGCGGCGAACAGAACGAAGGGCTCGTTGTGCAAATCACGGACGCGCCGAGAGAGTTTGCGGGTCAACGGGTGCGCCGCGGGCAGGACGGCCACGTCACGCTCTTCGCGCAGCGTGCTCGCTTCGATGCCTTCGGGTGGGGTCCCCATCGCGCATGATGGCCAGATCCAGCGTGCCATTCAACAGCGCCGGAATCTGGGCCGCCGTGTTCAATTCGCGCAGCCGCAACTCCACCTTCGGAAAACGGCACCGGCAGCTCTCGATGCCCGCGGGCAGACTTGTGAACATCACCGAGCCGCTGAAGCCGACCGTGAGCGGGCCTGCTACTGGCCGAATTTGATGCCGTCCTTGACGAGATGACGCCGGGAGGATGCCAATGACCAAACCCGAACCTAGCTTCACCATCCGCCAATTCCAGCCGGGTGGATCACGCACTATTTTTCCAGCCTGGAGCCGATGGATCTGGCGTACCTGCAGGATCCCCGCCACAAAATCCTCGACCCGGGGCGGCGAGATCCTGTTCGCCCGCTCGAAAGGATCATCGCTGAAGCCCGCGCTTTGGGCGTGCACCGTCCCGGCAAAACAGGCGAGGCGTCGTATACTCTTCCTTATGAATCGCCGCCAATTTCTCTACGCCGGCGCCGCGGGTCTGGCACTCTCCGCGGCCTATGCCGACGACAAGCCCCGGCGCGTCGGCATCATCGGCCCCGGCTGGTATGGCAAGACCGACCTGTTCCGCCTCATTCAGGTGGCGCCGGTCGAGGTGGTGTCGATGTGCGACGTGGATCAGCATATGCTCGCGCAGGCCGCGGACATGACCGCCATGCGCCAGAAATCGGGAAAGCGCCCGCGCACCTACAGCGACTACCGCGAGATGCTCAAGGAGAAAGACCTGGACATCGTGCTGGTGGATACGCCCGATCATTGGCACGCACTCGCCATGATTGCGGCGGTCGAATCCGGCGCCGACGTCTACGTGCAGAAGCCCATCAGCGTCGACATTCGGGAGGGCCAGGCTATGCTGGCCGCGGCGCGCCAGCACAAGCGTGTCGTGCAAGTGGGCACGCAGCGGCGGAGCACGCCGCACATCGTTGAGGCGCGCGACCGCTTCATCAACGAAGGCAAACTCGGCAAGATCGGCCTGGTCGAAATCTGCTGCTACTATCACATGCGCGCGACCGGGAATCCGCCGGACACCGATCCCCCGCCCTACCTCGACTACGACATGTGGACCGGCCCGGCGCCCATGCGTCCCTACAACCGCTGGGTGCATCCGCGCGGATGGCGGGCATTCATGGAATACGGCAACGGCATCATCGGCGACATGTGCATCCACATGTTCGACATGGTGCGCTGGATGATGGGCCTGGGCTGGCCCAAGCGCGTTTCCTCGGAGGGCGGCATCCTGGTCGACAAGCAATCGAAAGCGAACATCTCGGACACGCAGACCGCCGCGTTCGATTATGACGATGTGAAGATCGTCTGGACGCACCGTACCTGGGGCTCGGCTCCCGATCCCGATCCGAGCTACGCCTGGAGCGCTATTTTCTACGGCGACAAAGGCACGTTGAAGGTGAGCGTCTACAGTTACGATTTCATCCCCGAAGGCGGCAAAGGCGCGATTCATCGCGACGTCACCTACGAATTGGAACAGTACCCCATCGACAAAACGGAGAAGGATCTGGAACGCCACGTCGCGCCGGCCATTCGCTATCACATGAAAAATTTCCTGGGCGCCATCGACACGCGCTCGAAGCCCGTGGCGGATATCGAGGAGGGCTATATCTCAACCTCGAGCTGCATCCTGGCCAACCTGTCGATGAAGGTGGGCCGCAGTCTTACGTGGGATCCCGTGAATCAACAGATCGCGGGCGATGTAGATGCCAACCGGCTCCTGGCGCGGCCCTATCGCGCTCCCTGGGTTCATCCGGCGGTGGCCTGATGCGGGCAGCCATTCTGATTCTGCTGGCCGCCGGTGCGGCCTTCGCGCAGGAAAACTGCACCGTCACGCGGCCCACCGCGAGCTTCCAGGTGCCGCACGCCGCGGGCGATCCGCCCATCTCGGCCGACCCGGCGTCGCCCATCTGGCACAACGCCTCGGTGGCCGTGATTTCGAAGGACTGCAGCAAGGAACTCGACTATCCCGCGCTGCGCAGCGAAGTGCGCGCATTCTGGACCGACCAGCATCTGTTCTTGCTGTTCCGTTGCCCATACAAGGAACTGAACCTGTGGCTGCCCGCGCAGGGCGGCGGACCGCGCAACAAGCTGTGGGATCGCGACGTGGTGGAGATGTTCCTGGGCGATGACTGGACGAACATCCGCCACTATCGCGAATTCGAAATCGCACCCACGGGAGACTGGATCGACCTGGCCATCGACCTCGATCGTCAGAGCTACGATCAATCCTGGCGCAGCGGCTGGACCACGGCGGCGCACATTGATGAGGCCGCGCGCATCTGGTATGCGGCCGCGCGCATTCCTCTAAGCGCCGTGAGCAGCACGCCGGTGAAGCCCGGCACGAAGTGGCGCGCCAATCTGTACCGCATCGATGGCCCCGGCGAGGATCCCGTGCGCCACTTCATGTGCTGGCAGCCAACCTGTGTTGTGAACCGCGATCCGAACCACGTTCCCGAGAGCTTCGGCACGATCGTCTTCACCGGCGGCGCGGATGCCATCGCGGCGGGGCGGCAGCGCTTCGAAGTCCGATGCGGAGGCTGTCACGGCGCAGATGGCACGGGCGGCGAGCGCGCACCCGCGATCGGCAGCATCGACCGCCATCGGCTGCGCTCCGAGGAGGCGATCCGCACGCTGATCCACAGCGGTATTCCGGAAGCGGGCATGCCGTCGTTCAATCTGCCGGATTCCGAGATGGCGGAGATCACCGCGTTCGTGCACTCGCGGGTGATACCGGCGAGCGACAGCACGCTGCCGGGCGATCCCAAGGCGGGTGCGGCTTTCTTCTTCGGCGCGGGGCGCTGCGCGGAGTGCCACATGATCCACGGCCGCGGCGACGTCCGGGGTCCGGACCTCACCAGCGTGGGCGCGGAACTGACTCTCTCTGAATTGGAGCAATCGCTGCTGAAGCCGGAAGCGCGGCGCGTACCGGGCTACCAGGTCGCCACCGTGCGCGTGCGATCGGGCGCGCCCATCCACGGCTTCTTGCGCAATGAGAGCTTGTACGACCTCCAGGTGCAGGGCTTCGATGGGCAATTCCACCTGCTGAGGCGCGCGGACGTACTTGCCGTCGAGCGGGAAAAAGCTTCGTACATGCCGGCACTCAAAGCAAACGCGGCCCAACTGCAAGACCTCGTAGCGTTCCTGGCGGCGCCGAACGTCGCGGTGGAAGCGACTCGGACAGCCGATTTTCCCGGCGCCGTTACGTGGGAAGGCGTGGCTTATCCCATGCCGGGCGACTGGCCCACGTATCACGGCCAGTTGACCGGCAATCGCTATACGGAGCTCAACGAGATTACACCCCAGAACGTGGCGCAACTCGCGCCGCGCTGGATCTTCCCGATCGCCGGCGCGCGCCATCTGGAAGT
>DATKNQ010000072.1:0-54070 GCA_035541265.1 Bryobacteraceae bacterium
CGTGCCGTCGCCGTTGTTGTGATACAGCACGTTCTGTCCCCAGTAAGTGACAAATAAGTCGTCGAAGCCGTCGTTATCATAATCGGCCACGCACACCGCCGACGCCCACCCGGTCCGCTTCAGCCCCGACCGTTCCGTGACGTCCGTAAACGTGCCGTCGCGATTATTCTTGTACAGCCGGTTGTAAGCGCCCGGCGGCGCACCCTCGATGCGCGTTCCGCACAGCACGAACAGGTCGAGCCATCCGTCATTGTCATAATCGATGAAGGCGATCCCGCACCCGACCGTTTCCAGGATGTAGTCTTTGTGCATGACGCCGCCATAGATCACCGGCGCGCGCAACCCCGCCTGCGCAGCCACATCCACGAACCGCGCATGCCAAGGCAGCCCCGAAGGCTTCCCACGCGGCAGCGGCTTCACCCCGCGGCTCGACACACCTTGCCCCCACGCTCGCACCGCCAGAAGCCCCATTAGCCACTCCCGCCGGGTCAACCCTCTGTTCATCCTTTCAAGTATACGAGGGTGGGACTCCGCACCAAATTATCCGGTAGCAACTTATGCACGTCGGAAAGCCCGATCATTGTATCCCACGAAGCCAACTTACCCTGACTTAGCCCTGAGACTCCGCCTCCTGCCGTAGGCCGGCGCGGTTTACGATCCGCACCTGGCGATCCTGAATCGCGATGAGGCCTTGCGCGCGAAACCGCCCCAGGTTGCGGGAAACCACCTCGCGCACCGTCCCCAGCCTTGACGCAAGCTCTTGATGAGTTGCGGGCAAGTCGAAGGTCTCCGATCCGGCGGCTTTCGACGCATCGAGGAGCATGCGCGCCAGTCTTTGGGTGACGCTGCCGAAAGTCATGGATTCGACCAGTCCGACCAGATGGCGCAGCCGCCGGCCGACCACGGCCAGGACCTTCAGGGTCACATCCGGATTCTGGCGGCAGAACTGTTGGAAATCGTTTTTGTTGATGAATAGCGCCACGACCGGTTCGACCGCCCGCACGGAGGCCGGATATGCACCGCCATCGAACAAGGGCAACTCGGCGACTGTGGCGGGCGCGGTCTCGATCGACAGCATGACCTCGCGCCCGGTAGCGGAGGTTCGAAAAATCTTCACACTGCCCTGGACGATGAGAAAGATCCCGGCGCAGGAATCGCCCTCCCAGAACAACACTTCATCGGCCCCGAAGCGCTTTTCGACGGCCCGCAGCGCCAGCCCCTGCAGCTCGCTTTCGTTCAGGGCCGCGAACAGCGGAATTTGCGACAGGGCTGCGGTTTTTGGCGCCAAGCACCCATCGTAATACTGCAGCCGCCGGGGCGGAGCCGATCCAGTTTTCTACGGGCTTTCGAAGCCAGAACAGAGCCAGCACCGCGATAGTGAGCGGCACCCGCGGCAGCTCCCGTAGCCAACGGTACAAGCAGGATTCCCCACGTCCCGCGCGCGCCGGGAACATCAGGGCGTGCTGCCGTTCCTGTTGCAAATCTCATGGATGCCCGAATTCGCCGGCGCGGGGAATCAGATCGAAGTACACCCGGTGTGGCATATAGGTGCGCCAGTGGCCGCTAAATCGGGCGTAACCGCAGACGCCCAGGAAGAGACCGGCCACCAACGCCGCCACGACCCAGCTTGGCACGCGCCGGCATCCAGGCGCGGACATTGCCAAAGCGCCCGCCGCGGGACACGCTGCCACGCATGCGAGGCAACTCGTGCACTCGGCCGACCGGATGGTGATCAATTGAGCCACCGGCAGTCTCGACGGGCAGGCCTTGGTGCACCTGTCGCAGTCGATGCAGGGCGATGGATTCCGGCGGACCCGTAGCGGACTAAACAATCCGAGGAGTCCCAGCAAGGCGCCATACGGACAGAGGTAACGGCACCAGAAGTTTTCGACGACGACCGACGCCACCACCAGCATGGCAAGCACGAGGCCGCCCGCGATGGTCAGTTCGCGGAAGAAATTCAGCATCTTCACGTCATCCAATAACCCGTACGGACCTCCCAGGAACTGCTGAATCGCCTGCACGGACATGGAACCAACCGCATACAGAAACAGGCCGAGCAGCAGGTACTTGCACGATCGCAGGGCCACATCGAGCCACCGCGGCAGGCGGAAGTTCCGGCCGAACGTTCGCCGTCCGAGCCTCCAGAGGAACTCCGAGACCGTGCCCACCGGGCACAGCCAACTGCAGAAGCTCTTGCGCGCCAGCCAAGACATGGCCACGAATGCCATCAGCAGAAATAACCCGGCGGGATGAATCCTGGGGATCTGGCCGGTTGCCACCAGTACTTTCAGATTCATCAACGACGCGATGGGCAGCCAACCCTCGACACCCGGAGGCCGCGAGGTCGCCAGGCCCTGGCCGCCGGTCTCGTAGTATCGCACGAACTAGTAGAACTGCACTCCAATCCAGACATTCAAGAGAAAAAATACAATTTGAAACAGCCGCCGGAGTTTCTGGGAATGCTCCGGACTGGCTCGCCTTCCGAGCTTCTTGCGAGTTTCCGGAACTGGAGCAGAAATGCTGGCAGCCATACCCTCACCCTATAAGCATGAGGGCCGAACATCTGTGACCAAAGTCACGCAAGTCGCACGGGGAACGATCTCGTTCACGGGCTGCGGGGTGGCATGGGGATTGATCGGGGCATCTGCTCCCTGGTTTCGGGAGACTTCTTTCCGCTGCTCCACCTCGCTTTTTTCCGCACTCAGGCCGCAGTCATCCGGCTGCGTTTGCGTTGATGGCCGTCACTTCGCTCACATCATGGTGCGTCAGCCATAGCGTCTTCGTGCGGCGCCGGCAGGCTCTCGACGTTGCTCTGCCGGCCGACTTGCGGGGGACCGCTAATCGCTTCTGGGCCGGTGCGTGGGCTATGCGTTGGACGGCGATCCTCAGCGGGACGATTTAAGCCTGGCGCTTTTCAAGTGCGATGGCGTGTGGGAAGAGGATGTTGTTTTCGAGATGGATGTGAACGTGGAGATCTGCTTCCAGGATCTTCAAACCCTCGTACAGCGCGCGGACGGTAGCGCAGGCATAGGCCGGCGGGTTGAAATTGTCAGTGAGACTGCGGATTTCTTCCAGCGCGTCGCCGGCGCCGAAGTGCTCGCTCTCCATCATGGCGATGGGGTTCGCAATGGAGCCGAACGGCGCACGTGGCAGCGGCCGGTTCTGCAATGCGGCGCGGGCGTACTGCGAGATGAACGGAAACAGGATCGCCTCTTCTTTGCGTAGATGGTGTTCCAGTTCGTCCCGAAGCTGCGCAAACACTGTCGCCAGGCGAGTCAGCCTCCCGGGATCTCGCGCTCCGTGCACGGCGAGGACTTTATCGATACGGGCGTGCAGAACGGGCAGGTCCAGTTTGAGATACGCGTGATGCGTCTCGACGATGTGCTTCACGAGTTCGTCGAGCGGCGCGGTTTGCCAGTCCCGGTCGGCCGCGGATGTGGCGGCGGCTTCCTCGATCTCTCGCATCACGTCTTCGGGCTTCAGCCCTTTGGCGAGGCAAGCCTGATCAAGCGGCTGCTTTCCGCCGCAGCAATAGTCGAGGCCATGCCGTTCCAATATTCGAACCGTGCTCAACGAATTGGCGGCCAAGTCGGCCAACGTTACGGTAGCTGTCATCGGTTTCCCTCTTTCGTCCTTCCGCCCTGATTGTGACGCGGCAGGTGTCACGCGGGCAGTGACTCAGGTCACATGGCGGCTGCGTGTATCAGCCGACACGTGTAAATGCGGGGACACACCTCCGAAGCACGACAAGAACAGGATGTGTTGACTGTCGCGCGATGGTAGTTCGAGTGCTTATCCCAGGACAGCGGTGCGACCGGCGGTTTGAGTTGCGCACCGCTAGCGAGTATCCTGTTGAGGTCAACATGTTCCGAGTGGCATTGCCGTCTCGCAGGGCGTGTGGAATTCTAGCCGTCGTTTTGAGCCTTCCGCTGCTGGCCGTGGGCCTGGTGTTCTGGAAGGCGGCGCATGTCAGGCGCGCAGCGGCCGCCGAGGTTCGTGCTGAATCCAGATTCCCGTTCCGAGTGATTCCTCTCGACCGCGCCGTGCCGGCGGGAGTGGAACCGATCGCCGCCAGCCCCGATTTCCGCGACATCGCGGCGTTCCAGGAAACCATCGCGGCGAGTGCGCGCGCCGGCCTGTACCTTTACGACCGCCGCGGCGCGTTCGTGCGGGCCTATCGCGCGGGTATGGAGTTGCCGGCGGCGGAACTGGGTGCCATGTCCGCCGGTATCGCCGCCGGCGCCCCAGGACCAGAGCTTTTCATCGCCACGCGCGGCGCGGGTGTTCTGGCGTTTGATGGCGAGCGCTTTCGCCAGATGCTGCCTTCCGATGCTGACCTGCGAATCGTCACCGCCTTGCTGGTGCTGGGCTCGGGCCGGCTTCTGGCCGGCACCGAGCGGCAGGGCCTTCTGGTCTTCGACGGCCGTCGCCTGGCGCCTTTCGACGCGCGTCTGCGGCACGCGCACATTACTGCACTCGCGGGAAACGACGGCGACATCTGGATCGGCACGCTGTCCGAGGGCCTGTTTCACTATCGGGCCGGCCAGTTGGAGGAATTGCTGCCGGCCTTGCCCGATCCGCAAGTGCTGGCGATCGATGACGAGGGTGATGCCGTTTATGCCGGCACGCCTCTCGGGGTGGTGGAGTTTCGCGACGGGAAGCGCGTGCGCAGGTTGGCCGATGGATTCTTCGCTCGCGCACTGGTTCGCCGCGGCAAGAGTCTCTATGCCGGTACGCAGGATGAAGGCATCCTCGACGTGCCCCTGGAGTCCCGCAGCGCGCCGCGCATGGCTCCGGACTCCAGCGGCCCGCCGGGTCCCACGTATCGCCTGGCGAATATCGAGGGCGACGTTTACGCCGTCGGGGCAACCGTCGTTGACCGAAGGGATCAAAGCTGGCGGCCGGTTCTTTTGGCGCCCGGTGCTCCGCTCGCCGACCGCAACGTCGCGGCCTTGGCGCTGAGCGGCGGCCGCCTCTGGATCGGATACTTCGATCGCGGCCTGGACGTGATGGATGCCGGCTTGGAGCACGCTGCCCATTTTGAAGACGACACCCTGTTCTGCATCAACCGCATTGTCACCGGCCAGAAAAATGCGCGCACCGCTGTGGCCACCGCCAACGGCCTGGTGCTTTTTGATGCTGGCGGACGGGAACGCCAGATCCTGGGGCGCAAGGACGGGCTGCTTTCCGATCACATTACCGACGTCGCGTTCGGCGAGGGTGGCATGGCGGTGGCGACGCCGGCCGGGCTCTCGTTTGTCGATCGCTCCGGCGTGCGCAGCCTCTACGCGTTTCATGGCCTGGTGAACAATCACGTGTACACCCTGGCGACGCGCGGGCATGAGACCCTAGCTGGCACGCTGGGCGGGCTCTCGGTGCTCGATGGCGACACGGTGCGCGCCAACTACACGACGGCCAACTCCAGTTTGAAACACAATTGGATTACGGCGTTGGCGCAGGTGGGCGATGAATGGTTTGCGGGCACGTACGGCGCCGGCGTGCTGCGGCTGGATTCCGCGGGCGAGTGGCATGTGTTTCCGGACCTTCCGAAGGACTTGGTGGTGAATCCGAACGCCATGGCCGTGACCGGCGGACGCGTGTACGCGGGCAGCCTCGACCGCGGGCTCTTCGTGTTCGATCGCGCGGCCGGCCGCTGGACAAGTACGACTGCCGGGCTGCCGTCCGGCAACGTGACCGCGCTGGTTTCGGGCGGCGGCTATCTTTACGTGGGCACCGATAACGGCCTGGTGCGGATCGCGGAAGGAGCACTCGAATGAGAGGGCAGCTGATCGCGGCCCTGCTGGGCATCGCCCTGAGCGCGATGGCGGACACCGGCGTGCTGATTCCCGGTGACCGGCAGCAGCCCGATGCCGCGATTTTCTCTCTGGACGAGATGGCTCTCGAGATCCGCATCGACAACGGTATGGCGCGCGTGCGTGTGCGCCAGATCTTCGGCAATCACAGCGGATCGATCCAGGAGGGCGTCTACCAGTTCGCGCTGCCCGGCAAGGCGACGGTCTCCGATTTTGCGGTATGGGACGGAGTCACCCGGATCCCGGCGGTTGTTCTGGAGCGGCGCCGCGCGGGCGAGATCTACGAGCAGGCGAAATCGCAAGCCATCGATCCGGGGTTGCTGCAGATGGGAGAGCGTACGGCGGGCGAAGAAGGCGGCCCGTCACTGCCAAGCCAATCGTTCACGGCGCGCATCGTCCCGGTTCCGGCCTTCGGCACCAAGCGGATCGAGATGGAGTATCAGCATCCCGTCGCGGTGGAAAACTATCGGTCCGAGTTCGTCGTGCCTCTAAAGCCTGACGTCTTCGGCGTGCAGACCGCCGGGCATCTCACGATCATCTTCGAACTGCGGTCGGCGCATGCGATCCGGGATTTCGCGGTTCTGGCGAAAACTTATCCGCTGCAGATCCGCGAACGTTCAGCGAACCTGGTGCGGGCGGAGTTTTTCGGCAACAAGGTGCCCTTGACGGAAGATCTGGCGGTGCGTTACGCCCTCGACCCGGCGGCGTCCGATACGGTGCACGTCATCACCGAACGCGAGGACCCGCGCGAGCCGGGATTCTTCCAGGCGCAGGCGTTGCTGCGTGTTCCGGATAAAAGCGCGGCCGCACGCAGCCGGGCTTCCAGGCCGCGCACCCTGGTGGTTCTTTTTGACGACTCGCTCTCCATGCAGTGGGACAAGCTCGAACGCAGCTTCGCCGCGTGCGAGACCGCGCTGCGGCGTCTGCGGCCGGACGATACATTCAACCTACTGCTGTTTAATTCCGAGGTGGACATATTCAATCCGCGGCCCCGGCCGGCCACCATGGCGAACATCGAGCAGGCGCTCACTTTCATCCGCAACAGCCGGATTCGCGGCGGCACGAACCTGCAACGCGCCTTGACGGCTGCGCTCGAACAGGCCGGCGGGGTCGACACGTATCTGATGTTGATCAGCGATGGGGGAGCCACGGAAGGCTCCGTCAGCACCGGGAAACTGGCGCGCTGGTATGCCGCGGAATGGGGCAAGCGCGAACCCGCCGGGCGGCCGCACACGCTGGTGTTCGGCGTGGGAGACGATGCCGACGTGCCGCTACTGCGTATGTTGGCCAGTAACAACGGTTACTTCGATTGGGTGAGGTCCACCGAACCGGTCGATTTCAAGTTGAACGCATTCTTGGACAAGATCGGCCAGGAGCCCGTGAAGAACCTGGCGCTGGCAGTCTCACCTGCCGCCGCAGTCGATCTGGTGTATCCGCTCGAAGACCTGCGCTTCGCCGGATCGATGGCCACCTGGGCCGGTGAATATAGGAGACCGGCGCCGCACGCCACCTTCGCCGTCACGGGAATCGGTAATGGCAGGGAACTGCGATTCTCCACCTCGGCGCCTCTGCCGGCTGCGGCGACGGATCATCCCGAACTGCCGCGCACGTGGGCCAAGGCGCGTGTGGACGCGCTGCTTGACAAGATCGCGCGCGATGGCGAGGATCGCGCCACGATCGACGAGATCATCCGGCTTTCGAAGAAATACAAATTCGTCACGCCCTACACGTCGCTGCTGGCCGTGCCGCGCGCGCTCCTGCGGCCGCGCGTGATCCGTCCGGGAGATCCGGTGCTGCGGGTGAAGACCGATGAGTCCATCATCTCGGTGATCGCGCTGTTTCCCTTCGGCCTGACCAAGCCGCTGCGGCATCTGAAGGATGAAGATACCTGGCAGACGCGCTTCCTGGCGCCCGTGGAAATGGAGGATGGCGTCTACCAGGTCCGCCTGATTCTGCGGGACCGGGATGGACATGTGTACCGGGAATCCAAGAGCTTTGTCATCGCCAGCAAGACGCCCGTGGTGCGCGCGCGGGTGGACAAGCCGCGCGTGCATGCCGGCGCGACGCTGCGGATCTCCGCCGAAGCTACCGGGATCGCCCGCACGATCACTGCGCGGCTCTATGGAGCGTTGCCCGTCGTACTCCGCTGGAACAGCGCGGCGAAGGCTAATACCGGCGAACTCGTGGTGCCGGCGTATCTACCGGCGGGTCAATACACGGTTCACGTAACCGCTGAGGATATCGCCCACAACGTGGGCACCGGGGAGGTGCCGCTTGAAATCTGGTAGACCCATGGTAGTGGCCGCTGCGCTGGCCATCGGCGGCACGTTTCTGATTCGCGGCGAGTTGGGGAGCTGGGTGCAGCACGTCCCCGCGGGCCCTGCAGTAGCGGCGTTGTTCCGCACCGTGGCCATGCCGGGCGGCCCGGTGCCGATCCTGCTGCCGCCCGCCGAATCGCGGCCGGCGCTAGCGAAGATGATCGCCGCTGCGCCGCGCGATGCCATGCTCTACCGGCTGCGCGCGCAGGAAGATGAGGTGGCGCTCGACTTCGCGGCAGCGGAGGCGGACTGGAAAGCGAACGCGGGCGCGGCGGCCGACCGGTATGCGGGCTACATCGCCCTGGCGGATTTCTATCACCGGCGCATCCAACCGCGGGACGAGTTGGCGGCCCTGGAAACTGCTGCAACAGAGAAGGACGATCCCTTGCGGGTTGCGACAGCACAGCCCGGCTGGCGCGCATTCGAGCGCATGGCGGCGCTCTCCAATCAGGAAGATCTTCCGCCGGCAGTGGCAGAGCCGGTTTTTCGTGCCTGGGTCGCGCGCTATCCCAAAGAACGGGGCGCGTGGCACAAGCTGATCGACTACCTCTCTGAGCACCGGCAAATCCCCGCGGCGAAAACTGCAATCGATAGTTACAGCCGCGCATTCCATGATGAGCTCGAGCCGGTCCGCATGCGCGCCGATCTGGCACTGCGCGATGGTTCGCCGGAGGCGGCTCTGGCCGTTTACGATCGCGCCTTTCGACCGCTTTGGCCGGATGACATGGCCGGCGCGTATTTCAAATTGCTCGGCGACCAGGGCAAACTGCGCGATTTTGCGGGAGGGGCCCGCGCCGCGCTGGCTGCGAATCCCGCCGACTTGGATGCCACGGCGCGACTGTTCCACTATTTCAAATCACAGAACAACGCCGCGGCCGCGCGCCGTGTGCTGCTCGAATACCGCCTGGCGAAGGAGTCCGGCGCGCCTGCATGGAGCGCTGCGGAACTGCTCACGATGGCGCAACTCTTCGAGCGGCTGCCGGATGCGAACGAAGCAGCGCGCATGTATTATGCGCTCTACAGCGCGCCTGGCGGAACGCAGGCGGAGCGCGCATTGTACGGCCTCGCGAGTCTGTTGCTCAGCGCGTCCGGTGAGCCGATCCAGTTCGGCGGGGGCGACCTTTCGTTTTACAAAGACATTGCCACGATCGATCCCTCGCCTGGGGTTCTGAACGGCATCTTGTCGCTGGTGCTGAACTCCACCTGGCCGCGCATGGAATATCAGAATCAAAATCAGAAATCGGTGGCGTACTTCCATCGTGCGGCGGCCAGCCAGTTGGTGAGCCTGTTGGAGCAGCGCTTTCCGCACTCCGCGTATCGCGAGCCGTTGCGCGCCGTGCTGATCAACGCCTATGCGACCTATGGCGACGATGCCAGTGTGATCCGCGCCGGCCGCGAGTATCTGACGGCCTTTCCAAACGGCGCCGGACGGGTTTCGGCCGCCATGCAAATCTCGGACTCGTTCGCCCGGCAGAGCCGCACTGCCGAGGAATTCGCTCTGTACGATCAACTGCTCAGTGAGCTGGCAGCCAAGTCATCCGGCGTGCCACTGGGACCTGCCGGGAACGCCAGGTCCGCCGAATACGCGCAGGTGCTCGACAAATATCTCTCGCGTCTGGCGGCCCTCGACCGCCCCCTGGATGGTCTGCGCGTCTACCGCAACGAGATCGTCCGGAATCCCGATGATCCAGGACTCTATGAACGGTTAGCCGCCTTCCTGGAGCAGAACGACATGGCGCGCGAGGTGGAGCAAGTCTACGCGAAGGCGATCGCCAGGTTCGCCACTCGATCATGGTATGACAAGCTGGCGCGCTGGTATTTGCGCACGCGGCAGATGAGCGCGCTCGAGAAGATCAGCCGCGATGCGATTGTCGCATTCTCCGGCACGGATCTGGAAGCCTACTTTCGCGAGGTCGTCTCGCAGACACATCCCAACGCCGCGCTCTATCTGCGTTTGAACCTTTACGCGCACCAGCGCTTCCCGGAAGATCTGGTCTTCGTTCAGAATCTGCTCGCGGCATACAGGCGCCGCGAAACGTACGACGCGGCTTCGGCCGATCGTCTGCTGCGGCAATATTGGTTCTACGACGCGCAACTGCGATCGCAGTTCTTCGCCATGCTGTCGTCGGCGGGGAGACTTTACCGGGAACTGGCCGCGATACGCGCCGCCAATCCCGGCATCGCGGGCGGAGGACTCGATCACGCGGTGGCGGAGAACCCCGCTGCGGTCCAATTCGCCGCCACAGCCGAGATCTGGCTCTCGCACTTTGAGGCTGCGGCGCCGGTCGCGCGCGCATTGGCCAACGCCTATCCGGGCCGCCGCGAATTCACAGGGGAGGCCTCGTCGCTCTATCGCTCGCTCGCGGCGTACGATCCGCGGGACACGGGAATCGCCGCTATATTGGCCGCCGACAGCCAGCGCGCCGATCCGCGCGATCCGGAGATCCTGGCCAACATCGGCGACATCTTCGCGGATCGCGGACTGTTCGCGCGGGCCGGTGCGTTTTGGGAACGCATTCCCTCGGCAGAGCCTGGTAAGCCGGAAGCGTATTTGACTACAGCGACGATCTATTGGGATTATTACCACTACAATGACGCACTACGCTGGATCGCTGCCGCGCGCCGGAAATTCCACAAGCCGGCGCTCTACGCTTATCAGGCCGGCGCGATTTACGAGAACAAACGCGACGATCTCGCGGCCGCGCACCAGTACATCGCAGGGGCGTTTGACGGCGAGATAGAAGCTCAGAATCGGCTGCTCCGATTGTCGAACCGGCCGCGAACGCGGGATCTGGTCGATAAGGCCACCGCGGCCGCCGTGAATGCCGATCCGTCGCCAGCAGCGGTAAGACTGCGAATCGCCGTTCTGGAGCAACTGCAACGCCGCCCCGATCTGCAGCGGTTCCTGGAGTCGCGCGTGACGGCGGAGAGACTGCCGGCCGGGTTGACGGAACTGCAGGAGACCGCGCGGCGCCTGGGATTCGAGGGCATTGAAGAGCAGGCATGCGAGCGCCTGGCGGCGATTACCAGCGATCCGGTAGACAAGATGCGGCTCACGCTGGCCTACGTTCGCCTGCTCGAAGCCAAGAAGGATACGGCGGGCGCGGCGCGCGTGGCCGGCGCGCTCTATCGCGACCACCCCCTGATTCTGGGAGTCGTGCGCGGTGTGGTGGATTTTCACCTTCGCAACAAGCAACCGGATGCCGCGATCGGCATTCTGTCGGAAGCCGCGAAGAGCGCGCGCGCCGATCTTGCCGCGCAGTTCACTCTTGAATCCGCGCGCATCGCGACGGACTCCGGCGAGTTCGAACGCGCGCGCACGCTGCTGGCCGGGGTGCTTGCGGCCGATCCGCTGCGGGCGGAGTACCTCGCCACGATGGCCGATACATATATCAAGGCGAAGGACGACCGCGGCTTTCGCGATTATGAGCTCGCTACCATTCAGCGGTTGAAACAATCCGCATTGGCGCCGGCCGAGCGCATCGAGAGAATCACTGCCATCCGGCGCAGCCTGATCCCCGTACTCGACCGCCTGAAAGATGATGCCGGGGCAGTGGACCAGTACATCGAAGTTGTGAACAACTACCCGGAAGACGAGGGATTGGCCAAACAGGCTGCGGCGTTTGCGGTGGCGCACGGCCAGGCCGCGCGCCTGATCGCGTTCTACCGCAAGACCGTCGCCGGGGCGCCCCGCGATTACCGATGGCCGATCGTGCTGGCACGCATCGAAACGGTGGCGGAAGATTTTCCGGCGGCCATCGCCGCCTATGAACGCGCCATCACGGCGCGGCCCGATCGCGCGGATGTTTTCGAAGCCAAGGGCCGGCTGGAAGAACGCCTGGCGCGCTTCGCCGATGCCATCGCGACATATAGCAGGCTCTACGAATTGACTTACCGCGATCCGCAGTGGATGGTGAAAGTCGCGGAACTCGATGCGCGTTCCGGGCACACGCAGGATGCGGTGAGCGCGCTCCAGACAGCCATTATCGGCCGGCGCAGCGAAACCGCGGACGCGGACTTTGCGATCGTGGAGCAACTGGAAGGTTGGCGCATTCTCCCCGAGGCGGTGGCCTTCGCTGAGCGCGGCGCCCGTGCGGCGGCAGACGAGTTGTTCAAGCGCGCAGATCGCGCCCGTATTTACGCGCGGATCATGGCGCGGGCGCGCCGCATGGACGCCGTTCTGCCTCTGCTGGCGGACAACCCCGCGGCTGACCGGCAAGTCGGGCAAGCGGCCGGCGCCGTCATCCAGGAAACGTACACGCCGGAAGAGAAGGCCCGCCTGGCGCAATTCATGATATCCGAAAGCGCGCGCAGGGGCACGGCCGCGCGCGATGCGATCCTGCTGCCGTTGGCCGCCTCAGCGGGCTTGACCGAGCTGGAATGCCGCTGGCGTCTGGAAGCCATGCGGGCCCAATCGCAGCGGATCGATCCACGCTTCGTGGCGCTCGAATTCGAGGGCGCGCGGTTCGCCGAATTGGGCCGGAACATGGAGGAATACGGCCTGAACAATGACGGCCAGCCGGTGTTGAGGTCGGCGCTTGTCCAGGCTGCAGAAGCCTTCATTGCTGCTGGCGACATCGAAAGCCAGATGCACGTGATGCAACTGGCACTCTCGCGCAATGTTCTCTCCGGCGTCTTGCTGGACCGCTACCTTTGGCTGCTGGCAGAGCGCAATCCGGAGGAGTTGCTGGCAATCATCGGGGATGCCCAACAACAACAGGAGATCCGGGACCGCGCGGCGCAGTTTGCTATCGCCAGCGATCAGCCGGCACTTGCATATCGGGCGCTGCAGGTGCGGGGCGCCAGGTTGGCGCCGGTCTGGAAAAAGGCCTACACGGCGCTTACGGGCGATTACTACAGCGATCAGTCCTCAACAGTCGACGCGGCATTCCAGGCGGCGCTCGACACGCGCACCATCGGCGAGCGGCTCAGTTCGCCCTGGAAGACCGATACCATCATCGCGGGCTCCGTCTGGTTCTATTACGGCGCGCGTTATGGCGATTATCTTGCGGCGGCCAAGAACGAAAGCGCAGATGCCTGGCTGCCTGCCTACGTGGAATCTGCACCGCGCGGTCCGGCTAGATACATAGCGCTCGGGGATGCCTACGCCCATGCCGGACAAGGCGCTAAGGCGATCGCGGAATACGAACACGCGCTGGAACTCGACGGTAATCGCGGCGACGCCGGCGATCATATCGCCCGCGTGCTATGGCCGAAAGGCCGTCGGCCGGAAGCCATCGCTCGTTGGAAGGCAGCCATTGCGGCGTTTCAGCGCGTGCAGGATGGCGGCGTGCGCGTGCCGGAGCCTTATTGGAACTGGGTGGCGGAAACGCTGGGCGACATCGGAGAGTGCCGCGCCTTCTCCGGCCTGCGCTCTGATATCGCACGGCTGCTCGGCGACTACTATCAGCGGAACAACCAGTACCGGCTCAGCGAGCTTGTCGAACCAGCCATTCAGGCGTCGGTCGAATCGGGCGAAGGCGTAGGCTGGGCAGTCGATCTGGCCAACTCGATCGACGAGCCGGAGGCCATTCTGTTCACCGTGATGAACACTCCCGGCCTCACGGACGCGCAGCGGATCGAGCTCAAACGCAATCAGATCGCCATCGATTCCAAGCGCGCCCAAGCCTCGTTTGGCGACACTCGCCAGTTCGGCTTCAGCCAGGTGGATGCGACGCGCCTGGAGCTGGTTTCGATGTTGCTGAATGTTGGCGATGTACAGGGCGCCTTGAGCGAATGGAAACAGATCCCGCCGCTGACGGTCGCCCGGACGCGCTGGGATAGCAATCAGTTCAGAGACGAAGTCGAGATCCGCCTGGCGGCGAAGACGAATGGTCTGGCCGCGCTGCTGGAGCGATATGACACGCAGCTGGAATTCGCGCCGCCGCTGGAAAGCCTGCGCAACGCGGCGGTCGTGTTGCAGACCACCGGCGGTGCGGAGAGTGCGCACGAGATATTCGAATTCATGTACGGCCGCGAGATCCGCAATGGCAATCTGGAGCCCGCGAACTTCATTGGTTTGGCTGAGGTGAAGCTGCAGCGTAACGACGTGGCGGCCGCTGTCGCGATTCTGAACAGCATGGCTCTGGTGACTGACGACGCGTTCGAGTCGCTGCTGCCCGCGGCGGACTTGCTGAGCAAGTTCGGAAAGACCGCCGAAGCCGCCCAATTCATCCGCCGGCGGATCACGGCCGCGCCTTGGGATGCCGCCGCCAAGGTGCAACTGGCGCGCACACTCTCCGCCGGTTCCACGGAGCGCCGGCAACTGCTGGCCGCGGTTGTGACCGACACACAAGCGCCCTATAAGCTGCGCGCCGAGGCTGCGCGCATGTCCGCGCCTCAAACATTCGCAGAGGCCGCCGGCACGGAACTTGCCCTGCTTGCTTCCGGCGTGGTAACCGCCAATGCCGCAGCGAAACCCTATCAGATCGAGTCGCGCATGGAAGCGGCACGGCAGGCGTCGGATTCTGACGCGAAGCTGCGGCTCTGGCTCGAAGCATTGGCCATCGCACCCGCCGACGAGCGCGTTCGCCTGGGAGCACTTCGTACGGCCATCTCTCTCCGCCGTGACAGCCTGACCATGGCGCTGGCGCGCACGGGCGAACAGCGCGCCGCGGAGTTCGAAGCCGAGACGCCTTTTGCCCCCCGCCGAGTTGGCCGCTGGCACCAGGCGACGAACGTGGCCGCAGTTCTGCCGCAAATGCAGCTTGGCGACCAGGAGCGCGCAACCTTAGCGGAATCGCTCGCCGGCGCTGCCGAACGCCTCGACGATTTGGATCAGGCAGCGGCTTATCTCCGGGCCGCCATTACTCTCCGGCCAACGAACCAGCGCGACGTGCTGGAGAGCCGCTTGAAATCGATCGTAGCCGAGCAGGATCGCCGGGCGAGGAATGCGGCACGCCAGCCCGTGGTCCGCAACGTCATCGAACAGGATCAGATCGTTCGCCCGCGAATTGTGAGGAGTGCGCCATGAAACGAGCCGGGATTTTTACTCTGCTGTTACTCATCACCGCCGGATACTTGTCCTTGCGGACGGCTCCGGCGCCTCGGCAACTCGCGTCCCTCATGCCCGGCGGCGCACTCCTATATATCGAGTCGCCGGACTTCGGGGGCCTCCTGAGCGACTGGGATCGGTCCAAGGTCAAAGCCGGCTGGCTCCAGAGCGTTAATTTTGCCGGGTTTTCCCGTTCGAACTTGTTCACGAAACTGCAGGAGGTTTACGGCCACTACGGTGCGGCCGCGGGATTTCTTCCGAGCCTCGCGAGCGTCGCCGAAATCGCCGGCGGCGGGTCCGCCCTGGCGCTTTATGAGATTCGCGACGTCGAGTTTCTCTATGTTACGCGCATCACGGATGCCAGTTTAATGAAGAGTCAGTTATGGGCGGTACGCGAACAGTTTCAGCAACGCCAGTCCGGCGGTGTTACTTTCTATTTACGGACTGATCCCGCATCCCGGCGGACCGTCGCCTTTGCTTTCACTAATAACTATCTATTCCTCGCCACCAGAGACGACTTAGTCGCGCAGGCACTCGAGTTACTGGCCGGTGCCCAAAATCCCAACCTGGCCGCGGACCGGTGGTATCGAGAGGCGGTGGCAGCCTCCGCCCGTGCCGGAGAACTTCGCCTGGTAATGAATCTTGAATCGCTCGTCAAGAGCGTGTACTTCCGGTCCTATTGGGTGCAGCGCAACGTGTCCGTGATTCGGCGTTATTGGGCCGGAGTGGCGGACTTGAGCCGCGGCCGCCAGAGCATCACGGAGACGCGGGTGTTCCTGCGCACGCCGGAGAGGGCCGGGATTGTGCACAATGACGGGGCGGTGTCCGGGATAGCGGAATTAGCGCCGCCAGAAGGAGGACTATATAGGGCGTGGCGCGCCAGCGACCCCGCCGCAATTGCCGCGTTGATAGTGCAAAAGCTGATACGGCCGCCGGCGGCGTCCGGGAGCGATGAGTGCTTTGCACCCGCGGCTGTTGGCGAGGGTGTCGCCGGTAGTGAAGGCGACCTGGAAAGTCGCATCGATGAAGAACCGTTGCCGTCGAGTGCTGGGGTCGCGCAGTCCATCACCGCGCTGCGAGCTCTGGCGGACAGGAATGACGGCCGCGCCACGCTGCTGGTACAGTCGAGCGCGGCGGTGGGTGGGCCATTTGTAGTCATGCCCTCGGTGATGGTTCTCGAAGGGGCGGGGGATTGGAACGCGACTCTGGTGCGGGATGCTCTGCGTGCTGCAGCCGGACAGCTCTGGACTGTTTCGGGGATCGGTGTTACATGGGTAACTGACCGTTCAACCCGGTACGCTTTTGACCGCTTGAACGGTCTCGGTCCACTGCTGTGCGCTGTTCGCGGACATTATCTGTATCTTGGGAATGACCTCCGTCTCTTTACCGCCGTGCTGGACCGAAGCATAAGTGCTTCGGCGCCAGTCCCACTTACCTATACGGCCGGCTTCCGCCATTTACAAGAACGTCCGAACTACCAGCGCATCATGACCGCACTCGATTTCAAGCTGGCGCGGGGTATGGGCCGCGGTGATATGCCCGCATTTTTCTCGGACAACATCGCCAGCCTCAGCCAGGTCCTGTCGCAAATCCAAGACGTCCGTGTATCTCGGGAAGAGAGAGATACCGAGATCATCGAGACGGTCGAGTACCAGATGGCGCGGTGAGCCGCTGTCCCAAACAAATGAACACTGATTTACCAGGTGGCGGCGGAACTGCCCAGCGTTTCCGTGATTGACCTTATTTGGAGTCTCTCTTGTGGGCCGAATTGGCGGGCCAAGGCGCAGGCAATACATCGGACCGCAGTCGGAACGTCGCATCTTACGAGAGCCGCTCGGCATCGTTGACATCCGCGTAGCCTGCGATACGGCTATAGACGGACTGGCGCAGCAGGTCCGTCAGGGGGAGCTGCATGTTCTTGGCGCGCCGTGAGCCGGTCAGGTGCTGGGCGATGAGATCACCGAAGCCCAGACGTTCATCCAACTCACGAAACCAGAATCAGGCCGCCATCGGACGTGACCCTCGATCCTTGGAAGTCCGCCTTCAGAGAGGCGTTGAGGGAAGCTGAAATGGCCCGTTTTGTCTCTCACCCATGAGGTGTCCTCCTCCGGAGCGTCTTCATCACCCTCAAACCCCTATGAACATTGATGCCGACGAACATCCGAAGATTCGTAAGTGGTGTTCATAATGGAAGTGTGGGCTTATATCGGTCTCCCTCCTCTGGCTGACGCCTGCACCGTAGCGGTCTCTTGACTGATGGGCTAAACTAATCTGAATCGCTCTTGTGCCGCCACATCTCTCAGGAGCGTTTTGGAACCGTGGGTGAGGGACCTCGCCGGTAGTAATCGATGAAAAAAATAGCACTCGAGGAGCACTTCCTGGCTCCGGGCTTCGAGGAATACTGGGCGCCGACTGTCGCCGGCGTTGACCCGGCGATCTACAAAGGCCTGATGGTTCAGCTCGCCGACTTCGGCGGCCAGCGTCTCGAAGCCATGGATCAAGCAGGCATCGAACGATCCGTACTCAGCCTCTCCGGACCCGGTGTCCAACGGGAACCCGATGCCGCGATTGCCCGCCGCAAAGCTCGCGAGGTGAACGATCTCCTGGCCCGCGAGATCCAGAAGCGGCCGGACCGCTACTCGGGCTTTGCACATCTTCCGATGCAGGATCCCAACGCTGCCGCCGGCGAACTGGAAAGGTGCGTGCGCGACCTCCGGTTTTGCGGGGCCATGATCAACGGCCATACTAACGGCCAGTATCTCGATCATCCGATGTTCTACCCGTTTTGGGCGCGCGTAGAGGCGATCGGGGTCCCCATCTACCTGCATCCGGCGGATCCCGTCTCCACATATCCTGCGATTGCCGGCTGTGACGGATTGAAGCGCGCGATGTGGGAATGGGGTGTCGAGACGGGCACCCATGCGCTGCGTTTGGTCCTTGGCGGCACCTTCGACCGGTTTCCGAAAGTGACTCTGGTACTCGGGCATTTAGGGGAGACCCTGCCGTACCTGCTTTGGCGTTTCGACAGCCGGGCCCGGATTTACGGACTGAAACTGCAAAGGCGGCCCTCGGAGTATATTCGCGAGCACATTTGCGCCACCACGTCCGGCATGTTCTCCGCCGAACCTCTGCTGTGCTCACTGAGCGCGCTCGGCGCGGGACGCGTGCTGTTCTCAGTGGATTACCCGTTCGAGTCCACCCGCGAAGCTCGAGACTTCATCGAGAACGTGCCGCTGGACGATCGTACCCGCAAGGATGTCTGCTTCCATAACGCGGAAAGACTACTTGGATTGCAAGGTAGGTGAGCATGACCCTGGAACTGAACAGCCGTTGGTGGATCGTGTTTGCATCTGTGTTAGGTCTGCTGGCCGGAAACGGTCCGGTCATGCAGTTCACGTTTGGCACGCTGTTGGCGCCGGTTACCCGCGAGTTTGGGTGGAGCCGCGGCATGGTCTCCTCGGCAATGGTTATCGGACTCTGGATGACGGGTATCGCCACGCCGGTAGTCGGCCGCCTGGTGGATCGATTCGGTATCCGCGCCGTGGCCCTGCCTGCCATCGTGCTGTTTTCTCTGGCTACCGCATCGGTCGCGTGGATCCCGGCGTCGCCAGCGGCCTTCATTGCGCTCTACGCACTGATGGGACTCGGTGCGGCCGGTCAAACACCGTTGATCTATGCGAAGGCCATCACGGCGCGATTCGATCACGAGAGGGGGTTAGCGCTCGGTGTCGCCATGGCGGGCGTCGGGCTCGGCGCCGCTCTCGTCCCGCAATTTGCGCAGGGGTTGATCCGGGTTGCCGGTTGGAGAGCCGCATACACCGGTCTCGGGCTATTGACCTTAGTTCTGGCGTTCCCGTCTGTAGCGCTGTTCGTCGGCAGGCCGGCCGCGGGCCGTGAGGTCCTTTCGCGGAAAGCCTCGATTCCTGCGTTCCCCGGCCTCACCGGCGCTGAGGCGTTGCGCACCGCCCGATTTTGGCGCCTCGCCGTCAGCTTCTTCATTGTGTCCGGAACGACCGGCGGCGTTGTCTCTCACCTCGTGCCCCTGCTGACCGACCGCGGAGTCTCTCCGCAGAGCGCCACGGGCATGGTTGGCATCGCTGGTCTTGCTTTGATCGGCGGACGCTTGTTGGCTGGCTTTCTGCTTGATCGCCTGCACGCGCCGTATGTCGCCGCCACCTTCTTCCTCACTCCTTTGATTGGGATCATCGTGTTGTTGTCGACGATTGACCAGGGAGCGGCGGCGGCCGGTACAGTGCTTGTCGGCATCGGTCTCGGTGCGGAGGTCGACCTGATCGCCTTCCTGTTGTCACGCTACCTGGGCATGCGGTCGTTCGGCGAGATCTATGGTTACTTCTTCGCGATCTTCATGCTGGGAGCCGGGCTCGGTCCTTTCGCCATGGGTGTGTCGTTCGACAGGACCGGTTCTTACAAGCTGATGCTGGTGTGCTATGCGTGCGCCCTCGCGCTGGCCAGCCTGCCGATGCTGCGTTTGGGTGCGTATGCCTATCCAGTGGTAGGCCGAGCCGGCCGGGAGAATCTTCTGGCTCCCGCGCACTGACGGGAGGTCACCCCGGGCGCGCCAGTGTTTCGCGCGTGCTTCCAGCGGCTCCTGGTGTGGATACATCTCCCCTACACGGCGTCAAATGCTATCCTCAGAAATTCGAGGAGCTTGGCGCATGGCGCTGATTCAATTCACACGCAATCATAATGATCACTCTACCGACAAGGGATTTCAATTCGAGTTCTTCTGCGACCGCTGCGGCAACGGGTTCATGACGGAGTTTCAGCCATCGGCCGTGGGATTGGCGGGCAGCGCACTCCGCACCGTGGGCAACCTGTTCGGCGGTGTTTTGGGCTCAGCCGGATCGTCGGCATACGAGATCGAGCGCGCCGTGCAGGGTCCGGCGCACGACCGCGCCTTTCATCAGGCCGTGGCGGAAGCCAAGCCCAATTTCCGGCAATGCCCCAAGTGCTCGCGCTGGGTCTGCCTGAGCGTCTGCTGGAACGAGAAGCGGATGTTGTGCTACGAGTGCGCACCAAGCCTTGAAACCGAGCTGGCGGCGGCCCAGGCGCAGGCCACCGTTGAACAAATGCGGCAGAAGGTGCAAGAGCAGAACCTCACCAAGAGCCTCGACTTGACGTCTGAAGCGGCAGCCATGTGCCCCAGTTGCGGAGCCCGCTCGCAGGGCGGGAAATTCTGTCCGGAGTGCGGCAAGCCGTTGCGGCCGAAAGGGGAGTGTCCACGCTGCGGCACGCACGTGGAGGCCGGCGCGAAGTTCTGCCCCGAGTGCGGCAACAAGATGGCCTGAGTGAATGCCCGCTGATTCGGGGAAGTTTCAGTATCTGAGCGGCACCGGCGCACCGGCCCAGCAGGGCGCATGCGAACTGTCATTCGACAAGGAACCTAACGCTGACCCCCGCCGGCGGGATTCCACTCACGTTCGACCTGGGCGATGTGGATGTCATGGCGCCCGCGGATTGGGAGGTGGCCCTGTGGTTATATACGGGAAGCCGGCTTGTGTTGCGGCAATTCGGGCCTGCCTTCGGAAGAATATGTGAGGAGCTGCAGGCGGCCTGGCGCGACCGGACCGTGCGCTGCCTGCTGCTGGAAGATCTCGAGGAAGTAGCGCGATTTAATGGGACAGTCAGCGGCTCGCCGGCAGAGATCCGCATATACGGCAGCAATCTGGCGGTCCTGCCGTTGGGAGGCAAGGCCGAACAGTGTCGCCTGGCCGGCGTCGACGCAATCACATTCGACCAGGCTACTTACACTTTCCACATTCGCGCCGGCGGCGCCGATCTGACAATCGGAAAGCCGGCCAAGAGGACGGAGGAGTTCGGAGACGTGCTGCGCAATACGGTGGACGGGCTGCGCCGCCGCGCCACGGAAGCCCTGCATCGGACGTTTCCGCTTCTGGATGCCGGCCGCCTGCAGCGGCTCGTTGCGCTGGCGCCCGAAGGCCACAGTGTAAAGCTCACCGCGTGGGCCGGTGTGCGCCCGGATCTGCCGGACGCCCTGGTCGCACAAGGCGCGGGCGAAACCCTGAAGCCGTATTTTGATGCCTTGCGGGCAAAGGCGCGGGCAGACTCACTGATGGCCGGCTTCAAGTTCGTGCGGCCGGATGAAGCCGGGGCGGAAACGGAAACTGTAGAGCCTCCCGAGGCAGCGGAGGAGACGCGCGCGCCGCTGTTCTGTTGGTTCTTCTTTCCTCTCGAGGGGCGGGAGGTGACCGCCTGGGAGGCGACTACATCGCGCGATTGACGCGCGGGTTGGCGCTGGTGAATTTCCGCCGCGAGCCCGTCTATCTTCCCGACGCTTCGCTCGAGCGGGAAGCCCGATTCCATCGCTACGCAATCGGGCGCCGCAAGCTGCCCGATCTTGCTAACCTGCGCGCGGCATTTCTCGGCCGGGCGATTCACTCCTCCATCGAGGAATGGGAGCAACAATACCGCATAGTTGCCTCCGCCGAGCTGTCGTGAATCCGACGAAATGCTGACATTCGGTGACAGTTTCAGCACAGCAGTCTTCGTAACTATCTGAGCTGGCAGCCGCGCCGGCAACCCCGCAGTTGGCCAATCAGGTGCATACCTGAAATACGCCTGCGGATCCCATTCCGCTGCCAGCGTCAGGAGAGGCCCAAATAACTATGTCGAAGGAGACCTTTGGCGACCTGCTCGCACCGAATCTGGACGCCATTCGCCGCTTCGTCCGCCAGCGGTTGCGGTCGCCAGACCACGCGGACGACGTCCTGCAGCAGACTCTGCTGCTGGCATTCGTTCACCGCGATCAGTTGAGGACGCCAGCCAAGTTCAAGAGTTGGCTCTGGTCGATCGCCGTCAACGAGGTTCGCATGTTTCTCCGTTCATCCCGAGCGTGCCTCTCTTTGGACGAATTCCCACACTTCGAGATTGCGGATTCCCGAAACTCGCCGTTTATGCATTGCGAGGCAGCACAGCGACAGGCCCGCCTGGAGGCAGCCATATTGAGGCTGCACGCGCGCGATCAAGCTGCGATTCGACTCGAATTGGAAGGCCTCTCCGTTCGCGAAATGGCGGCCGCCACGTCGGCGTCCGTTTCCGCGGCCAAGTCGGCTCGCTTTCGCGCCCGCCGGCGGCTCGTGGAGGCTGTTCACCGATAGACAACAGAACCCAGTCCGTTATCGGATGCGGTAGATCTGGATGGTGAAGGACGAAGTACACGTGACGCCGGCCAGCACCAGCTCAACGCAATGCAGGCCGTTCAAATACGCGTGCTCCATGGCGCTCCCCTGGCCGGATTTCGCGCAACAGATCGCCTTTTCATCGATCTTCAGTTCGCCCGCGCCGCTGCTTTCCAGCACGAAGCGCCAGATACCTTCCTGAAAGTAGCCTTTCCCGGACCACGTAACCGTGTGCGCCAGGGTCGCGAACGTCGATCCGCCAGGCCCTTGAATGGTCGGAACGTTGGTGCAAGTCCCGGCGTCTTTTTCCGCGCAGAATCCGCTCTCCTCTACAATCCAGATCGGCCTTGCGGCGCTACCGAGGTGTGATGCGAGTTCCACTTCATGAATCTGGCCCGCGCTGAGCCCCAGCTTCACCTGCAGGCTGTCGCGCAGGGCCGCCTCCAGACGCGCCAGCAGCGGAGAATCGTCATGGACCCAGGCCGTGAGCCGCTGCGGCGTAAATGTGCCGTTGTCGGAAACGTCGCCCTCGGGCGTCTGTCCCGGGGCCGTTGCGTAAACGACCTTCACGTGAGAAATGGCCGGCGCCGCGCCCGGCACGTAGCTCTCGTACCGCTGACCCTACCGCTCGATGAATGCGCATAAGTAATCGAGTTCGGCTACAGCCAGCGGGCGGAAGCGCGTCGACACGAGCGGCCGGAGTTTGGGCGCCGCCGGTGGCGGCAGCGGCCACCTTCGGCGTGTTGACTGCCCCCGTGGCCGGCTGGAAACTGGCGGCCACCAGTACCTCCACGGGCCGCCTGGTCCGGTACGCCATCCGCAAGAGCCCAGTTCGCCCTGCGCGGTGAGCGGATCGGGGCGCTGCAGGTCGAACAGCAATCCCACAACAACGCCTACGTCTGTGAGCAACCCGACATTGGCGATGTCGGCGGCATCCAGATACGGCGAACCGCCCGACTGCGGGCCCAGCTCGGTAATGCTCAAGCCGATCACCACGCCGTCGTAGACCAGCGTGTCGGCGCGCCCGTCGATGGAAGGCCGCGGGTGAACGGTGACGCTGTCGATCAGGTTGCCCTGGTTCGCGCTGCTGGTGTAGTCCAGCTCCACGGGGAGCACGCGCGCCAGCGCGTCGCGCAGCAGGGCCAATTGTCCCAGCCGTTTGTTGGTCTGGGTCAGATCTCCGTCTACATTCGGGATGAAAAAGGTCTGCGTGGCGTTGCCCGCGTGGACCGCTTCCAGCACGGCCTCGCACCAGCCGTCCCCCCGTACTTCCACCGTCTGAAGGCATCGGCCAGAGTTACAAGTTATACGAGTCACTACATTCGCAATAGGATGATTAATGTGGGGGGTGTCTCGTGCCTTCGGCCACCGAATAAAGAATTTGTAGGCTCTATTCCTTCTGCATAATGGAATTGAACTTGACGACAGTAAAGCGGCGGTGGAGATTGCGTTGCGGTTGAGGAGCCTTTACGGCGGGCAAATGCGCGCATGACTTGCAGCGACTAATCGCTTATTGACACCCTGGCGCATCGGCGGGTAGAGGCGGAGAGATAATGCCGACGTTCCAATTCCACGGCGTCTTGCCCTGCGCCCGGCGCCGGCACACGACCTCTTCCTGCAGCTCGTACATACCTGGCATCAGGTCTGTGCCGGGCCGCGGGGTATCCGCAAAGTCCATGAAGGCCTTACCGGAAGCAAAGGGCGGCCATTGCGGTTGTCCCGCGGCGGCCGGGGACCCCGTGCGCACAAAAGCTGCCCAATAGCCGCGCATTGCCTCCGAGAATCGCTCTTCCTCAGGTGTCGCCGGCACTTTCGGCCAAGCTGGCGGAGTGCGATTTGCTGTACCGAATACGTAGGGCAGTTCGCTGGCGTGGAAGCCACGCAGCCCCGCCGCTTCCTCGGCCGGATAGCCGTGGTCGAAAAAGTAAAGAAACGAATGCAAGCCGATGGCTGCCTGTTTCGTGGCGACGCGTTCGGCAGTCCAGCCGTAGAGCGCGTCGCGCGGCTCGGCGAGGATGCTCCCGGGGATGTCAGAGGATGGATAGAGACGCAGAAATGCGTCCGCGAGCGAGCCGTAGCGTTCACGGATCGCGGTGACGTAGGCCGCGGCCGTGGCAGGCGCCGGTGGCGCGAGAAAGCGGAGCGACCGGATCTCGCCACTGTTGAAGCCCACGAGTACGGGAACATGGGCCTGCTCGCCACGATCGAACACCTCGACCAATTGGCGGGGCAGCACGAGTCCATCGATCGTCCCGAACGGCAGGTAACCCTTCAACAGCGCCTGGCTGTTGATAGTGGCCGCGTCCATGGCCCGCAGAGCCGCGACGCCGTCCGCGCCCAACTTGGCCGCCAGGCGAACCCCATTGGCTTCGGCCGGTTGCTCGCCGAATCGCTGGTCGCGGAGTTCCGGAGTCGAGATCATATAGCCGCTTTCCAGGATGGCCTTGTGAAAGAGGCCGCGCGCGGATGGCGACACCATCAGGTAAAGAACGCTGAGCGCACCCGCAGACTCACCCGCGATCGTCACATTCCCAGGATCACCGCCGAATGCTCGAATGTTGCGGTGTACCCACCTCAGCGCCTGGATCTGATCGAGCAGACCATAATTGCCCGAAACGTGGTCCGGCGATTCCGCGCTGAGTCCGGGATGCGCAAGGTACCCGAGCACGCCCAGCCGGTAATTGATGCTCACCACTACTAGGCCGCGTCTTGCCAGGGCAGCGCCGTCGTATAGTGTCTCGCTGCTGGCGCCGCTTGTCAGGGACCCGCCGTGGATCCATACCATGACGGGAGCGTTGCGCGCATGTTCGCCCGTCCAGATGTTGAGCGAGAGACAATCCTCGCTCAGACTGGCGGGAGGATCGGCATAGATGCTGCCCGCGCGCGGCTGAGGCTGGAAGCAGGCCGGCCCGAACCTGGTGGCATCGCGCGCGGTGTGCCAAACGGGCGCCGGCACGGGCGGCCTCCAGCGTAGCCGCCCCACAGGCGGAGCGGCATAGGGCAGACCGCGGAAGATGCGGAGTCCTCCACTGGCCTCGCCTCTAACCGGGCCGGCGGGGGCCCGCACGATTCGCGTGTCCCGTGCCGAAGCTGAATTCGAAAAGCCGAGGATCAGGCTAAGTGTCAATGTGAGGCGCACGGATGCCGTCATGAAACTCCTTCGCTACAGAATCTTTCTTTCAACGTACCGCATGAAGGGTTCACGTACCGTACGTAAGGCCGGTCTGAAGCGCAGGAGATCCCGGAGACGTGTCCCAAATTGGGAAGCCCGGTTGCTCAACACGCGCGGCCACGTAGTCGTGGGACCACCTCGCTGAAACGGTTGTTCGACGAACTGCACAACACCCTACAGGAGGCTCTAATGAGCGCAGATAAAATCGACCAGCCCGCGCGAGCGGGTTCCTCGATCACCGTAGTGGGGATATTACCCAAGCTGAGTGCAACCAATCTCAAACGCCTGGCCGTCTACCTGGTCCAGGGCAACCATGTTCTACTGCAAGCGCCGGTGACGGCCAGCGGTACGTTCCAATTCCGCCTGACCGCATCCATTGTCATCGATCCTTGCCTGATAACCATCTTGGGGCCGAAAGGTCTCAACGACCAGACGCTGCTGGCGCGCACCGAGCTGCCGCGGCTTTCGCTTGCCAAGGCTGCCGGTGACCGCGCCGCCGAAGCCGCCGAACTGAAGAGCGTGGTGACGCTCGATTTCACCAAGTTCAAGCTCACGGACGAAATCATCGAACCCTGGTGGATCTGGTGCCGCAAGTATACGGTGTCCGGCACGGTCCAGAACGCCAACGGCTGTCCCGTGCCAGGAGCGGAGGTCACGGTCTACAACGTCTCGAGCAGCGTGGGCGGGCTCGTCAAAACCGCCATCGAAACCGTGGTGAGCAACCATGACGGCAAGTTCACGGCGACATTCAACTGGTGCGAGTGCCTGTGTTGCTGGCCTTGTTGGCCGATCTGGTGGCGTTGCTGGCCGTGGTGGTGGGAACTGGATATCCTGGCCGTCCTCGAGAATATCGAACGCCAGTTGGCCCAGCCTCTGGCTCGCGGCCTCAGAGCGCCAGCCGCTCAAATGGCGCCGCTCAATCGCCCGGCCGGAGCCGCCCTCATGGCGGGTCAGGGCTTTGCCCGCGAGAGCGCCGTTCTCAGGCAGGATGCGTCGCGCACAGCCGTGATCGCCTCCAAATTCGCCAACGCGCAGATTCGTGAGCTCTTCCCCTGGTGGTGGTGGTGCTGCGACAACCCGAACATCGTGTTCAGCGTTGCGCAGAATGGCAACATCATCCTTGACGAAGATCCCTCAACCTCCACGCGCTGGTGTTTCGCCAGTGGCCAGTCCGTGACGCTGGTCGGCAACAGCCAGAGCATCGCTGTGTGCCCGCCGCCGGTGATCTGCGAGGGTTTCGCCTGGGTCTCGGTAGCAAACCCTGGCATATTGGTTACCGATATCACCAATGGTTACGCCAACGGCACGCCCGGAAGCAACGCAAGTGATATGGCGTTTGCCGGCACATTGAACATCTATGGCGGGTTCTCGGATCCGAACATTCCGTTCTATCAGGTGTCGGCGGGCTTGTGGACCGGTAATGCGAACCCCGCGCGCGGCGGTGTTTCGCCGGCAACTTCTCAGCCGCTGTCGCTCCCTTTGAGTTCTACCGTGGTCATCTTCCGCGCCGCCACCAGCACGTTTGAGTTTGTTAACGTTTTGCTGGGGCCGTGCAGCTTCAAGGGGATCGATAACCTCTATATGACCACCAGCCAGCGCATGAATCCGCCTGCCGGAGTTACCGGATTAGGGGCTACGCCCGTACTGAATCCTGGAGACTTTGTGGTCACGTGGGCGGATGCGGGGCGCATCCTGGGGGCCGCGGCGTCGGCGCTGATCGGCGGAGCCGCCGCGGGAGGCGTCGACCTGTCAGCCGATGCTTACGACGCCTCCGGGAATCCCGTGAGCCTGGTGACCAACAATCCGCTGACGCTGATGATCGACACCAGCTCGCTCAGCACGGCACAAATCACCTCGCTGACGGCCTACACCGCTTCGGGCACCCAGGTGTTCAGCACATCTTCGAGCACCGCTTGCCCGGCCTATCGCATCGGTCCGGACGGTTTCGTGCTGCTGCACGTCTCCGTCTCGGATCCCAATCCCGACCCGAGCCTGAGTACGAACGAGCACCTGTTCCAGTATGAAATCGACACCCAGTTCGGCCATGGCTCGACCAGTATTCCCACGGCGCCCACGCTGCGCGGTTACGCCCAGGCGTCGTCGACGTTCACGCCGCCAAGCATACCTACCCAATACTACGGTGTCGATTCCGGTTACGGCGATCCGGACACCGCGCAGGTTGCCTATGTGGGTGGCGGCGATACCATTCAGCTCAGCCCCCAGGTGAGCTGCTGCTACGACTTCCAGTTGTGGGTCGGCAAACGAGTCACGGATGGAATATCGTTCTTCTGCACCTGGTACAATTCCGACTTCCAGACCGCGACCATCGACGTGTCGCCGCTGAGCTGAACCAGCGGCAGGGGCAGACGATCGCCTTGTATCGTCTGCCCTCCGTTTCGCGTCTATGGAACCGGTATGGGAGTTCATTTTTATTGGCTGGTGCTGGGTACCTTGGCGGTGTGGCGGATGAGCCATTTGCTGGCCGTCGAGAGTGGGCCATGGGACCTGGTGGCGCGGCTGCGTCAGGGCGCCGGCGCCGGATTCTGGGGCACCCTGTTAGGGTGCCTCAATTGTGTGAGTCTATGGGTGGCCGCGCCTTTCGCCTGGCTGATCGGCGAAGGTTGGAAGGAGCGCCTGTTGCTGTGGCTGTCCTTTTCGGGCGCGGCCATTCTGTTGGAGCGCGTGACGGTGCGGGGGAGCGAGGCCTTGCCGTCCGCCTACGTGGAAGATCAGGAGGGAGAACATGTGTTGCGGCAAAAGTAGGGCACTTCGGCTGGGAGTCCCCGGTGTCCCGTACTCCGGACCGGGGCACGTAGCGGGATCCGCGGGTCTGGCGGGCGTGACATTTGAATACACCGGCCGTACCGGGCTGACTGCGGTTGGGCGATCGACGGGGCGGCAATACCGCTTCGACCGGCCCGGCGCCCGCCTTCAAGTGGATCCGCGCGACGCGGCGTCTGTCGGCGCAATTGCACTTCTGAAGAGAGTCGACCCATTGCGCGCCCGTGCGTAGCGTGAGCTCCAGACTATGCGGCCACGGTCTGCTCGGACTGCTTACGCATGGCCGCGCGCGAGGGGCGGAGCATCGTCGATCAGCCATGCTAGCCTAGCGGGATGGCTCGCCGAACGATAGCGTTTCTCCTGCTCGCCAGCTGCCGATTGACGATGCTCGCGGCCGAATCAGGCACAGCAGATTTTCAGTTGCAGCAGGTCGGCGAGGGAGTCTGGGCCGCCATCGTCAACGACCAAGGATTAGCTGGAGGCAACGCCGGATTCGTCATCGGCGGCGACGGCGTGGCCGTGATCGACACTTTCCAGGACCCCAGACCCGCCCAAGCCCTGCTGGCCGAGATCCGCAAGCTGACCTCCAAACCGATCCGCTTCGTGGTCAATACGCATTACCACTTGGACCATGTGGCCGGCAACGGTGTCTTCGCCGCGGCCGGCGCGACCATCGTAAGTCACCGCGCCCTGCGGACCTGGATCCGCACGGAAAACCTGAAGATGCTCGATCCGCCTATAACGGATGAGAAGAAAGCGCTGGTTGCTTCGCTGACCCTGCCGTCCCTGGTTTACAGCACCGGTATCGAACTCTATCTCGGCTCGCGCCGGATCGGGGTGCAGTATTATCCGGGGCACACTGGGGGCGACTCGGTGGTGTGGATCCCCGATGCGCGCGTCGTGTTTTGCGGAGACATGTTGTGGAAGCGGCACATCCCGAATCTCGTGGATGCTTCAACCGGGTCCTGGATCGAGTCACTCGGGAAGATGCAAGCGAGCCACGGCCCCGCCGCATGGATCCCCGGGCACGGCGATGTTGCCACCGCTGCGGACGTGGTGACTTTCCGGGAGTATCTCGAGGATCTGCGGGCCGCGGTGCGGCGCGAGTCCGCCTCTCGCGGTTCCAGCGATGCTTTGGTGAAGGTCCTGCTGCCGTGGATGCAAGCCAGATATGGAACCTGGGGGTTCTTCTCCGATTATGCCGCGCTCAACATTGCGCAGACTGCGGAAGAGCTGGCCGGAACGAAGAGACTGCCGCCTATGGATTCTGCCCCGCGCTAGTCAGGGCGTTCGAAGCGTGTGAGCCAATCCTCGGTGAACTCAATGTGCTTGATCGAGTAGCGGCGATAGGTGTAGATGAGATGGATCATGCCGTCGGAAGTCTGCATGATCGAAGGGTAAGAATATTCTCCGGGATCGGTTTCCAGTTTCAACGGCTCGCTCCAGGTGTGTCCGTCATCGATGGAACGCGCGATGTCGAGCGGCGTGCGCGAGTCGCTCTGGTTGTTGAAGACCAGCAGCACGTGGCCGTTGGCCAGCTTTCGCATGGAGATTCCGGAGTCCGGGTTGTACCACTGCGTGGGCGCGGGCGTGGTCCAGGTGCGGCCCTCGTCGCGCGATTCGGCGGCGACGATCCGGGGGCGCACGCGCAGGTAGGCCAGCAGGGAGCCGTCGTTTCTCTCGATGAAAGTGGGCTGCTCGCCGCCGCGCATGATGCCGCTACGCGTCCAGGTTGCGCCGTTGTCGCGGGTGGCGAGGAAAAACGAGAGGTCCACGCCGCCGCCGTTGCGCTCGTCGCTGAGCGGCAGGATCAGCGTGCCGTCGTGCAGGGTGAGGGTCAGGTTGCGCGGCAGCCAGCCGAGCGTGTCGCGAAAGAAGGGCTTGTCCGCGGCCCAGGTGACTCCGTTATCGTCCGAGGTGCGAAAGAACAGGCGGCAGGCGTCCCAACCCGTGCCGCGCAACATCGGCTGTTCGCCTTCCATACGGCCCCACACCAGCCACACGCGCTTCCGGCCGTCTGTAAAGAGCACCGCATTGCCGGGCGGCTTGCCGGGACTGCGCACAAGGACTTCCGGCTTCGACCATTCGTGCGTCCCCTTCGGACAACGGCTCATAAAGATGACTTGGTCATCGGACGATTCGTAGCTGCCCCCGTACCAGGAGACCAGCAGGTCGCCGTTGGGCGCTTCGGTAATGCTGGAGCAGTGATGCACGGGCGCGCCCGGAATGCGATCGAAGATCAATTCGGAGCGAAAGTGGATGAAGCCGTAGGGATTCGGAATGTTTCGGGGCGGCAGCACTTTGGTGAGCGGCGTGCCTTCCAGTGGCAGATCGACCGGCGAACCGCTCGAACCTGCTTCCAGGGCATGCGCCAGGCCGGACACAGGACCCCGATAGGTCAACTTCCAGTTCGAGTCGAGCACGAACGCGGCGGGCTCCACTGCGGTTCCCAGGGCCGCCGCGCATTTTCCCGCCGGATCTTTGTACACGGGGAAATTCAGGCCGCCGGCCTGGGCGAATGCGCGAATCTCGGCGCTTGTCTCGCGTTCCGGGAACAGCGCCACGAACAAGATTCCTTTATGGCGATATTTCTGGTCGAGCGCGCTCAGTTCGCCGGCAATCGCATCCAGCTTGCTATCGCGCGCCGTGAGGTAGATCAAGACGGTTCCGTGCCGCTTGGGATTCGGGCGGATGACCACCGGATCGCCTTCGGGCGTGCGGACGCTGAGGGGTCCGGGATCGGAACCAGCGGCGGCCACGCAAACACCGGCGGCCGCGAATGCCAAACCCGCAAGAATTGGTCGCTTCATAAGTTATGCCATCGATGATGAGGCCGCGGCTTCCGCGGACAACTCCCGCCGCAGCCGTTCCGTATCGTGCGGTGCGAACCGCAGAGCCGCCACGACAAGCAACAGCGCAGCCACCCAATAAGCCGACGCCGCCATGGCGATCGCGTTGCTCAATCCGTAGCGTACCGAGAGCCAGCCCACCAGCACCGGAGCGGTGCCGCCGCCGGCCAGCCATCCCATCATATTCATGAATCCGGTGGCGGTGCCGCGTGCCTCGGGACGAATCACGTCGAAGACCGAGGCGAAAATGTTCGCTTCGTAGAGACCCTTGAACACGCCCCAGAACAACAGGCCGCCGATCAGCCAAGCCATGTTGCCAGTGAGCGCGCACAGCACCGCGAACGGCCCTTCGAAGAAAATGCCCAGCGCCTGCACCAGGATGCGGCCGCCAGGCAGGCGCTTGCGCAGCGTATCCGCCATCCAGCCGCCTAGCGGCGACCCCAGCAGGCTGGTGACCTGGATATACAAGGTCGCGGTGAGCGCGGCCATGGCCAGGTCGAGGTGAAACTTCTGGTAGAGAAATGTGGGCATCCAGGTGAAGATGACCATGGCTGTGAAGTTCTCGCACATGAACGCGCCCATCAACAACAGCACGGTGGGCCGCCCCAGGATCAGGCGGACGAACTCGCGCACGGGCATGCGCGCGGTCGAATGCACGTGCGCGACCTCGCCAGCGGCCACATCCGCGAGATCGGCGGCGCCGCGTTTGGGCTCAATCAGCAGGCGCCGTAGCACCAGTCCGAGCAGTGTGCCGCAACCCCCGAAGATCAGGAACGCCGCGCGCCAACCGAGATTCTTGGCGATCAGGCCGGCCAGGAATCCACCGGCGATCACGCCGACGTACACGCTGGTCTGATGGGTCCCCATGGCGCGCGAGCGGGTGGCCTTGCCGTGGTAGTCGCTGATCAGCGACATGGACGCCGGAAAGTATGCCGTTTCGCCCAGGCCTTCGGCGGCGCGGAAGGCGACCAGGGTGCCGAAGTTGCGCGAGAATGCCGTCGCCATGCAGATCAAGCTCCAGGTCTGCAGGCCGGCCAGAATCGCGGTTTTGCGCTTCACCCGGTCGACGATGTTGCCGATGAACGGCGCCGCCACTCCGTAGACAATGGCGAACGAGGATCCGAGCATGCCGAGTTGTACGGCGCTCAGGTGGAATTCTTTTTCGAGGAGCGGGAAGACGGAATAGATAGCCTGACGGTCGGCGTAGTTGAAGAACGCCATCCACCACAGCATGGCGACGACATACCATTTGTAGCGAGGCGAAATTGCCGTCATAAAGCGTGGCGTGCCTGGCGAAACATCCCCTCGCGATCGATGAACCGGACGCCCGAGGCGATCCAGTCGCGCATTTGTTTGCCGTGCTCACTCTCCTGGGGCGCCGAAATGAAGTCGAGCCGGATGCCCAGGCGCTCTTCGAGTCCGGCCGCGATCAGGGGCCACACGGCGCCGATGTCAGCCGTCACCGGAATGCTGGTTTCCAGGCGCGCGAAGCCCGACATCTCCATGCGAAACGGAATGCCGGTGGTCTTGGTTTTCGGCAGCCCCAAGTTGACGGCTTTCTGCACTTCACAGCCGCTGCGTTCGAGTTGCCAGGCGCGCTCCAGGTTGGGGTCGAGATCGATGCGCACCAGGGTCTTGCCTTCCAGGCTGTACGTCGGAAGACCGTCCCACGAGGCCCAGATGCCATGCCCGGTGTACGTTTCGAAGGGACCGTCGTGTATCTCCTGCGTCAAGGCGATGGCCGATTCGATGATGACGTCGGCGCCGGCAAGCACGTTGGCGACGGCGCGCGCGCGGCGGCTGATGGTCCAGGTGTCGCCGATGGCCAGCCCCACCGCCCCACCGCCGATGAGCTGCGGGATGGAGACTACTACCGGAACGCCGCGGCGCGCAGCCGCGCCGATCATGGTCATGGGATCGGCGCCGAAGCCCGCGAAGTGCTCCAGCGAAACTCCATATTGAGAGGCCGCGGATTGGATTTCGCGCGCCAGCCGCTCGGTCCGCAGCCCCAGGGGCCACGCCATGTTGCCGGCCGCTTTGATCACGCTCTGGCCGGGACTCTCGCGCAGCGCGTCATAGAGATCCCAGCCGTGCGGCATCTCTTTGGCGACCGCTGCGCGCTCCGCGGCCTCGAGCTGCGTGACCTCGAATACTCGGCCGCGCGGCAATACGGCGTCCGGCAAGGGCAGCCGCGTGGAGCCATCCGCCGTGACGCGCCACACCCGATCGAGCGTACCGGCCATTTCATGCGCAATCACCGCGGAACTGGTGATCACGCCATCTACCACTTCTTTGCGGATCAATTCCGCGATCAGGGTGGTGACGCCTTCGTGAATGTTCGGGCCGCTGCCGGTGATGACTGCGACTCGTCTGCCTTTTTCCTTAGCCTCCGCGATGCGGTCGATGGCTGCATCCAGATGCTGCGCCGTGGTGGATGGCAGCGCGTCGCGCAGGCTCCGCAGGTATTCGGCGGCGGGCCTCATGCGACGACTTCTCTCTCCAGAATCTGCCGCACACGTTCGAGATCCTGGGCCGTGTCCACCGACACCAGTTGTCCGTCGCAGCGGGTTTCGGCCACCTGAATGGCCAGGCCGTTCTCGAGTGCGCGCAACTGCTCCAGTCCTTCGATCTCCTCGAGTGGAGAGGGCGGTAAGTGCGCGAGCGTGGCCAGCCCCGGGCGGGTGTAGGCGTACAGGCCGATGTGCTCGAAGACCCGGAACCGGGCGGTGCGCGTGCGCGGAAAGGGGATCAGCGAGCGCGAGAAGTACAGGGCCCGGCCCTTCAGATCGCAGACCACTTTCACCACGCTGAGGTCGCCGTAGGCGGATTCGGGTACGCACTTCATTAACGTGGACATGGCCGCCTGGGGATTAGCCACCAGGGCTTCCACGCACTCGTCGATCATGCGCGGGTCGATCAGGGGCTCGTCCCCTTGGATATTCACGAAGATCTCGCCAGCGACGGATTCGGCCACTTCGGCCACCCGGTCGGTGCCGCTGAAATGATCGGCGCGAGTCATCATGGCGCGGCCGCCCAGTTCGATGACGGCGCTCCGAATACGCTCGTCGTCAGTGGCCACCACAACCGAGCCCAGCGAACCGGCTCGCGCGGCGCGCTCATAGACGTGCCAGACCATGGGGCGTCCGTGGATATCGGCGAGGGGCTTGCCCTCGAGGCGCGTCGACTTGTAACGCGCGGGAATCACTCCAACCGCTTTCATGATTTGCACCAGTCGCGGACCCAGGCCCGGAAATCGGCGATAGCCGCTTTCCTCGATTCGGCCACGGGTTGGTGCAGCGGGCCGCTGGGAATTCCGCGCATCTCCAAACCGATGCGCACGCCCCACGGGATCGGCATGCGCACCAGTTTCTCAATCGACTCGTCCAGCACGCGCTGCTGGGAGGCCGCCTCCTCCGTTTTTCCGGCGCACCAAGCGCGATAGACGGAGAGAATCAGCTCGGGCGCGAAGCACGCGATGCCCGAAATGACGCCATCCCAACCGGCGGCCAGCGCCGGCAGCAGCATGCTGTCATCGCCCACAAATATGGACACGGGCAAACGGCCGCGGATCTCGGCCAACGGCGCCAGATTGGCCTGGTCCCCGCTCGAATCTTTCATGCCTACCAGGTTCGGAACGGACTCCAGGAGGCGCGCGGCGGTTTCCACCGTGAAACCGGCTGTGAACGACGGCAGGTTGTACAGCAGGCAGGGCAGCGTAACCGATTCGCAGACGCGCTCGCAGAAAGCGGCCAGATCGTCCTGGTTGTAGTTAAAGAAGTAGGGAGCGGGAATCAGCAAATAGTCCGCGCCTTCATCGGCGGCGCGCCGCGCCAGTTGCAGCGTGGTGTGTATCGAAGATGTCCCGATGGAAGCGATCAACGGGGCGGACGCCTGGAGCCTTCGGCGGATGCGGGCGATGGCTGAGGCGCGCTCGCCGACGCCAAAGTGCGGATACTCTGCCGTTCCGCCGCCGGCGACCACGCCATGAATACCGTGCCCCATCACGAAGTCGACGACTCTGTCGAGCGTGGGCAGGTCCGTTCCGCCGTGCTCATCGACGGGCGTGATCAAGGCCGCGAACGCACCGGACAATCGTTGAGTAGCGTGCTTGCTCACAAAGATGTACCGCAGGCAAATCTAGCACGCTGCCGGGCGGCGCGTCAAACAAAAATGAGACGTGTTTCATATAGGAGACAGCAATCCGTTGCTGTTTCATGGGTTGAATGCTATACTCGGTGAAACCGTGATGGTACAGAACCCGAAATCCACGAAAATGCGGGAGCGGAAGCCGGCGGAAAAGCCGGATCGTTATTTTTCGCGAGCGATCGGCAACGCTTTTGCAGTCCTCGAGACGTTGCAAGCCAGCAGCGCGCCGCTAACCCTGCGGGAAGTCACCAGCCGGACTAAATTGCCGAAGAGCTCCGCGTTCCGGATCTTGCGGACGCTGGAGATCACGGGATACGCGCAGCGGGTGGATGGAGACCGTTTCCGGGTGGGCGAGAAAGGGCCGAGTTCCTTTCCGGCTAAGCTGGCGGCGGCGATCACGGATGCCGCGACGCTGCCCATGCGCCAGTTAAGCCGCGAGTTTCGCGAAACCGTGAGCCTGGCCGTGCTATTCAACAATCACATCGAGGTGACGGCGGTGGTGGACAGCCCGCAGCGCGTGCGCATGGGGAACGTGGCGGGCGGCCTGATTCCGCCGCATGCCAGCTCGCTGGGGAAATGCATCACCGCTTTCCAACCCGACGACGAACGCGACCGCCTGATCCATTCGTATGGCGTGATGAAGCTGACGGACAAGACGATCACCGAAGAGCTGGCTCTGCACCGCGAACTGGAACTGGTGCGGTCGCGCGGTTATGCGACCGACCTGGAGGAGAGCGCGCTCGATGGCTGCTGCCTGGCGGCGCCCATCACGGGTCCCGGCGGCAAGGTGACCGCGGCCGTCAGCCTCTCGATGCCCAAGATGCGCTTCACCGACCGGGAAAGGCTGGTCGCGGCCGTGAAGGGCGCCGCCGCGGAGATCGCCAGGATTCTGGCGAAGGGGTGACGCGCTACCGTTACGGCTGCCAGATAGTGGCCGCAATGAAGCGCTCGGCCGCGCAGTCTGTGTTGTAGTAATACACGGTGACCACTTTGCCGTCGGGGCGCTGGACGCTTCTGGTATAGCCCAGGTCCCAGCAGCCGCCGTCGGCACGCAAAACGATTTCCGGGCTCCATGTTTTGCCTTCGTCGGCGCTGACGCGCGCGCGAATCCCGAAGGGCGCCTCCCGCCGGCCGTAGGTCAGAACCAGCCGCCCGTCCCGCAGATGCACCAGGCTCGGCGGATTGTCGATGCCCGGCGCGGGACGTCCCGCGTATTGCCAGGTCAGCCCATTGTCGTTCGTGCGATACAGATCGATCCACTGGCGGTAGCGCACAGCGGTGAGAATGTCGTGCGCAGACAGCCGCACGGATGACGGCATGATGGCGTGATCGGCGCCCGCGGGTTCGGGTGTCACATACGAGACAAACTTCCAGGTCCGCCCGCCATCGGAAGTGCGCACGCAAATGACACGCCCTTCCTTGCGGTTGGACTTTGCGGCCGTGAGGAACACGGTGAGGGTGGAGCCGTTGTCGATCAGATAGTCCGTACGCGCGGCAATCCCTTTCTGGCCGAAGTCCGGGACGCGGTATGGTCCCTGCCAGATCTTCCCTTTGTCGAGCGTGTAATAGAAACGGGAAGGCCCGATGTGGATATCCTCCATGCGGAAAGTGATGGCGAACCCGGGGTTCGCGAAATCGATCGAACCATTAAAATCGCTGATCGGCCTGCCGCCGGGCTCCGCCGGAACGCCCGCGATCCTGGCTCGCGGCGGCGGACGCAATCCTGCGGGTTTCTCGATGCTCCACGTCTCGCCGCCATCGAGCGAGCGCGCCAGCAGATGCTCTTCGCCACGGTGGTAATCGATGGAGTGTTCGCGCTCGCCGGGACGGCGCAGGTGGAAATATCCGGCCTCGAAGCCCACCAGAATTTCGTTGCCCCACGCCCATATCCCATGATTGGCGGGCCAACCGGCGAAACGCTCCGGCTGGCGATAGACGATCGTGGTTTTGTAAGTATCGGCCGCGGCTGCTAATCCGGCGAACAGCGCGGCCAGTGCCAGTAATGCCCGCATGACTTCGCCCTCCTTAAGGCTCCACTAGGATCTTCAGACACTCGTCGCTGCCGGTGGCCTGGAACGCCTCCAGGCTTTTGCTGAGCGGAAACCTGTGAGTGGCGACCGCCTCCGCGTTCAAGCGGCCGCTGACCAGCAGGTCGAGCGCCCGTGACATAGTGTTCGGGTTGTTGTAGGACCCGCGAATGGTGATTTCGTTATCGTTGATCCAGAACGGATTCACGGCCAGGTCGTGATCCTTGTGGCAAACGCCGTAGAGCATCAGGGTGCCCCCGCGCATGACCAGCGGCAGCGCCAGCTTGATGGCCGCGACGTTGCCCGAGCAATCGAACACCACTTCCGCGCCATCCGGGTGCCGCGCGCGAATGGCGTCCACCACCGGATCGCGCGCGGGATCGAGCGTCCATGCCGCACCCAGGGCCTCGGCACGGCGGCGGCGGCCAGGCTGCGGATCGGCCACGATCACTTCACTGGCCCCTTGCATCAGGGCGAGCTGCAGGATGATCGCGCCCATCGGGCCGGCGCCGAAGATCACCACGCGGTCGCCCGAAACGATGCCCGCCAGGTCCACGCCGCGCAGGCAACAGCCCACCGGCTCGGCCAGCGCCGCATAGGCCAGCGGAAAATCGCGCGGCACGCGGTAGGCCTGCGCGGCCGGAACCGAGCAATACTCCGCGAAACCGCCCGGGATGTTGACGCCCAAGGCCACCAGGTTCTTGCACAGGTGCGCTTTTCCGCGCCGGCAGAAAGAACAGACACCGCACAAAATGTTTGGATCGACAGCGACATGATCGCCGGGCGCCAGTCCTTCCACGCCGTCGCCCACCGCTTCCACGACGCCGGCGAACTCGTGTCCGGGGACGATCGGCAGGTTTGCCGGGTACAGGCCATGCAGGATATGGGGATCGGTGCCGCAAATGCCGGAAGCCGCGACCCGGAGGAGAATCGAACCGGGTCGCGCTTCCGGCCGCGGCAAATCGACCAGGCCGAGTTGGCCGATGCGGGGAATTTGAAGTGCGAGCATGTTGCGCCTAAAAGTAGGTGTCACCCGCGGCAAACGGCACCACGTGCATGTACTTGTAGTCTTCCAGGTCGACCCCACGGTTGGTGGCGCGATAGTACAGCAGCCAGAGTTGCGAGATATACAGCACCAGCGCGTCGAGCAACGGATGCGCGGTGGAATCCAGTTCGGAGGCATCGAAGACGACGACGTTGGCGCCGTTCGATTTGCCGAACGAGATGCCGGCCTGCGAGAACTGGCGGGACGCATCGTTGCCCATCAGGTAGAGCATGTTGGGCTCGCCGGGGCGCACGGTTTCGAGCGGGCCGTGGCGGAACTCTCCGGCGTGAATGAACGCGCAGTGATCTTTGAGGAATTCGCCGAACATGTCGTATGCCATCATGTGGCCGAGCGCGTAAGCCGCGCCGCCGGCTAGCACGTTGAGCTTGCCGCCTTCGAGTGCCGGAGCCAGGCTCTCCGCCATCTGACGGCTGGGTTCGTATGTCCGATTGAGCAGCGCGGGCAGGCCATGAAGGGCCTCTTCGAACCGGTCAAGCTCCGCCGATCCTTCGCCGCGCAAACGCGCCAGCTCGATGGTCAGCATCATGGTGAGGTAGGCGGGCGAGCTGTAGAGCGCGATCGATTCATACGTAATCGACCAGGTGGAAGCTTTGGCCAACTCGGCGTCCGCGCGGCGCGTGATCGCAAACAGCGGGGCGCGCTGCCGCAGGATGACACCCTTGGCTTGGATGGTGTCGACGGTCTTGCCGGAATAACTGGCACCGATGGCCACCGACTGATCGTCAATGATTGCGGGCGCCGCAGCCACGATATCCGGCGCCAGCAGATAATGAACCGGCAGTTTCAAAAAATGCAGCCCGGCCCAATAGCCGCTGTAGAGGGCCGCCGCCGAGCCGCCGCTGCCGAAGTAGACCAGGTTGCGCGGTTTCCGCGCGTGGATGTCTTTGGCAACCTCCTGGATGCCGCCGCGCTTCTCGCTCCACATGCGGGCGAGTTCATCGGCGACGACCGGGGCCGAGAAGATCTCGGCCTTCAAATTCTTCTTTGTTAGTTCGTCTGTAGTGATGGTTTGGGACATAGATGAATAGCCTCGTCGAGGGAATCTTCGACCCGATATTTAGGGGAATAGCCGAGCAACCTGCGAGCTTTATCGATGCTCAGCGAGTAAGAGTGAATGCCGGCGCAGCGCAGGGCGACCGGTTCCGCGCCGAGGCGGCTGGCCACTTGCGGTCCCACTTCGGTGTAGCGGAACGATGCCGGCCCGGCGATGTTGAAGGCTTGCCCGGTGGCGTCGCGGCTTTCGAGAGCGAGGACCACGGCCGAGGCAGCATCGCGGGCATCGCAGACGTGCTCGGTGAACGGGCTGCCGTCCTGCTCGAGCGGAATCGCCACCACGTTGCCTTCCCAGCGCGCGCGTTCTTCCGGCGCGACAAAGTCCTTGTAAGGGGCTTTTGTAAACAGATCCAGAATCTCGGGCGGGTCGAGCGTCCACACAAAGCGCAGCCGCACAACGGGTAAGCCTGCTGTTTCCTCGTAGTACAGCGCCAGGCGCTCGCCCATCACCTTCGAAAGGCCGTAGAACACGGTAGGGTGCTGCGCGGCGTCTTCGGCGATCGGTGCGCTATAACCGGTCAGGCTCCAGCCGGTACAGTAGGTGGCGTCGGAGCTGGCGAAAATGAAACACGGCTTCCCATTTTCTGCTACGGCGCGCAGTAGCCGGCGGGTGCCGTCGACGTTGACCTGAAATACGTCTTCGTCGGACGCCGGCGGCATTACCCCCGCCAGGTGCACAACTGCCTGGACTCCGGTTACTGCTTGTTCCTCCCCTGCGCCAACCGATTCCACTTCCGCGGCCCAGGCTGCCGGCAAAGGGGTGCGATGCACCAGGCAGCGGACCGCATATCCGCGTTCCAACAGGAGCGGCACCACGCGGCGGCCGATGCGGCCGCTCGCGCCCGTCACCAGCACGCGCTTCATGCCCGCGCCTCCGCCGGTTCGCCCATCACTTGCAGAAAGACCGTACGGGCCAGCGGGCCATCGTACTCCACAAAGTACACGCGCTGCCGGCTTCCTTTGAGCAACTCTCCATCCGCGATCGCAAACATGGCGTGCACGCCTCCCAGTACGCTTTTCAAATGATCCCCGGCGTTGAAGCCCAGGCGTCCATCGAAGTCCAGCATGCGGTTGTGGTAGTAGCCGAAGGTGCCCGGCTCCGGAACCTTGGGCGCGAGCCGTTCGAGATGCAGCGGGATGTCGCGCTCCAGGCATTCCACGCCCTCGGTCACCACGATGCTGGAGGTGGTGTGGGCGGTCATGATAAAAACCATTCCGTTGGAGACTGCCGTTTCCGCGAGGAACTGTTCCACCATCGCGGTGAGATCGATCATCTCGAACTCTTTGCGCGAGATGATTTCGATTTTGCGGTGGCGGATGATCATATGCGGCCTCCCAGCAGGCGCTCCGCATTCGCGCGGAAGACCAGTTCCAGGCACTCTTCGGAAAGCCCCAGTGAGCGGACAGCTTTCGCCATAGCCTTGGTTTCAATGCGCGGATTATCCGATCCAAAGATGAGTTGCTTGCGCAGGCTGCGCTCGAACACGGTGAGGGGGACTTGTTGGGTCATGGCGTAGCGCAGGAAATCCACGGGATTGTCGAAGTAGAGTGCCGAGGTATCCAGGTGGATGTTGGGATACTTGAGCGCCAGGGCCACCGCATCCACCACCCAGGGCCATGCCAGGTGCGCGAGCACGATGTTGAGGCCGGGGAAAGACGCGGCCACGTCCTCGAACCGCAGCGGGTGCCCGTATTTGAGTTTGCTGCCCGGCTGCCAGCTCATTCCCGCATGAAAAAGGATCGGGATTCCCAATGCGCGCGCCTTCTCATAAACCGGGAACGCCAAGGGGTCATCCGGGAAAAATTCCTGCATCGGGGGCGACAGTTTCAGGCCCCGCAGCTCAAGCTTGCCAACGGCGTGTTCCAGCTTTTCCGGCGCGTCGGGCTGATGCGGATCCACGCTGGCGAAACCGATCAGCCGGTCCGACATGGCGCAGACCTCCACGATCTGCTCGTTGGTATAAATGGTGGCGTTGCGCCTGGTGGTGGCGTCCACGGGCACTACCACGGCCTTGTCGATGCCGGCGAGATCCAGCTCGAGCAGCATCACTTCCAGCGGCTGAAAGTTATTGCCGATGAAGTAAGTCGCGCGCGCGGCTTTTTCCAGTTCCGGATGGTGCGCCACCATTTCGCGCGCCAGCACCGGATGAGTGTGAAAATCGATTCCGCCCTTCATGCCTGTTCCTGTTCCTTATGCGCGCTCAGAAGTTCGAGCGCTTCCTGTTCCGTGGCTTGGGCTCCCGTGCCCCCCATGGCCCGGACCGCGAACGATCCGCACGCCACGCCAAGACGCAGGGCCTCGGCCAGCGCCCGGCCTTCGAGCCATGCGTGGAGAAAGCCTGAGTTGAAGTTATCGCCCGCGCCGGTCGGGTCGAGCGGCGTTACGGCGGGCGCTCGCACGCGCACCGGCTGTCCATCCTGGAGCGCCATGGCGCCGCTGGCCCCCAGTTTCACGACCGCCAGCCCGCAGGTTCCCGCCAGCGCCCGCAGTCCGGCCACCGGATCCGCCTCGCCGGTGACGCCGCGCAATTCGGTTTCGTTGGGCAAAAAGACATCTACATACGGGAGCGTTTCTCGCAGTCCCGATTTCCACTCAAGCTCCGGGTCACAGGCCGGATCGAGCGAGACGGTCAGGCCGTGCTGGCGCGCGCGCCGGAAGACGTCCGCGAAACCATCGGGAAGCATGCCGGTTTGCAGGAAATAAGAGGAGCTATGCAAGTGATCGAATCCCGCAAAATATGTATCCGGAATGGCGGCCGGCGTCAGGAATGGAATGGTTCCCAGAAATGTAACCAGGCTACGGTCGTCCGGCGACGAGATGGCCACCGTGACCGCGGTCTTGTGTCCGGGGTCCACCTGGGTGCGAGACGTGTCGATGCCGAGGGCCGCCAGGCGGCGCAGGCAGAAAGCACCGGCGTCGTCCGCGCCCATCAGGCCGGCGAAGGCTACGGTGTGTCCGAGGCGGGTCAGTCCGGCGCCGGTGATCGCTGTTGACGATCCCAGGGTCATGACGAAGTCGTTGACCAGGGTCTCGCGCCCCGGGGCGGGGAAAGACCGGTAGCCCTGCAGAATCATGTCGACGTTCATGTCGCCCACCAGAAGAATTTTTTTCAGCGGGCTGGACTCGGCGTTTTTCATGCGGTACAGTGACCGGTAAAGGTTACCGGTAAAGTAGTGTAGAATGCGGAACGGGCGCAAGTCAATGGCGCCGCCGGGAGAAATCATTGGCGATCCGGATGAAAGACATCGCCCGGGACCTGAATGTCTCGGTAATGACCGTGTCCAAGGTGCTGCGGAACCACGGGGACATCAGCAAGGCCACCCGCGAGCGGGTGCTGCAGCGCGTGCGCGAACTGAACTACGCACCCAATCATGCCGCGCAAAGCCTGGCCACGGGCCGCAGCCTATCCATCGGGCTGATCGTTCCAGATCTGGAACATCCGTTTTTCAGTGAAATTGCGAAGGCCATCGCGCGGCGCATCCGCGCGCGGGACTACGGCCTGATCATCGCCTCCTCGGAAGACAATCCCGCCCTGGAGCAGAGCGAACTGGAACGCATGCTGGCGCGCCAGGTGGATGCCGTGATCCTGGCGTCGGTGCAAACCTCGATCGCGAGCCCGAGTTTCGAGCGCCTGCAGGAGAGCCGCGCCCCCTACGTGTTAATCGACCGGGAATTTCCCGGCCTCGACGCCAACTACGTGGGCGTGGACGACCAGGCGATCGGGAAAGCCGCCACGGAACACCTGATCGAACGCGGCTGCAAACTGATCGCGCATTTGCGCGGGCCCGATGTGAGCACTGCCGAAGGCCGTCTGAAGGGCTATGAAGAGGCGCTCCGCAAGCACGGTATGGCGCTCCATCCGGACTATGTGGTGCGAGTCAAAGGCGGCGACGCGCGCTCGGAGGAGCAGGGCTTCGTGGCCATGAGCCGGCTGCTGGCGATGCCGCGCCGACCGGACGGCGTGTTCTGCTACAACGACGAAGTCGCCATCGGCGCGCTGCGGGCCATCTTGCGGGAGGGCTTGCGGGTCCCCGGCGAGATCGCCGTGATCGGTGTCGACAACATCCGCTACGCGGACCTGCTGCGCATCCCGCTCAGCAGTATCGACCAGAACAGCTATCGGATTGGCGAACGCGCCGCGGGACTTGCTTTGAAGTTGATTGAGGCGGACGAACCACCAGCGGCGCGGCGGGTGATTCTGCCCGCGGAGTTGGTGCCGCGCGATTCTACGGCCACCGCCGCGCGCCGCGCGCGGCGTCTGAAAAAATGAATGTTTCTAATATGAAACGTGTTTCAAAACTATTGATCCGCGTTTTCGATAGTGGTAGACTGACGAAGATCTCGCTTCGGAGTTCAAGAAACGGAAAGGAACGCAGCCCATGTTAAGAGCCAGGCCAGCCTATTTGTTCGCGCTGTTATTCGGGGTCGCGGCGGTATCGCTCAACGCCGCCGACGTGACTGGAGCTATCGATGGAGTCGTGAAGGACGCGAGCGGCGCCGTCGCGCCGGGCGTGGAAGTGACGGCCACCAACACCGGCACCAACGCAGTGTTCCGCGCGACGACCGACGCCACGGGCCTTTACAGCATCCTGGGTTTGCCCGCGGGACTGTATCAACTCACGGCCGAGCCCAAGGGTTTCCGCAGGTTCATCGCCAAAGACCTGCGTGTCCAAGTCAACGAGACGCTGCGCGTGGATATCCCGCTGGAGGTCGGCGACATCGCGCAGAGCGTAGAGGTATCGGGCGCGGTGCAGACGGTGGACACCGAGTCGATCACGCTGCGCAACGTCGTGGACGAGCAACGGATCGAGAACCTGCCGCTGAACGGACGGAACCCCACCCAGTTGATGCAACTGGTGGCCGGCGTGCAAGCCGACGTGCTCAACTCAAACGTCACTTCGGGCACGACTTACCCCGGTGTGACGCCAGTGTCGGTTAACGGCGGACGCGCCAACACGACCAACTATATTCTGGACGGCGCGGAGGACAACGATCACTACAGCAACGCTCCGAATCCCATGCCGGATCCGGACGCGCTGCAAGAGTTCAGCGTACAGACCAACACGTTCTCGGCGGAATTCGGGCGCAATGTTGGCGGCATTGTCAACGCGGTCACGCGCTCGGGCACCAACGCGCTGCACGGCAGCGCCTTCGAGTACGTGCGCAACAACGACCTGAACGCCGCCAACTTTTTCGCGCCCATCAACGCCAACGGCGGCAAGCAGAGCGACGGGCTGAAGAGAAACCAGTACGGCGCCACGGTGGGCGGGCCGGTGTATCTGCCCAAGATCTACGACGGGCGCAACAAGACCTTCTTCTTTTTCTCGTTCCAGGGGACCAAGGTGCGGCAAGCGCCGTCCAAAGCGGAGCAGCAGGTGCCCACCAACGAGGAGCGCAACGGCGACTTCTCCGCCTTGGGTCACGCCATCTACGACCCAGCCAGCGGTGTTCCATTCCCCAACAACCAGATACCCGCCACCGATTTCAACCCTATCAGCGCGGCGATTCTGAAGAACTATATCCCGGCTCCGGCGGCTGGCCAATCGACCATCGACTACGCCCTGCCGAATAACCTGGACGACAACCAGTTCATGGTCCGGGGGGACCAGAACATCACGGACAGGCACCGGCTGAGCGGCCGGTTCTTCACCTCCAAAGCCAACCAGCAGGCTTTCCTGGCGCCCGGGAACTACTTCTCCTCGCAGCCGGGCGCCGCCTGGCGCAACACGAGCGTCGCGGTCACCGACACTTACACGATCAGCCCGACAGTGGTGAACACGGCATTGTTCTCCTACAACCGCACGAACAATCTGAATCAGCCGATTTATCCGGCGCAGGGCTTTGCCGATCTCGGCGCGCAAATGTATAACGACAAGACACCCGAGATCTACCTTCAGGTGAACGGATACTTCCTGCTGGACACCAACGACACCAACAGTTTCTTGCGCGAGGAGTATCAGGCCAACGACACGCTGCGCTGGACAAAAGGGCAGCACCAATTGAGCATGGGCGTCGAGTATGGCCATGGGCTGGGAGACATCAACAACGACTACCGCGCCAACGGCTATTTCACATTCGACGGCTCGGCGCCGTTCACGACCGATGCCTTGGCCGACTTCATGCTCGGGAAGTTCTACAACCTGGAGCAAGGCGTCGGCGAGTATAAGAACACGCGCTTCAACATCGTGTCGGCGTTTGTGCAGGATTCCTATCGTGTGTCCCGCCGTCTGACGCTCGATCTCGGCCTGCGATGGGATCCGTTCTTCCCCTACACCGATGAACATGGGAAGCTGGCCGCCTACTTTCCGGGCCAGCAGTCCACGCGCTATGTGAACGCGCCGCCGGGCATTTTGTATGCAGGCGATCCAGGTGTGCCTCCCGGCGTGTATCCGCGGCGGTGGGCGAACCTTGGGCCGCGCGTGGGTTTTGCATGGGACGTGTTCGGCGACGGTAAAACGGCCGTACGCGGCGGATACGGCATCTACTACGACCGGCCCAACACCATCTCCACGAACTCGCAGGCAGACCAGGCTCCCTTCGGCACGGTCGTGAACGTCAGCGGCAACGCGAACAACAGCCTGAGCAGCCCGTATGCCGGCGGGACCAATCCATTCCCGGCGAGTATCACCCCGCCGCGCGATGTGCAATTCGTGCTGCCGGATGTAGCCTACATGGCGACGGAAGGGCTGCGCAACGCGCAGCTACAGAGTTGGAACCTTACGATCGAGCGCCAGTTGCCCGGAAACATGGTGGCGCGCGTGGCCTACGCCGCATCGAAGGGCACGCATCTGGCGAGCCTCAGAGAAGGCAACGCGGCCATCTACTCTCCGGGAGCCACTTCGTCCACTACCGATGAGCGCCGTCCGATGTACCCGGATTTCGGCCAGATGACACTCGTCGAGCCAGGCGACAATTCCAGCTACCAATCGTTGCAATTGAACCTGGAGCGGCGCTTTTCAAACCGCTTCACGATTCTGGCTAATTACACGTTCGCGAAATCGATCGACACCAGTTCCTACAACAAGCAGACCGGTCAGACGGTCACCGATCCATTCGACCGGGCCTTCGACCGCGGGTTGTCGGATTTCAACCACAAACAGGTGTTTAATTTGTCCGGCCTGTGGGATCTGCCGGTCAAACTGAGCGGCCGGGCCGCCAATGCGCTGTTGGGCGGTTGGCAGCTTTCGGGCATCGTCTCGGCGCATAGCGGCCAGCCCTTTCCGCTCTACAGCGACGTAGACAACTCCTACTCCGGCGTCGGGACCGACCGGCCCGATTTGATCGGCGACCCGTACATCTCGGGCAGCCGCAGCCGCGGGCAACAGATTCAGGAATGGCTGAATCCCGCGGCCTTCACCACCAATGCGCTGGGCACATTCGGTAACGTCGGACGGAACGTTTTTATCGGTCCTGGATTTGTGTCCACCGATCTTTCTTTGCAGAAGGAGTTCCCAATCGCGGAGCGGGCTGCGATTCAGTTCCGCGCGGAAGCGTTCAACGCCTTCAACCGCGTGAACCTGCAGAATCCGACCGGTGACTTGCTTTCGGGCAACTTCATGGTGATTAACTCGGCGTTCGATCCGCGAATTCTGCAGTTTGCGCTGCGCCTGAAGTGGTAGTACGCGGCTGAATCTCCGTCAAGCCTACCTGGGCGCCGGGAGCGAGTGAGGCTCAGCGGCGCCCCATCCTTTAATCTGATCTGCTCGCCCCGCTGCCACGGCGTGGCGGGCGGCGCTCCCGCCAATCACTGACCCAGATGTACCTCGAGCAGCGTCAGGCTGTAAGGATCGAGTGAAACCGAAAGTCGCGTTCCACTGAGCGGAACGTGCATGCGATCGACGGCGACCGCCAGCCGGTTGCTTGCCGAGTTCATGGCCTCCGTGTTGGGCCGTCCCTCCGTGTTCTTCAAAACGAATTGCGTGGCGCCCGCGGCTTGTAACCTGGAGCCTGCCAGCACAAACGCGGGCGACAGGCGCGCAGGCGTCGAGTTCACCGCATAGATCCGCAACAAATGTCCATCCGCACTGAGCGTGACGCTGACATCCGGTTGCTGGAGTTGCCACGGAAGAGAACTCTGGCGCTCTACCGGCAGCGGATACGAACCGCTCGCGCGGCTGTAGAGCTGCTCTGCATAATAAGTCGGTGCCCGATAGATCCAGCCCGGGCCAGTCACCATCGCGCCGGAGCCAAAGCTGTCGATCAGATTGGACCGCATGCCCATCTCCACCAGGTCCGCATAGCGATGCAGCAGGTTATGGTAACGCGAGCAATCCAGGGCGTTGCCCAGGGATTGCAGAATCCCGCGCTTCAATCCAAAGTCGCCGCCCGTGGTGTTCCATTCAGTGACCGCGATTTTGACGTTTCGCCCGCCCTGGTTTTCGGCAATCTGTTTCCGCAGCGATTCGAAGTCGCGCACCACCTCGGTCATATCGCCAAAGCCGTAGTGGTGCGGGCAAAGATAATCTAATTGGCCCCCGGCGCGTGCGAGCAAGTCCGGCCGGGGATAGGAACTCATCAGCTTGATCGACGGGTCGGCCGCGCGCATCGCGCGGGCAAAGGCGGCGATCGACTGTTCATAGCCGCGGTCACCGATCTCATTGCCGATCTGCCAGTATTTCACCGCGTAGGGCTGCGGGTGGCCATTGCGCGCGCGCAGTTTGCCCCAACGCGTCTCCGGACCGCCATTCATGTACTCCACCTCGGCAGCGGCATCCGCGGGCTGCTTGCCCGTCCAGCGGACGCAGATCAGCGGTTCTGCGCCCACCAACTGGCACAGACGAACGAATTCCTCGATCCCCACGAAGTTCGGCTCCAGCCCGCCCCAGTAGGTCGGAAAGGGCGCGCGCGTATCCCAGTCCCCGATCGCGCGATCCCATTCGAAGCCTTCAATGGCCGTGCCGCCGAACCGGATCACGCCCGGCTTGAGATCCCGCAGCGCCGCCACTACATCCGGCCGCCAGATGCCCTGCACGGCATCTTCGCCGATCAAGTAAACGCGGTCCAGCCACAGAGTTCCGGCGCCTTCGAAATCAATCAACAGTGTGGCGGAATCGGAAGTCCGGCTGGCCGTCAGCACAGCTTCAGACGCCTGCCACCGGGTGGGCGCGGATCCCAATTCCGCCGGTGTCGAGAGGTTGCCCTGCGAATCGCGCAGAACCGCTCGCACCGCCTGGCCGTCTCCCTTCAGGTGCAGCCGTAGGCGGTAGCGCACGCCGCTCTCAAAGTAAAAGCCGTCTTGCGCGATGCCCGCCCGCGCGTGCGGCAGATGGATGGTGATCTTCAGTGAGCGCCCTCCGTTGTACGGATCTTGCGTGTCCATGGAGTAGTCCGCCACCTGCACAGAGCCCACTGGATACCAGGGCCGGGAGGGGTGGTCCGTTTCTTTGACATACGAGAATCGATAAGGCGTCTCCTCTTCGAAGCTGTCATTGTCTACCTGCTGCGCCAGCATCGAGGGGATCAGGCGGCAGAGCATTTCCACGAACTGTCCTTGCTGCTTCGGATCGATGGGATGATTGCCGGTGCGGCGCAGATCGATGCGAAGCTCGCCTGGATCTGGTTCAGCGACAGGTTCCAACCGCACGCCGGCGAACCGTACCTCTCCGATGGCGGCTTCCGGTCCGGCGGCCGAGTTCTCCAGGTGAATGACGGCCTCGCCGGGCGATGTCACTCTGAACACAACCTCCAGGCGCGACCACTGCGACTCACCCGCGGACGTCGAGGAACCAATGGTCCCGGACGGCGTGGTGACTTCGATGCAGGCGCGTGAGCCGCCACCGTCTGCGCCGTGGGCCCGGGCGGTCAGGCGCCAGAGCTTGCCTGGGGTGAGGTACACCGTCTGCACGACTTCCGCGCGCTGCTGCGCTCGCGGCTCGATCACCAATGCGTGCCGCTGCCCACTTCCCGGGGCGTCCTCCACGCGAACCTCAGCCTGGTGACCGGAGTCGCCGTGACTTTCCGCGGTCCAACCCACGAGGCCGCTGTCAAAATTGCCGTTTTGTAGTTGCGGTATCGCCGCTGCCAGTAGTACCAGAGTTCCTAGAATCATCGCAAGTCCTTGCTTCTAGCCGCCAGAACGGCTCGCAACGTAACAGTTTGAGGCCCAGGCTGCCGGTTCGTCAATCGACTGCTGAGAAAACGGCACGCGCGATCTCCTTAGCTGGGGCGGCCGACTTCTAAAGTCCCCGGCGGGACCGCCCGATAACATAGGTGAGGATTTTATGTCCCAAGCCTTGGTGGTTGACGACTCGAAGGCGGTCCGCATGATTGTATCCCGGAATTTGGCCGAGCTGGGCTATGAAGTGTCCAGCGCCGCCGACGGAGCCGAAGCCCTAGCATTAATGCGCGATGGAATCTCGGTGGTGTTGGTCGACTGGAATATGCCGCGTCTGAACGGGCTCGAATTCGTGAAGCAACTGCGCGCCGATCCGCACTTCGCCTCCGTGAAGGTAGTGATGGTCACGACTGAGACGGAAGTGGAGCAGATGGTGAAGGCGCTGGCGGCGGGCGCCGACGAATACGTGATGAAGCCATTCACCAAGGAAATCCTGGCGGACAAGTTGCGGGTGTTGGGCTTGCTGCGATAGAGGCCGGTCATGCGGGGCGGTATTGCACAAAAACTCATTTTGCCGGGCGCGCGCATTCGCGTGCTGGTCGTAGATGATTCGGTGGTGATTCGCCGCCTGGTGACGCACGCGCTTTCCGAGGACCCGGCGCTTGAAGTCGTGGGCGTGGCGGCCAACGGTGCGATTGCTCTCGACCGCATTGCCCAGTTGAATCCGGACGTGATCACGCTCGACATCGAAATGCCGGAAATGGACGGATTGGCGGTCTTGCGGCGCTTGCGGCACGACGACGCGCGGCCGCGGGTGGTCATGTTCAGCACCCTGACGGAGCGCGGCGCGGAGCTGACGCTGGAGTCGCTGGTGCTGGGGGCGGACGACTACGTGACCAAGGCGGCGAACGTGGGGTCGCTCGACCGCTCCCTTGCCAGCCTGCGCACGGAGTTGATTCCTAAGATCCGGCAGTTTTTTCTGTTAGCGAACGAAGCTCCCGCAACCCGCGTGCAGGTGGCCGTGCCGCGCCCGGCAAGTGCTTTTCGGAGCGGACGCGCGAAGGTGCTCGTGGTCGGCGTCTCGACAGGCGGGCCCACGGCTCTGGGCGTCATCGTGCCTCAGTTCCCGGACGACTTCCCGCTTCCGATCCTGATCGTGCAGCACATGCCGCCGTTGTTCACCAGGTTCCTGGCCGAACGCCTCCAGGCCGGCACAAGCCTGAGAGTCGAGGAAGCCGCCGATGGGACACCGGTCGCCGCAGGGAAGGTCCTGGTCGCACCCGGCGACTATCACATGTGGGTGCGCTCCGGTGGCAGCGGTCCGGTCATCCGGATAGATCAAGCGCCGCCCGAGAATTCCTGCCGTCCTTCGGTAGACGTGTTGTTCCGTTCGGTCGGCGAGGTTTTCGGGGGGGCGGCCATTGCCGTAGTGCTTACGGGGATGGGCCATGATGGCTTGCGGGGCGCTGAAGTGTTGAAAGCCGCGGGCGCGCATATCATCGCGCAGGATGAAGCCACGAGCGTGGTATGGGGCATGCCCGGCGCGGTGACCACGGCAGGTTTGGCCGACTGCGTAGTCCCCTTGGACGCGGTGGTGCCCGCAGTATTGCAGCACATTGGGAAAGAGCGAGGGATTCATGGCGGGAACTGACCTACAACCCGAAAGCTATCGCTTCCTGCAGAACTATGTGTACCGCGAGTCCGGTATCGTCCTGGATGGCGACAAGCAATACTTGCTCGAAGCTAGGTTGATGCCCATTATGCAAAGCCTGCGGCTGGGATCATTGAACGATCTCTGCACCGTCCTCGGCAGCCCGAATCATGACTCGCTCCTGAAACGGCAGGTGGTTGACGCCATGACCACCAATGAAACGTTCTTCTTCCGCGATCCCGCTCAGTACGATGCCCTGCGCTCGATCGTATTGCCGGCGTTGATTGCCCAGCGGCAGGATACCAGGCGCCTGAGCTTTTGGTCGGCGGCGTCCTCGTCGGGTCAAGAGGCCTATAGCCTGGCCATGATGCTGCTCGAGATGGGACTTGGCGACTGGAGAATCAAGATTCAGGGCACGGATCTTTCCACCAAGATGGTGGATCGCGCCCGTGCAGGCCGCTATTTGCAGATTGAGGTCAACCGGGGTCTGCCGGCCAGTTGCCTGATTAAGTACTTCACGCGCGCCGGACTCGAGTGGCAGTTGAAGGACGAGGTCCGGCGGCTGGTGGAGTTCAGCGTTTTCGATCTGCGGGAGCACATGTCGGCGCTGGGTCCCTTCGACCTGGTGTTCTGCCGCAATGTCCTGATCTATTTTGACATGGAGGTCAAACGGAGGATCTTGAACGAGATACACGGAACGCTCTTTCGTGGAGGCTACTTGTTGCTGGGCGGCAGCGAAACCACACTCAATCTGACGAATCGCTTCGACCGGCAGATCCTGGGCCAATCCGTGTTCTATCAAGCTCCTTGAAACGATCAAATGCAGGTACCTTTCACACTCAGCGTTTACCGGGATGATCTGGCGCGCATCGTGGAGATGGTTTTTCAGACGATGATGAACACCGGCGTCGAAGCGGCTGCCGCGCCCTGGGTCCGCCCGCCGGATCATGTGACTTCGGCCGTCCAATTCGTCGGGGAATGGCAGGGCGCCACGCTGGTGGAGTGCGGCGCGCAGCAGGCCTGCGAGTTTGCCACTCTGTTCATGGGAATCGACCGGCCGGCGGCCGTCGACGATGACGTGCGGGATGTGATGGGCGAGTTGGCGAACATGGTGGCGGGCAATCTGAAGTCGCTGCTGCCGCGGGGAGTCCATCTGTCGATTCCTTCGGTTGTGGAAGGATCGGATTATAAGCTGTCATTGTGCGGCATCCAGGCCGTCGAGCAGATGTCATTTGCCAGCCCTCAAGGTGATTTCCGCATCAGCCTGATCGAGATGCTGCCGTCCCGCGGCTGACGTGGCGCCCGGCGGCGGGTTGCTAAAATAGAAATTACGGAGCCGTTTTATGGAATTTCTCACCAGCAGCCTGCTCGAACTCATCACCCAAACATCCACGAACCTGCCCCCCGACGTGCGGGCAGCCATGTCCCTCACCGCGGGCGGAGAGACGCCGGCAACGCAGTCGTCGCAGGCTCTCAACATCATCCTCTCCAACATCGACATGGCGGCGGACGATGAGGGGCCAATTTGCCAGGACACGGGCATGCCCACGTTCGTGGTACGCACTCCGGTCGGCGTGAACCAACTCGAGATTGCGCGGGCCATTCGGGAGGCCGTGAAGGAAGCAACCCGGCTCGGCAAGCTTCGACCCAACTCGGTGGACTCGCTGACGGGCAAGAACAGCGGGGACAATCTGGGTCCGGAGACGCCGGTCATGCACTTCGCGCAATGGGAGCAGGACGGGATCGAAGTCAAGCTGATCCTGAAGGGCGGTGGCTGCGAGAACAAGAATATCCAGTATTCCGTGCCCTGCAACCTGGATCACCTGGGGCGCGCCGACCGCAATCTGGAAGGCGTGCGCAAGTGCATCCTGCACGCCGTGTGGCAGGCTCAGGGCCAGGGCTGCGCGCCCGGAGCGCTGGGTGTGTGCATCGGCAGCGATCGCGCGCACGGCTACGAACTGGCGAAGGGGCAACTGTTCCGCACGCTGGACGACGTGAACCCGAATCCGGTGCTGGCGAAGCTCGAAGCGGAGATCTTGGACGAGGCCAACCGGCTAGGCGTCGGGGCGATGGGCTTTGGCGGCAAGGCTTCGCTGATCGGCTGCAAGATCACGGCCGCGAACCGGCTGCCGGCCAGTTTCTTCGTGTCGGTGGCCTACGATTGCTGGGCATTCCGCCGGCTCGGTGTGCGCCTGGACGCGGCCAATGGCGCGATCACCCAGTGGTTGTATCGCGACCCGAGCCGCCCCGTGGAACGTATGGCGAAAGCGGAAGGCTTTCCGTTGACGGGACGCGAGGTGGTGCTCTCCGCGCCGCTGAGCGAAGAGGCGGTGCGCTCGCTGAAGGTCGGCGACGTGGTGATCATCAACGGGGAAATGTTCACGGGCCGCGACAACGTGCACGCCTACCTGATGAAGAACCCGCCGCCGGTGGATTTGCACGGTGCGGTGTTGTACCACTGTGGCCCGGTGATGCTCCAGGAGGGCGGCAAGTGGATGGTAAAGGCGGCCGGGCCGACCACCAGCAGCCGCGAGGAACCGTATCAGGCGGACGTGATCGGGCGGTACGGGGTGCGGGCGGTGATCGGCAAGGGTGGCATGGGGCCGAAGACCCTGGCGGCGCTTAAAGAATACGGCGCGGTGTATCTGAACGCGATCGGCGGCGCGGCGCAATACTATGCCCGGACGGTGGAAGAGGTACCGGACGTGTACCTGATGGAGTTCGGGATACCGGAAGCCATGTGGCGGCTGAAGGTGCGCGGCTTTGCGGCGATCGTGACGATGGACGCGCACGGCAACAGCCTGCACGCGGACGTGGAGAAGGCGACCGGCGCTGCATTGGAAGAGCTGCAAACGGTGTAGCCCAGCCGTATTCACGCCGCGGTTCTGTTACAATAGCGCTGAAGCGGCCAGGTAGCTCAGTCGGTAGAGCGCAGCCCTGAAAAGGCTGGCGTCGGCGGTTCGATTCCGTCCCTGGCCACCA